>JAIPGF010000009.1 GCA_021736205.1 Candidatus Izemoplasma sp.
CTATCACTACTATTTGTTCCGAAGTCAGTTACATCATGTCCATCTTCTTTTAATTTTTTGATGATGGCTTGTTTTAATTCGTAACCACCATGATCAGCACCAATTGCTATTTTCATGTTTACCTCCATTTAAATATATATATTTAACTATATAAATTATACCAAAGAATCAAATAATTACAACTGATTTTTTTAATGTTTTACATCTACATATTTCTGATTAAAACTTAGATTTTCACTGTATTTTTTCTTCTGTGATAGTATTAAAAAAACTGGGTTCTTTTAATTCACAATCACTTCCCTTAATTAAAAAATCAACTCGCGACTCAAAAACCAATGTTTTTGTATACTTAGTAATTGGTCTTTGCTTACCCAGTTTTAGCGGAAGTGATATCATAGGACCCTTTTCATCAAGCAGTCTCAACGTCGTTGAATGATTGGGAATTCGGATAGTAATCATGTCATTTGGTAAAGTATTAAGTTTTGAATTCTTTTTAAAAATGACATTTAATAAGCCTGGCCAATCTGATAAAAATGTCTGATTTTCACTAAAATTTTCTATTAAGTTTTTAACCTGTTTCACATTCTTACATAATATAACAACGTCATCTATGTCTGATTTAGTCACATTCAATATTTTATTCAATCCTTTTTTAGACCAGACTGAGGTTCCAACTAAATAAGACACATCACTCTCAAAAATTATTGTATCATCTTTAGACGCTTGTTTTAAATACTTTGTTAACGAAGTAATCATATTAATCACCTGATTAATTATACCATAAAACACGTGAATTTAAATTTGTTTGTGTTATAATTATTTTTGAAAAAGGTGATAAAAATGCTTAAAAAGTTCGTTAGCTACTATAAAAATCATTTGGGCCTATTTATTTTTGATACAATCGCTGCTTTAATTATGAGTGGTTTAAATCTCGTTTTCCCCAGAGTCTTACAAGAATATATCGATAACTTTATTCCAAATAAGGAATTAACCCTTATCTTTGGTGTAGGAGCCGTTATGATATTGTTATACCTTCTTAGACTAGGATGTAGTTACTTTATTAACTACTATGGCCATGTGATGGGAACACGTATAGAGCGTGATATGCGGATTGATTTATTCAAAAAACTCCAAACATTAGATTCTGATTACTTTGATGATCATAAGACTGGTAGTATTATGACATATATCGTTGGACACTTAAGAGATATATCTGAAATGTCACATCATGCACCAGAAAATATATTTGTGTCTGTTGTCATGATTATTGGATCATTTCTTATTTTAATTAATACCCATGTGATGTTTACCGTAATTGTCTTTATTTTTGTCGGATTACTCTTTATTTTCAGTGCATCCAGACGAAAGAAAATGATGGCTGCATCTAGAAAAACACGCGCAACACATGAAGAAGTCAACAGTGAAGTAGAAAACTCTGTTGGCGGTATTCGCTTAACAAAAGCATTCACAAACGAAGACCATGAATTAAAGAAATTTACAAGAGCTACTAATAAATACCAACTTTCGTTTGATCATTTTTATAAACAGATGGGAATCTTTAGTAGTGGGACTGGATTTTTTATTGATTTACTCTATGTTACTGCATTAGTAACAGGTGGGTATTATATTTACTTGGGAGAAATCACAATTGGTGAATACTCCGCTTTCTTCTTTTATATTACATTCTTAGTTCAACCAGTTAGAACATTAATCCAAACAATGGAACAAGTTCAAAAGGGTTGGAGTGGATATGAAAAATTTTATTCTATTATGACAAAAGAACCTAAAATTCGTTCAAAAGAAAATGCCATAGAACTAAAAAATCCCAAAGGAATTATTGAGTTTAATGATGTCACATTTGCTTATGAATCATCGCAAACGGATGTATTAAAGAATTTCAACGTGACGATTAGACCAGGTAAAAAAGTTGCCTTAGTTGGCGCAACCGGGGTTGGAAAAAGTACCGTATCAAAACTTATACCACGCTTTTATGATGTTGATTCTGGTACCATTACCGTCGATGGTGTTAATGTAAAAGATTATGATCTTTATTCCCTTCGTTCCCAAATAGGCCATGTGCAACAAGATGTATATATCTTCTTTGGAACCATCAAAGATAATATATTATATGGCCGTCCTGAAGCAACATTTGATGAAGTTGTCGCAGCCGCTAAAAATGCGAATATACATGAGTTTATTTTAAGTTTAGATGCGGGCTATAATACATTAGTCGGTGAACGAGGTGTTAAATTATCTGGTGGCCAAAAACAACGTGTCAGTATTGCTCGCGTTTTCTTGAAAAACCCTCCCGTTTTAATTCTGGATGAGGCAACAAGTTCACTTGATAATGTCACAGAACACTTAATTCAAAAAGCACTAGATGAATTATCAGAGGGGCGTACAACACTTGTGATTGCGCATCGCTTATCTACTATTTCAAATGCTGATGAGATACTCGTATTAACAGAATCTGGTATTTCTGAACGCGGTAAACATCAAGAATTAATTGATCAAGATGGGTATTATAAATCACTTTATACAGCAAGTTTAAAACTATAAAAAAAGGCCAGTTTCGTTTCTGAAACTGGTCTTTTTATATATCTAATTTTTGTTGTTTATACAGTTGATCATGCACTGGAGCAAATGATTTTCTATGAACATCTAATACACCATATTTTTTTAACGCTTCAAGATGTTTTTTCGTCGGATATCCTTTGTGTTGATCAAAGGCATATTTGGGATATTTTTTAGCAAGTTTTACCATATACGCATCTCGATTTACTTTAGCTAAGATACTTGCTGCTGCAATTGAAGCACTTTTTGAATCACCTTTAATAATGCTCATACAAGGAATAGGTATACCCGGTAATTGCATGGCATCACTCAAGATGTAATCAGGCTTGGGATCTAGTTTTTCAATGGCTTTTATCATTGCTTTTTGTGAGGCTTTATAGATATTTATTTGATCTATTTCTCTAGGTGAAATGTGTGTAATTGTGGATGCTATAGCTTTTTCTTTAATCTGTTTGGATAACTCATTGCGTTTTGTTTCTGAGAGTTTTTTAGAATCGTTCAGTCCTTCAATGGTTATATCAGGATTTAAGATTACTGCAGCAGCCACAACGGGACCAGCAAGTGGACCACGTCCAACTTCATCTGTTCCGGCAATTAACTTATGTCCTGATTTATAAAGATTGTTTTCATACTGATACATCACTTGGTCTTTCAAGAATAACACTTCCTATTTTATGGTTTCTAAAATCGTGTAAAAATAAATTAATAACTCGGTCATAATCAATTTCATTATTGGCGATTAGACAACCTCTTTTACGCCCAATATCATCAAATATTTGAACGATATTATCAATATCAACATCGATTTCATATCGTTTTTCTATCAATCCTTTATAATGTTCATCTAAGTATTTAAAGGCATAAATCACAACATCATCTAGTGGTAAAATACTATCTTTGATTGCCCCTGTTAACGCTAAGTTTAAGGCAACTTTTTCATCTTCAAATTTGGGCCACAAGATCCCTGGGGTATCTAACAATTCAAAATCTTTTTTAACGCGAATAAACTGTGTGTGTTTAGTGACACCTGGTTTATTACCAACAACTAATTTCTTCTTGTTGGCTAAGGCATTAATTAAAGTTGATTTACCTACATTAGGAATACCAATTATTAAAGCTCTTAAAGCACGTTTTTCACGTCCTTTTTTCTGTTCTTTATCTAATTTTTTTTGAATAAGTTCTTTCATTGCTGGATAAATTTTTTCTAATCCTTTTTTTCTTATGGCATTGATTTTTAACGCCTTGATCTCTTGTTTTTCATAAAAATCAATCCAGTCTTCTAAGACATTTTCATCACTTAAATCTGCCTTATTTAAAAGGATTATTCTGGGTTTATTCTCAACTAATTCATCAATAATAGGGTTCTGAGAAGAAAGGGGACATCTTGCATCCACTATTTCTAGTACTACATCTACATGTTTAGCACGTTCTTTAATTTCTTTTTTGGTTTTGGCCATATGACCAGGATACCATTGAATTTGTTTCATATTAGTTTGCTCCTGCAAGAAAATTACGATCACTAAATTTAAATATCACTTTGCCAAATAAATCTGTTTGTTTTATAGACCCTAAAATTCTAGAGTCTGTTGAATTAGAACGGTTATCACCTAAAACAAAATAATCTTCTGCTCCTAAAGAGTATTCACAAAAGTCACGGCTCCCTGTCATCGGACAGCTTGTCTTATAAATGGTCGTATCAATGAATGGTTGGTCGAGTAATACCCCATCGATATAAATTTCATTGTGATCAATTGTGACATGTTCTCCAGGCAAACCAATTATTCGTTTGATTAAATAAGGCTCACTGAGTTTACTTGTTTTTAAAATGATCACATCAAAGCGATTATATTTGACATTTAAGTGGCTGAAAAATACTGCTTCATCATCATGAAAGTTCGGTTCCATTGAACTGCCACTAATGGGGGAAAATGATATAAAAAACATATTGGTCAACGTAACAATAACCATGATGTATGGTAAGATAGCTGAGATATCAATTACTTCATAGAAAATTTTATAACGTTTGTATGTTTTTTTAGGATTGTTGTTTGTTTCTCTTGTTGCGTTATAAACAAAGTATCCAATCGAAAAAATAATAATAAGACTAAGAAATACGCTAAATTCTCTGCCTCTTACTGGATTAAAATCAAAATTTCTATCTAATTGGAAAAAAACTTGTATAAGAAAGATAATCCCAATAACAATTGGGATTTTCCTTTTTAATTTTCGTTTAAGTACCTCTGTTTTTTCGATGAATAGCTTATCTTCTTCTGTGACTTCTATATCTGTATTATAAATCATTAGCGCTCACCAAGTAGTTTCTCCAAAGAGGATAGATCGACCAATACATCGCGGGCTTTTGAGCCAACATTTTCACTTACAATATCCATCTCAAAAAGTGTTTCCACAATATTTTGTGCTCGGTTAAATCCAATATGAAATTCTTTTGAAATAGCATTAATAGAGGCTTTACCTTCTTCGACAACATATCTTGCGACATCATCTGTCAATTCATCGGTATTCTCCTTTTTTGTTGCTTCTTTAATGAGTTCTTCATTCCCAAATAAGAAGTCTGGCTCTTGTTGGTTATTGATAAAAGTGACCACATTGTCAATTTCTTCATCACTGATGAAAGCGCCTTGAACGCGGTGTTTTGGTTTACCGCTTTCTTGGAATAACATATCTCCACGTCCGAGTAGTTTGTCAGCTCCTGCACTATCGATAATCGTCATAGAGTCAACGTAACTTGATACCATAAAGGCAAAACGCGTTGGAATATTTGATTTTATGGTTCCTTTTATAACATCGGTGCTTGGACGTTGTGTGGCAATCATTAAATGAAGTCCTGCTGCTCTTGCTTTTTGGGTAAGACGCATGATTGATTCTTCAACAGTACTTCCACTCACTTGCATAAGTTCTGAGAGTTCATCGATAACAATCACGATATATGGTAAGATATCTTCATCATTTTGTTTCATTTTTTTATTAAATGAGCTAATATCTCGTGTGCTTTCTTGTTGGAATAATAAGAAACGACGCTCCATTTCTTCTACAGCCCACTTTAATCCTGCGGTAGCTATTTTTGCTTCAGTTATAACAGGTGTAATTAAATGTGGCAGGTTATTATACGCATTAAGTTCAACGAACTTTGGATCAATTAACATTAAGCGTAATTCTTCGGGCGTATGTTTATAAAGTAAACTCATTAATAGGGTATTAATACAGACACTTTTCCCACTATTTGTTGCTCCTGCGATTAACCCATGTGGCATTTTAGTAATCGATGAATAGATATTCTTTCCATCAATGTCTTGTCCAATCGCTATTGTTAATGGATTAGATAAATCTCTAAATCTATTTGTATCTACAATGTCAACGAATTGAACTATCTCTGGAACTTCGTTAGGTACTTCAACACCGACGGTTGACTTACCAGGAATAGGTGCTTCAATTCGGATTTCTTTTGCTGCTAGATTCATTTTAATATTGTCAGAAATACTTGTTACTTTTTTGACATTTACGCCACTTTCAAGCACAATTTCATAACGTGTAACTGTGGGCCCTTTGGTAAATGTTTCAACTTCACCATCCACGCCAAAATCTGACAATGTGCTGTTCAATACTTCTATTTGGTTTTGTACCCATTCGGGATTGTCATCTGTTTGTTTTTCGTTTCTTGTTAGTAAGCTTACAGATGGCAATTTATAAGGCTTTTTTGAAGATTTTTGGGTATGTGTGTTCGATGTATCAGTTGATTCATCCGTTTGTCTCTTTATCTTAAAAGGTTTTGATTCAACCGTTTTGGTTTCATTTTCTTGACGATGCATTTCTTTTTGAAATGATTTTTTAAAGAAACTATTTAATTCTTGATCATCATCTTTTTGTTTTTTAAAGCGTTCTCTATTTTCTGATTCTTGTTTAACATCTTCTTCTGTAATTGGGTCATGTTTGTGTCTATTTTGTGAGGCCATTGCTTCATCTAGGTTCTTACCATGTACTAAATCAAACTCCGGATATTCAGAGCCATATTTCTTTTTCATTTCTTCTTTTGTTAATCTAGGTTTGGTGCGGAATGTATCAAGTTGTTTATCGATATCACCCTCACGTTTATGCGGTGTTGGAATAACAACATCATCTTTCACATTACGTCCAAAAATAGGCGAAACAAATCCTTCATTCGCATATGGTTTTCTGATATTTTCCTCTGCTATTTGAGGAATTTCGAACGGTTTTGAATCTTCTGTACGTTCTTCAACAATCAACTTTCTTTTTTTTGATTTAAATGGCCAAAACATCTGCAACACCTCTTTTAAATTGTCTCTTGTATAAATGATTTTACTTGTTCATATGTTTTACGGTTTTTATCCACTAAACGACCAATTACATCGCCTTCTTTAAAAATAATGAAACTTGGGATCCCCATCACATCATAATGTTTTGCTAAATCAATCATTTCATCACGATCCACTTGCACAAATTGAATTGAATCAAATTCATCTTGCAATGGTTCTAAATAAGGTTTTATTGCAAAACAATCTGGACACCAGTCTGTGTACCAATAGGTAATCGTGATTTTTTCGTTATTTATGACTGCTTCAAATTCTTCTAAACTCTCAATCTGTTTCATCTATTTCTCCTTTTTCTGCTTCTTCTAGAAATTCATCGACTTCTTGATCGACTACATCGAGATTCATCTGCTTATCAAACAGTTTTTTAGAATATATTTTTGTTGTTTCTTCTCCGACAATACCAATGATAATTGTCGATATTTTTTTAGTCATCATATCAAGACTTGTATTAATAACTAGTTTTCTAAACCAATACACTGGGTTAACAGCGTTTAGTGCCATAGATCCGTATTTTACGACTTTTCCTAAATGATATTTTTTAGCCGCTCTCACCGCTCTACTTTCATCAAATTGTTTTTTCTTTTCATACATTTTAATAAAGGTAATAACTTGGAAATTTTTTGAATTTTTCAAAATGGGCTTATCAAGTATTTCATCAACACGATTACTAACATATTTATTTAAATTTATTATTTCAGTAATACTCAGTTCAAGCATAGGATATTTTGATTCTGGAAAGAAATATCGAGATATCTCCTCAACTAATTCATAAGACATATCAAATGTTAGTTGTGGTACACTTTTTGTCGTATGTTTTAGTCGACGTTTGAATTTATTTTGTCTGTTTAATATGAGTAATTTTAATTCATCCTCATCACCATCTACTTGTGGGCGTTTAATGTCTGTAACATCAACATTTTTTCCACGAAAAGATAGATAGATAAAACTCATGCTAAGTAGTAACATACCAGCGAATATACCAAATATAAAATAGATTAGTTCACTGATGGTAAACTGTAGAATACTTGTGAGCATAGTATCCCTCCTGTCATTTGTTTATTATAACATAGAAATTTGTTAAATACTATTTTTGTGTGGCAAGAAAAAAAGTCGATTTTATCGACTTTAATTTTCTCTTATCCATTTAAATAATTGTTTAGCAGCATCTTCCGGACCAGATTGCTCTTTTCCTTTGATGGCAAGTTTTGTGTAAATCTCACCAACTGGGATATTATTTTCATAGAGTTTATCAAATATATTATCTAAAATAACTTTTGTTTCTGTTTGACGTTGAGCAGGTCCAAAAGGATTTCCAAAAAAGCTGGACACAATACCTTCTTCAGAAGTTGTTCCTTTTGCTTTTCTTTGTCCTTTTACAAACACATCTATAGCGTCTTGTTTATCTTTAAAAAACGTCAGTACATTTTCTCGTTCTGTATAGTTATTGGCATAAAGTAAAATATCAACTTTAAAGCCCTTCGTAATTGTTTCATAATCAGATATTGGAATTAATAAACGGGCATTGTCACGATGAGGATTCATAAAAATTGCCCGGTCCATTGCTTGAAATGAATACCCGAGTTCTAAATCATCCAGTCGAACAAAGGCCCCTGTTTCTGTTCCGTAACCATATACCTCATTGTTTTTAATTTTAAATGAGCCCATATCATCAAAGATAAATTTGATTTCTTTTAAATAATCTTTTGATAACTTTCTAAAGGCTTCTAAACTTTCAGATTTACCGGCTCCACTATCACCAATAATCGCTACATTGGCTTTTTTATTGTTTTTTAACGTGATATTAACCATCGCGCCATGAATTGGTAATTCTTGTTGGTTAATCATTTTAGTATTATGGAGTGTTAATATCATTTTTTTCATATAGCCAAAATAATCGATTTCATCACAATTTGAAACAAGTCCAACTAACACATCATTTTCTTTGTCGTCAAAGTAAACAGTTCGTTTTGGATTATTTTTAACACGTCCACCAAATACAAGTATTATATCTGATTTTTTTGATTTTAAGTCTTCTTCTGATGCAAGTTCAAATAAATTACTTAAGGCAATTCCATGATTCATAAAATCCCTATGAAAATACACATACGTCAGTGATTTACCAACTTTAGCAGGATAGCAAAAATAGTGGTCCATCCGCATTTTCACTTCTTTTAATGGATTAGAATATACTTCTTCAAATAACCCACTACGTGTATTTCTAGATGGATAAACAATTAATGGTGGCGTTAAAATAATCTTTTTTATTGTGTTTACTTCATTTAAGTAATCATATTTAGCTGGTAAGTTATTATCAAAATTAGATAAAACAAGCCCGGCATTATAGCCAGCCTGAAGTTGTCTGTAAACATTATTTTCTACTTTCTTTAGATTCCCTTCTATCTTTCTAAAAGTGCTTAATACAAGATTGGAAAAGTTATTACTTGCTTCAATAAAGTTAACATTTACCATGCCTTTTTTGTTACCATTTGTCTGAATGATGGCATATCGTTCTAATCCACGCCAATAATCATAGAGTTTTTGTGTAAATTCAAGTAAATCATTATGGGTTAAAAAGTTATAATATATTTTACTCGTATTCTTAATTTCATCAATTGCAAATGATGTGAGTAATCGATATAGTGTTGAAATAGTATGCGATAAATCTTTGCCATCTCGTTGCGATTCTAAATTTTCAAGCAGTAAACTATCTTCTTCCTCTTGTTTTTCAATAAAACTTTTAAGCACTTTATTAAATGCTTTCGAACTGAGTAATTCTTCCTGAGTGGAACAATATTTTACCGATAAATTTAGTATGGCATTATTTCTGTTTTGTGAATATTCTTTAATCATCATTGACACCTCTTTAACACATTATAGCATTAAATTGTCTCTTTTGTCTCTGAAAGTGTTTTCAAGATTCAGTTTATTTTTAAAACGAAGTCGGTTAAAACTGCTTGTTTAATCGTAAAAATTTATTCAAATAGTGATTAATGTTTACTTAAAATAACTAACAAATTTATTGTTCTTTTATTGAAAAATAATTAATCTATGAGATAATGTTATGAGGTGATAAAATGAATAAACACTTAATTGCACTTGATTTAGATGGCACCTTGTTAGCAAAGTGGGATGAAATCAGTGAGCAAACAAAAACATATTTAAAAGAGTTAGGCAAAGTTCATGATATTGTAATTGCAACAGGTAGACCTTTTAGAAGTACTGAGCGATTTCATCAAGAACTAGGTCTTGATACACCTTTAATCAATTATAATGGTGGGTTAGTTACTTCTAAACATGATCCTTCTTTTAAGCCTTATAGTGTAACAATGAAGAAAGAATATATCCATGATATTTTTGAAAACAATCTCGATATTATAGATAATGCTTTTGGAGAAGTACAAGATGATATCTTCTTGTATAAAGACACTGATAAAATTAGACCTCTACTACATTATTTTAACGGCGCGAAACTTTTTACAGGGCATATCAAAGATATTTTACAAGAAGATCCTAATGGCTTTTTAGTGTTAACCAAAAAGGGGAAAGCACAAGAACTTGAAGACTATGTTAATACACATTTTGAAGGAAAAGTAAACGCCCGAAACTGGGGAGAAGACTATCACTATGTGATCGAATTGTTTAACCCAGAAACAAATAAAGCAAAAGGACTTGACTATGTTGCCAAACATTTAGGGTATAACGCTGATCAAGTCATAGCCTTTGGTGATGCCGGAAATGATATTGAAATGCTCCAATACGCTAAAATAGGCATTGCAATGAAGAACGCACAAGAACGATTGAAAAAACACGCTGATATTATACTAGATAAAACAAATCAAGAAGACGGGATTATACACTTCTTAAAAGACTACTTAAAATAGTGTTTCACATAACATTTCTTCTTTGATATAATGATAGTAAGATAAGATGTTATGAGGAGGAAAACAAATGGAAAATCAACTGGTAAAATTTAGACATGGTAACAGTAAAGGTGTCTTTTATTACGTCATTTTTGAAGGTGACTTCGTCGCTTTAGCAGACATTCGTTCACCTAAGATAAATTATATCAAATCACATGGTGCAATTGATCTAGCATTTGATATGGATAGTGAAACATATGATTTAATGGAAGTTGATATTATCACCGATAAACCATATGTAAAGAAAATCTACAATTATATGATGGAAAAAGAAAACACTTATTTTAAAGACGGGACCGAAGGTCTTTGTGTCTTAAAATTTCATAGGTAAACTAAAAGGTATCATCCAATTAAGCAATTGGATGATACCTCTTTTTTTTTAGAATTTAAAACGCCCTTTTCCTTTTCCTTTTCCTTTTTTCTTCGTGCCAGTATTTTGTAAAGAACTTAGTGGATCATTTGGATTAATATTAGACGGATCCATATTTTTCATTTGTTTCATCATTTTTGTTTGTTGTTTCAATCCTTCTATTAAACGATTAACATCTCTCACTTGACGACCAGATCCTTTTGCTATGCGTCTTCTTCGTGAAGAACTTTTTTCTAGTAATTGCGGATATTTACGTTCCTTGTTTGTCATACTATTAATCAAGGCTTCAATATACACCATTTGTTTTTCATCAATATCTTGTTTTTTAAGTAATTTATTGACGCCAGGTATTAATTTCATAATTCCTTTTAATGAGCCCATGCGTTTAATCATTTTAAGTTGTTTTAAGTAATCATTATAATTGAAGTTTCCACTCATCATTTTTTCCATCATACCCATCATATCGGTTTCATCGACATTCTCGGTTACTTTGTCAACGAGTGTCATTACATCTCCCATTCCTAAAATACGAGATGCCATGCGTTCAGGATGAAATGGTTCGAGGGCTTTTAGTTTTTCTCCAGTCCCCATCAATTTAATCGGTAAATCTGCCACACGTCGAATACTCAAGGCAGCTCCACCACGTGTATCTCCATCTAATTTAGTTAGGACAACACCATCAACATCAAGTGACTCATGAAATGATTTAGCAACACTGACAGCATCTTGTCCTGTCATTGCATCAACAGTTAAGAGTATTTCGCTTGGATCTAATACAGTCTTAATATCTTTTAGTTCTTGCATCATCACATCATCAATGTGCAAGCGACCAGCTGTATCTGCGATGATTAGATCAAAGTCATTTTCTTTAGCGTAAGCGAGTGCTTCTTTCATAATCTTTTCAGGTTTTACATCTGTTCCTTTTTCAAAAACCTCACAGTTAATTTGCTTCCCTAATGTTTTTAACTGATCAATTGCGGCAGGTCGATAAATATCAAGTGCGACAAGTAGTGGTTTTAATGCTTCTTTTTCACGTAAGTGAAGTGCCAGTTTTGCAGCAGTTGTTGTTTTACCTGCCCCTTGAAGTCCAACCATCATAATACTTGTTAGTTGATCTTTTTGTAAGTTTAAAGGGACGTGTTTTTCACCCATAATTTTAGTGAGTTCTTCATTAACAACTTTAACAACTTGTTGTCCTGGATTTAACCCTTTTAGAATGTGTTCACCTAGTGCTTTATCTTTTACATCTTTGGTGAAATTTTTAACAACACGAAAATTAACATCTGCTTCTAATAAGCTAAGACGTACTTCACGCATCATTTCATTAATATCTTTTTCGGTTAAACGACCACGTCCAGTAACACGACGCATCGCCATTTGTAGTCTATCTGATAAGTTTTCAAAAGCCATTGTTTGATCACTCAATTCCTTCTAATTCTTTTAGTAAATTCTCAATTTTAGAATCCTTATTTAATTCTTTTATTTGTGTAATAATATCTATACGTTTTTTATATTTTTCAACGAGATTCAAATTTTTCTCATAATCATTTAATCGATCAACCGCTCGCTTAATTTGATCATAAACAGCGTTACGACTTACCTCATGATTTTGAGAAATCTCTGTGATTGAATAATCGTTTTGAAAATAATCTTTTAAATAGGCGCGTTGTTTATCTGTTAATAAGGACTGATAACGATCTAATAAAAAGTTAACTTTAATTGATTTCTCTAGTTCATTCATTGGATTAAATCACTGAACATACCATAGATATATTCTTCAATATCGAAATGTTCTAAATCTCCCATTTTTTCACCAAGACCGACGTATTTTATTGGAATATCCATTTCATCTCTGATAGCTAAAACAATTCCACCTTTGGCTGTCCCATCTAATTTTGTTAAGACAATTCCAGTAATGTTGGTAACTTCATTAAATAGTTTCGCTTGAGATAATCCATTTTGTCCAGTTGTTGCATCAATCACAAGTAAAGTTTCGTGTGGTGCATTTTTCACTTCACGTCCAATTACTTTATGAATTTTTTCAAGTTCTTTCATTAGATTTTTTTTATTTTGCAAGCGTCCAGCAGTGTCACATAGAATTATATCGATGTCATCTTCTTTAGCTTGTATAATCGCATCAAACATTACACTTGATGGATCGCTACCTTCTTCTTTACTATAAAAACTTGCCCCAACACGCTCAGCCCAAATATTAAGTTGGTTAATCGCACCAGCACGAAAAGTGTCACCAGCAACTAACATAACTTGTTTACCTTTTTTAATATACTCATTTGCCACTTTACCAATGGATGTTGTTTTACCTGAACCATTAACACCGACAAATAGTATAATATTTAAACGGTCTTCTTTAATATCTAAATTAGATGAAACAATCTCATCCTTAACGTAGAGTTTAAACATTTCATCAACAATAATTTCTTTTAAGTCTTCTGCATCATCTAGTGCTTTTACTTTCACTGTTCTACGTAAATGATCAATGAAATTAATAACTGTATTTACACCAATATCTGCCATGATAAATATTTCTTCTAACTCCGTAAATAATTCTTCATCAATGGTTTTACCTTGTTTTAATATATCATTTAAATTACTAAGAACACCTTGTCTTGTTTTAGACATTCCTAGTTCATATTTTTTTGCTTCTTGACGTTTTTCCTTCGAGGTGAATAAGTTTTTAAAAAATCCCATAAAATCACTTCTTTCTTAAGTCAAAAATATTATAACACAACTTATTTTAAACTTAAACTATTATAAAAAAAACCCTATAAAAAGGGAAAATCCGCCTCTCGGCGGATTTAAGGAAGGGGATGTGTGAATAATAAAATTATTCACCATGCTATGTAAGGGATAAGTTGCGACTAATGTCGCATTAATAATATACCATTAAAGAAAGGCTTTTGTCAACCAAATGCAAAGAGTTTTTTTATTTTTTTTAAAGGGTTAAATCAAGCGATTTTATCCACTTTAACCAGCTAAATTAAAATAACGAAATTATTGGTAACCAACTAGTAAGGTCCCGGTAATTACAAACGTTGTAATTAAGAAACCGAGTTTAAACAAATCAAGTCGTCTATGAGAAATCATATAAAATCGGTACTCATACACAAAAAGTGGGATCCAAAGAATCATTGTAATATAAAAATATAACAAATATAATGCACTTGGATGTATAACACCGGCATAAAAAATAATCATCAATTCTAAAAACATCACCATATAAATAAAATAAGTTTTATCGATTAATGACATACCTTTTGAGATTAATAATAAAATGATAATCATAATAATTAGCCAATAATTAATCACCTCATGAAACAAGGCATTATTAGCTAAAAAATTTATACTTCTTACGATAAATAAACCAAAAGCAATGATGGGAAATACTTTTCGTTGAATCATATCTACTCACCTTCTTACCTTATTATACAAAAAATATAGAAAAAAGGCTAATCGATTGATTAGCCTTTGTGTATTATTGTGTGTATCCACATTCTTTAGAGTTTTGACAAATAATACTACCATCTTCTTGTTCAATAAGTAGTTGTCCACATTCTGGACATTTTTCTCCGGTTGGTTTTCCAAATAACATATTTTTACATTTTGGAAAGTTATCACATGCATAAAATGTTTTTCCTTTGTTTCTACCACGTTTAGCAACGCGTTTAACAATGGTTCCCTCATTACATTTTGGACACGTAACACCTGTTGATTCAGGTTCTTTTTTCTTTTTATCATCGTTGTCTTTAATGTATTTACATTTCGGGAAATTACTACATGCTTCGAATTTACCATAGCGTGATTGTCTTATCACCATGTCATGTCCACATTTAGGACATTTTTCACCTGTAAGTTTTGGTGGGATTTTTTCCATGTTTTCATTCGCATTATCTACCATAGGAATAAACGAATGATAGAAATCAGAAATAATTTTTGTTTGTTCTTCTTTTCCAACACTTATTTCATCCAATATTTTTTCCATGCGCGCTGTGTAATTCACATTGATGATTTGATCGAAGAATTTTGTGAGTTTTTCGATGGTTAATTTCCCTTGATCTGTTGGATGAAATTTTTTCTTTTTAGTTTTGATATATTTGCGGTGTTTTAATGTTGAGACTGTCTGTGAGTAAGTTGAAGGACGTCCAATACCAAGCTCTTCCATATCTTTAATAAGACGTGCCTCAGTGTATCTAGGGGGTGGTGTAGTAAATTTTTGTTCAGTATCAATCTCATTCGGTGTCATTTTTGCCCCAGTTTCAAGTGGTGGTAATGTGGTAATATTGATGCGTTCATAGTCACCATATACTTTTAAATACCCATCAAATACGAGTTCTTGAGCACTTGCTCTAAAGATTGCTTCATTACTTGTAAATTCAACATCTGTCTTTTTAATTTTCGCAGGTTTCATCAAAGAAGCAACTGTTCTTGCATAAATGAGTTTATACAATTTATATTCATCTTTAGATAAATAGCTTTTAATTTCTTTAGGATGTATTTCAACATTTGTTGGTCTTACTGCCTCATGGGCATCTTGTACATTCAATCCTTTTTTCGCTTTTCTGACAAATCCTTTGTATTCACTACCATAAAAATCTTCAATATGTCTAATAGCAGGATAAGCAAAGGTATTTGATAAACGTGTAGAATCTGTACGCATATACGTGATAAGTCCAACTGTTTCATCTTTTAGTTGTATTCCTTCATATAGATGTTGTGCCACAAGCATTGTTTTTTGTGAACTGAAATACAACTTATTAGCTGCTTCTTGTTGAAGGGTTGATGTTGTAAATGGTAATTTAGGTGATTTCTTACGTGTTTTCTCTTCGATATTTGTAATTTCAAATGAGTCCGTTAAAGAATCTAACAACGCATTTGTTTCTTTTTCACTCGATAAATCAATGCTCTCATTTTTATATTTATATAAGTCCGCTTCAAACTTATCAAAGAGTGCTTTTACTTTCCAATATTCTTCAGGTTCAAACGCATCAATTTCTTTTTCTTTATCAACGATTAGTTTAAGTGCGGCACTTTGTACACGACCTGCTGATTTTGATTTGATTTTATTTTGTAGTAATTTCGACAGTTTAAATCCAATAATACGATCTAAAATACGTCTTGTTTCTTGAGATGACACTAAATCATAATCAATATCACGTGGTTTTTCAAATGCTTTTAAGACAGCTTCTCGTGTGATTTCATTAAAGATAACACGTTTTGTTGGTATATCCTCTGTATTTAAAACTTCTTTTAAATGCCAACTAATAGCCTCACCTTCACGGTCAGGGTCAGTTGCAAGATACAGTTCATCAGCATCTTTAAGAGCGTTTTTTAATTCTTTTATTACTTTTTTCTTTTGTTTGATTGTGGCATATGACGGTTCAAAGTCATTTTCAATGTCTAATCCAAGTCCGCCTTTCCCACTAATAGCTAAGTCTCTAATATGTCCTTTCGAAGAAAGCACTGTAAAATCCTTACCAAGATATTGTTCAATGGTTTTAGATTTGCTAGGTGACTCAACGATAACTAATTTCTGGTTCATAAACTCCTCCTAACTTTCTACATATTATATACACAAAGGTAATTGTCTTGTCAAGTAAGATATATTTTGAATTTACCTTATATATATAAATATATATAAAAAGTTTTACTGTTTTATAATAAACGTCATGCGGTCTTTTCCTTGCATGTCTTTCTTCTGAATAATTTTAACATCTGTAAAATAGGTATTAATTAATTGTTTTAAGGTGTCTTTTTTATCATACGCATGTTCAAACCCTATAATAAAACGCTCATTCAAATAGTGTTTTGCTTCTTTTAATATATGATGATATAAATCTAAGCCATCTTCTCCACCAAATAAAGCAACCGCTGGCTCATTATCTTTTACCAGCGGGTCAACTGCTTCTTGATTAGGAATGTAGGGTGGATTAGAAACTAAAATATCAAATTTATGATTTTTAAGTGGCGTTAACCCATTTCCTTTTAAAAAGGATACAGACCCATTTAATAACGTGTTGTTCTCTTTGGCAACGTCTAATGCCTTTTGGGAAATATCGGTTGCTGTAACATGCATATTAGACTCTTCTAAATCAAGTGAGATTGCTAAACACCCTGAGCCTGTTCCAATATCAACAACATCGACTTCTTTACCCGCAAAGACCTCATCATAAAGTAATAATAATTCACTGAGTAATTCTTCTGTTTCAAAGCGCGGGATTAAGACATCCTCATTCACTTTAAATCTACGGCCAAAGAAATGTTCATAGCCCATAATATGTTGAACGGGAATGTTTTTTACAATATGTAATTCAACCGCATCTAAAAATTGACTTTGGCTTTCTTTGGGCATTATTTCCTCTAATGAAGCATATAGTTTTTCATTGGATAACTTAGAAAAGTGCAGCATGAGTAGTTTTATTGCTGAGGGTTCTTTATTATAATCGCGTGCTCGTTGTTCATTGATGGTTAATAATTCTTTATACGTCGGCATGAAATCACCCCTGTAGAGTCAGAAAGAAGAGTAAAATTACTCTTCTTCGGCTTTTAATTTATTTTCCATTTCAACTGTTTGAAGTGCTTCAATGAGGTCATCTAATTTACCATCAATGATGCGATCAAGTTGTTGAATAGATAAGTGTATTCTATGGTCAGTTACACGGTTTTGTGGGTAATTATAGGTTCTAATTTTCTCACTTCTATCACCAGTGCCAATTTTACTGCGGCGCTCTGCGCCTTCTTTTTCTTCACGTTCTTGCATAACACGGTCATAAATACGCGCCTTTAATATACGTAGAGCACTTGCTTTATTTCCATGTTGTGATTTTTCATCTTGACAACTTACAACAATGCCAGTTGGTTCATGTGTTAAACGAACGGCACTATCTGTTGTGTTAACACTTTGTCCACCTGGTCCACTTGAACGATAGGTATCAACTTTAACATCATTCATATCAAGTTCAACATCAACATCTTCTGCTTCTGGTAAAACAAGAACTGTTGCGGTAGAGGTATGAATACGTCCACCAGATTCTGTTTTAGGGATACGCTGGACACGATGTGCACCACTTTCATATTTTAATTGTGAGTAAACATGGTTCCCAGAAATTGTAAACTCAATTTGTGTGTAGCCTCCGTCACTTCCTTCTTCAGCATTTTGAACACTAATATTCCAGCCTTGTGTTTCCGCATAACGAGAATACATTCGATAAAGATCACCAGCAAAAATATTTCCTTCACTTCCACCAGCAGCTCCACGAATTTCCATTATGACATCTTTTTTATCATCTGGATCTTTTGGAATTAGTAGTTCTTTAAGTTTTTCTTCTATTTTGGGTAATGAATCTTTGGCTTCATGTAATTCTAATTTTGCCATTTCTATAAATTCTTCATCGTCTTCTAATTTAATAAGTTCTTCTAATTCTTCGATGGTATTTTGGGTTTCTTGATACTTTTTATATAACATAACAATTGGTTCAAGATGGCTACGTTCCTTGGATAACTCGGTTACTCTAGGAATATCTGTAGCCACTTCTTGATCCATCATTAAATTATTTATTTCTTCGAAACGTTCAACAACGTTCTCTAGTTTTTTAATCATAGGTATCACTCCGGGATAATTATATATGATTCATTATGAATTTTCAAATAAAACTCCACCTTTAACACCGACTTTTCTAAGGTACAATATAATCCACAATGTTAAAACGAGTCCTTTAAGGATACTTGTAATACTAACAGCCCACCAAATACCACTGACACCAAGTCCTGTCATAAGCACAAAAGCTGCAGGAATTCTAATAAGATTTCCTGTTACACCAACGATTGAAGGGATCTTTGTTTGACCTAGTCCGTTAAATACCCCCGTTGTAGATAGTTCTAATATCATAAACAGTTGTGACATGGACAGTATTTCTAAATATATTTTTCCTAGTCTTAATGTCTCTGGATTATCAAAGAAAAATTTAAATAAATCTTTTGCAAAGATAAACAAGACTAAATTAATAATGATACCATAGGGTATTAATAACTTCATCGCTGTTTTAAATCCCTCTTTAACACGATCATATTGTTCAGCCCCAAAGTTTTGTCCAACAAAACTATAAAGCGCTACTTGGAATCCACTAGCCACCATCCATGCGACTGCTTCTATTTGACTTCCAACACGTTGAATCGCCATCGGTCCTTCTCCATAATAACTGACTACAATAATACCGATAACCATCGCGATAATGGTAAATAAGACACTTTGGAGTGTCACATAAACACCAAGGGAACTAATTTTTTTCATCATTGAAAGACTAAATTGTTTAATTGGTCGTAGTGAGAAAGGTCGATATGTCGAAACATAGATAACAATATAGATAAGTAATATAAAGGTTTGACTAATTGCTGTTGCGTAAGCTGCCCCTTTAACACCTAGTTCTAATCCATTAACTGTGATTATATTAAAAAATGTGATTTCATCCAAAATAAAGATTGGATCTAAAATGATATTAATGAATAGTCCTGAGGCAGTAATCATGAAAGTAGACAGTGTTTTACCAAGTCCATCATAGACGCCATTAAAGAAGTTCACCATGAAATAAGACGTTCCTGCAAGGACAATAACACGCATATAATCAATAGCGTACGTGTCAATACGGATATTTCCTGTATTAAATAAACGGACATAGGCATTGGCACCAAAATAACCAAATAATGTATATAAAATGGCAAACCCCAGCATCAATAAAAATCCGTTATTACCAATCTTTTCCAGTAATTCCATATCATTTTTTCCAGCAGCTTGTGAAACTTTTACACTAGTCCCAATTTTAGCAAGTAAAATAATACCAAACCCAAACCAAGGATAAAATCCAATGGTACCAACTGCACTAACTGCTTCTTCACTTATTAATCCGATTCTATCAACACTAGCAACCCAAAACATATCGGTCAAATTATACGTCATTTGAACGATACTTGTTAAGAGTGTTGGAATAGCAACTCGCAATAATTTAAACAATATAGAGCCTGTTGTTAAATCAAGTTTATTTTTTACTTTCATGTCAAATCACCTAGTAACTTTTTTGTTTTTAATTCAACCTTTACAATTGTATCATTAAAGACAAAAAAAGGCTACTAAAGAAAACTTAAAATTTTAATTTAAGTTTTCTTTTAGTAAATCTTTAATATCAAGTAATACTTGATCTGTTTTAACTTTTTGATTAATTATTTGTGTTTTTAATTCTTCTTCAGCTTTGTCAAACATATCTTTGGCATTGTTAATAAAGCGTACCACCAAAAAAACAATAATTGCGATAACAAAAAAATCAATGATGTTTTGAATAAAACTTCCATAGTATATTGCGTTTTCTTGAATACCTGCAGTTTCATTTGCTGCGGTAATCACATATTTATAATTCTTAAATCCTTGTTCACCAGTAACCAAACTAATAACAGGCGTTATTATATCTTTCACTAAGCTATTAACGATTCGTGTAAATGCAGTACCAATAACCACAGCAACTGCTAAATCTAAAATATTTCCTTTTTGAATGAATGTTTTAAATTCTTTTGCTAAATTCTTCATCAAATCATCTCCTTATTTATCTATATTATATAAGGATTTTCTTAACATATAAATGTTTTATTTTGAATAAATTGTATTCGCTCTAAAGTATGGTAAAATTAAAGTAAGTTATTTTCGACAAAAAGGGTGGTTCTATGAAAAAATATTTTAACAAATTAAAACATAAGTATTACTTTGTTCCAGGAATTTATATTACAGTATTTCTAATATTAACATATCTTTTTAATGCTATACAAAATTACCAGATAATGATGTATTTCCCTGATTTTTTCATCTCAACAACAATCTATGGTGAAAACCTGTTTCCATTAATGATTGGTTCAGTTGTAACTCTTACAACAATTACTTTTTCTTTAATGATGGTTATTTTAACGATGTATGGTTCACAGTTTTCACCAAGAACTTTACAAGATTTCTTATCTAGTAAAAATACCCAACATGTTTTAGGATATCTGCTTGGTACACTTATTTTTTCCGTTATTAGTTTCTACTTTTTAGACTTTTACACATTTAATGTGATTACACCCAGTGTCGCAACCCTACTGTTTATTGGTGCGATATTATCTTTTGGTTTCTTTATTTACTATGTTGCAAAACGTGTTCAAATAACATCCTATATTCAAAACCTTGTTGAGGAAATCAACGATAGTATTAACGAAAAACAAAAAAATGTTGTCGATGACAAACACATTTTATTTAAACATGAAGTTGAATTAAATAAAATTCTTGAAGAAGAACCTATAATCTATAAAGCTGAAAATTCAGGTTATATTCTTTCTTATGATATATCTGGATTAAAAGCACTTGCAATAGAATCAAATATTATTTTAAATACAGAACGTCAACCAGGTGAGTACGTCCTTAAAAATGATTCATTAATAGAAATTCATCATTTTAAAGGCGATGAAGAAGAATTGTTTGAAATGTTAAAAAAACATATCAATATTAGTACTGAAACAAGCAAGAATAGTTTTGATGAAGGTATTAATAAGATATTTGATATTGCACTTCGTGCATTATCTCCGGGTATTAATGATCCTGCAACAACCCGTTTTTGTATTGATAATATTGGGTACATCTTAGAAAAAATTACGATTATTTTAGCCCATACTGTTTATACGGATGATGAAAATAATGTTCGGGTTATTTCAACAAGAGAACACTTTGCCACCTTACTCCATAATTACTTTTATGAGATAAAACTCTATGGATTTAAAAATATTACTGTTATAAAATCAACTTTAGAGGTGTTGAATCGCATCAGTAAAAACACAGATACCTTTCAAAATAAAGAAATATGGGACTTTACCCATTATTTGTTAGATGATATGAAGTTATCAAAGCTACATCCCTATGAATTAAGACCTTTACAACAAATAATTATGTCTATTAGTGAAAATACAGAACAAGAAAACGACTTCTTTAAAGAAACTTAATAAACAGTTTTCTGTTTGAATTATACAAATAATAGTCGTATAATATTTTTAGACTGAAAAAGGTGAGATGATGGAGATAATTATTTACATAGTAAGTGGGTTTTTAGCTGGAATTGTGACTGGTCTTGTTGGTCTAAGCGCAGCCACTGTTATTGGACCAATGTTCGCAACATTTCTTGGTATGAATACCTATGTTGCGATTGGAATAGCACTTTTTAGTGATGTTTTTGCCAGCGCAACAAGTGCGCTTAATTATTATTCACATAAAAACATTGATTTAAAAAAAGGCGCTGTTTTTGGCGCCATTGTCGTATTTTTCACGATTATTGGTAGCTATTTCTCAAAAGATACCGATCCCACAAGTTTGAATAGTATTATCAACTTTATTGTTATCTTCTTAGGTCTCAGATTTATTATTTTCCCTGTTAAAGAACGACAAATCCCCATGTTGGACAATAAACATCTACTATTTGCTCAAATTATTTTTTGGGGTGTATTAATCGGTCTAATCAACGGTGTCTTTGGTGCCGGAGGAGGACTCAGTATTCTAGCAGTTCTCACCATTTTACTAGGTTACGATCTAAAAACCGGTGTTGGGACAAGTGTATTTATTATGATCTTCACCGCCTTAGTTGGTAGTGTCACACACTTTATTATCGGAGGAACATTGCTCTTACCACTTTTAATCACAGGCTTCAGTGCGTTTGTTGGTGCAAACTTAAGTTCTAAATTTGCCAACAAAGTAAATGAAGTGGTTCTTAATCGAGTCGTAGGGATTGTCTTAATTTGTTTAGGTATTATCTTGACTGGTTATTTTTATTTAGGTATTTAAACGATAAACTAAAGCCACTATTTGTTAGTGGCTTTTTAATTTCAAAAAATCTGTTTTATTTTGTGATCTTCAATCATTTATTTCTTTCTCATACGCTATTTTTGCGAGTGGGAACGGATCAAGGGCACGATCAAAGATTCCTTGAACATAACTGATAAGTACACCATAATTTACAATTGGGATACCTTTTTCTTTAATTTCATTTATTCTATGCATCATTTCTGCTTTATTTAACATACACGCCCCACAATGAATCACAAGTTTTACATCATTGATATCTCGTGGGAATGTATAGCCACTAGAATAACTAAATTCAAAATCTTTACCTGTGTATTGACGTAACCATCTAGGAATTTTAACAGTTCCTATATCATCTGATTGTCTGTGATGTGTGCACCCTTCTGACACAAGGATTTTGTCCCCCTGTTTTAAGGAGTCAATCGCTTTAGCACCTTTTACTAATTCTTCTAGATCCCCTTTATGTCTCGCAAACAAAATGGAGAAACTTGTTAGGGTAATATCCTTGGGAGTATCAGCACTTACTTTTAAGAATGCTTGTGAATCCGTAATAACAAGTTTTGGTTTTACCCGTAATTTATTAAGTACATCTCTAAGTTCATGTTCTTTTGTCACAATACTAATCGCATCACTTTCTAATACATCACGGATAGTTTGTTGTTGGGGGAGAATCAGTCTCCCTTTCGGAGCTGCTTTATCAATGGGCGTTACTAATATAATAATGTCACCAGGATTAATTAAGTCTCCCACAATTCGAAACTTTTCTTCTTCGATTTTCAATGTTTTACCAATAACGTCTTTTAAACGCGTAATATTATTATTTTCTGTCGCACTGACGTTTAATACAGTTTCTTTTCTAAAGGTGTCATTAAACGATTTATCGGTAGTTGTTAGATCTGTTTTATTTGCGACTAATAAATACGGTTTTTGACGCTTTTTAAATTCTTTTATCAAGTCTTTTTCAAAGGAAAAATCTGTTTGATTTATATCAAACACAATCAGTCCTATATCGGTTTTATTAATAATTTGATACGTTTTA
This sequence comes from Candidatus Izemoplasma sp., assembly GCA_021736205.1. Lineage (GTDB taxonomy): Bacteria > Bacillota_I > Bacilli_A > Izemoplasmatales > Izemoplasmataceae > JAIPGF01. The sequence goes on from JAIPGF010000009.1 coordinate 24,128, forward strand.
TCAACGCGAAGTTCTCCTAACGTGCCTGTATCATCAATCCCAGCTGTATCAATAATAACACAAGGTCCTAATGGTAGTATCTCCATCGATTTAAATACTGGATCTGTTGTTGTTCCAGCGTGGTCACTCACAAGAGAAATTGTTTGGGAGGTCAAGGCATTTATAATACTTGATTTACCGACATTCCGGCGACCAAAAATACCAATGTGGATTCTATTTGATCGGGGTGTTTTATTCATACTCATACAATCAGTCCTTATAGGGGGAAGTTAAGTTTTGTGGATTTAAATAAATGTCTAATTCTTTTTCACTTAAAATTTCTTGCTTTTTTAAAATTGTTTTAACGCATGTGTTAGTTTGAATGGCTTCTTTTACAATCTCACTTGCTTTATCATAGCCAATTTGTTTAATTAATGGCGTAATGAGTGCGTGCGATTTTTCAACGTTTTCTTGGCATCTTTTTTTATCTATCTTGATATACTTAATACATTTATTGTTTAGTTTGTCTACTGTGTTTTTAAGTAGCGTTAAACTTTCAAGTAAGCTTTCAGCAATCCCTGGTAAAAATGGATTTAACTCGTTAGATCCTGAAGCAACTAAGTTAGTAATATACATATCATTCGCAATAATCTTTTCTGCGTTAAGAATGGTCATCTCTAAGATGACTGGGTTAACTTTTCCCGGCATAATAGATGACCCTTTTTGATTTTGTTTTAAGATAATCTCTCCAATACCACTGCTTGGTCCTGATGCTAAAAAACGTAAATCATTGGCTATTTTTTTTAGGGTTGTTGCTGCGACCTTTAATAAGCTAGAGACTTCAGAAAACACATCTAAATTTTGGGTGTTATCAATTAAGTTATCTGCACGTGAAAGACCAATGTTTGTCGATTGTTGCAAGAGGTCTGTCATTAAAAAGATATACCTGATAGGGGCGTTTATACCTGTTCCTATAGCTGTACCGCCAAGATTAATCATGCGCAGACGTTCTTCTACTTTATAAATACGCCAACGGTCCCGACTCACCGTTTCTGCATACGCTCCAAACATTTGACCAGCTAATATAGGAACGCCATCCATATATTGTGTGCGTCCTAGTTTAATAACAGCTCCATATTCGGTTTCTTTTTCTTGGAAACTGGTTTGCAAACTAGCATAACTTTCTGCTAGTTGTCTTATTTGTTTAATAGCAGCAATCTTTATACTTGTTGGATAGGTATCATTGGTTGATTGATGTTTATTCACATCATTGAGTGGATGGATAAACTTATATGTTCCAAGTGGCTTAGAAGCGCACTCAAGTGCCACATTTGCAATCACTTCATTCACGTTCATATTTGTCGATGTCCCTGCTCCACCTTGATATTTATTAATGACAAATTGATCGTTGTAGTGTCCGTTTAAAATTAAGTCACATGCAGCAACAATATAGTCATGTTTTTCTTTGGATAAGTCCGTTAGTTTGTAGTTCACAATCGCTGCTTGTTTTTTAATATTAACCAGTTCTTTAATGATCAGTGGATTGACTTTCTCATTAGACACATTAAAATTATCGAGCGCACGAGCTGTTTCAATACCATAATACATATCATCGTTTAATGAAACAACGCCTAAGTCGTCTTTTTCTTGGCGCATAAGGCACCTCCTTTTAGAAGAATAAGTCACGTTCTCCTTGTTTTATCCGTTCTATATTGTTTAATAATTTCTGTTTTACCTTCTGATGTTTAATTGTTTGCGCATGTTCATCTATATAATCAAGGCCTTTTTCTTTCAACTCATAATCACCATAATCCATCACATATTCTGTGAGGGTCATTAAGGCGTTAGGTTCACATACAAGACCGATAGTTCCTGATTTAGCGAGTGCCATGAAGCGGTCACCAGTGCGTCCTTTTCTGTAACATGCTGTACAATAAGAAGGGATGTAGCCATCTAAAATCAGTGCTTTATTTATATCGAGCACACAGCGTTCATCTGCAAGTTCAAATTGATCATGATCATGAACTGGTTGTTCATTTTCTTTATACCCACCTACATCTGTTTTACTCCCGGCACTAATTTGTGTTACACCATATTTAAGTAATTCTTCACGAATTTCTTTGGTTTCTCTTGTAGAAAGAATTAATCCCACATAGGGTACAGCTAATCGTATTACTGTAACAAGACGCTTAAACTGCTCGTCTGTGATGATATTAGGATAATCTTCTAACGACATACCTGGTGCTTTTTTAAGACGTGGTACACTAATTGTGTGAAAGCCTACACCATAGTTCTTTTCTAAGTATTCATTATGGATAATTAGGGATAATACTTCAAACTTATAATCTGCAAGTCCGAATAAAACCCCGGCACCAACATCATCAATTCCTGCTTCAAACGCACGATCAAATGCGTGTAAGTGATACTGATAATCACCTTTTAAACTTTTTGGGTGTTGGTCTTTAAATGCTTGTTTATCGTATGTTTCTTGAAATAAAATATAGGTTCCAATACCAACTTCTTTTAGTTTTTTATAATTCGGAGTAGTTGTTGCGGCAATATTAACATTAACGCGTCTTATATCACTATTATCATAAATCGTTTTAAGAGCCTCGATAATATAACTAATTGGTGTTTCTTTTGGGTCTTCTCCTGCTTCTAAGGCGAGGCGCTTATGACCAAGTTTTTCGAGTAAGATTGCTTGTTTTTTGATGTCTTCCTGCGTAAGTTTTTTTCGCGGAAATGAATTATCTCTTCGATACCCACAATACTTACAATTATTCACACAATAATTAGAAATATAAAGGGGGGCAAACATCACGACGCGTTTCCCATAGATTTCTTCTTTAATTTGACCAGCAATCTCATGTATTTCATGTATTTGTGATGGATCATGCGCATTTAAAAGCATGGCAATATCTAAGTGATTTAAACGCTCGCGACGTTTTGATTTATGTAATATGTCAGTTATTTGTTGGTCGGTTGGGTTTTTAGCTTGTTGTAAGATGTTATTAATATATGTTTTATCTATCATTTTTGGTCCTTTCTAAGTCGTAAAAATCTCCCACACCAAGATCTATTTCATGATCAAACGCTTTAATACGTGTTTCAATGCACCCACGGCACTCTAAACTCGTATCCCCAGTACAAATTTTATTTTGATATATTTCATACTGCTTTCTGTTTTCTGTTGGGCTAACATTTGGCATCATGACATTTGCTCCTGCATTAAGTGCTTGTTCACGACCGGTATTATGTAATGTCCCCAGTGCAGTAGTCGCAGGAAGTAAGGCTTTGGGTAAAATCAGCCTTGTGAGAGCAACCATAACAAGGGTTTCATCTAATGATCCTGATTGATTGCCTGCAAGTTCTGTTTGGGAATGACATAAATACGGGCCTATGCCAATCATGTGTGGCGATAAGTCTTTTAAATAGTCTAAATCTTTAACTAAGTCTTTGTTGGTTTGTGTGGGGAGTCCCACCATAAACCCAGCACCGACTTGGTAGCCAATTTCTTTTAAATTAGTTAAGACCTGCCTTCGATGTTCGAAACTCATAAATGCTGGATGGATATGTTCATACAATCGTTTAGAAGCTGTTTCATGGCGTAATAAGTATCTGTCTACACCCGCATCAAATAACTTTTGAAGTGATGCTTTAGGACGCTCTCCCAAAGATAATGTTATACGTGTATCTGGATAAATATGTTTGATAATATGAATTAGATCAACTAATAATTCATCGGTATAATATGCGTCTTCTCCACCTTGAATGACAAACGTACGATATCCCAGTAAATAGGCAGTCTCACATGTTTTAAGAATATCAGTTTTAGATAATCTATATCGTTCAACTGTCTCGATGGTGTGATTAATGCCACAGTACTTGCAGCCTTGTTTACAGTAGTTTGAAATCTCAATTAACGCACGCAAGTATACTCTATTTTGATAATAAGTATTTTTTGTTGCTTTAGCTAAGCTGAATAAGTACTCTTTTTCTACTTGGGTGATATGATCTAATATATAAAGAAACTCATCTGGTTTTAGATGGGTTGTTTCTTTTAATGTATCAAGTAACTGTATCATCTTGTTATGGTGCGCATCACTAAGTGGTAACTTATTGTTTAAATTCGGTAATATTTTTTTCATATAAAGGCACCTCCACTACACATTTTAAACCAAAACAAAAAAACATTTCGTAACTTACGTTACGAAATGTCGGTTTTTATAGTTTTTTTATCAAATATCGTCCATTGGAGAGTTTGATTGTCTTAATTTGTTTTCGAAATAACTACATGATTTATTAAATGCTAAGCGAATATTTTTGGTTGTTGTTGCACCTTGTCTGTTTTTAGCAATAATGATATCTACTTCATCAGGACGTTCTGAATCTTCATGATAGTAATCATCACGATATAAGAACATGATGACATCGGCATCCTGTTCAATCGATCCACTTTCTCTTAAGTCAGCCATGATGGGAATTTTTTCTTCACGGCGTTCAACCGCACGACTCAATTGTGAAAGTGCAATAACTGGTAGTTTAAGTTCACGGGCCATTTCTTTGAGTGTACGAGAAATTTCACTTACTTCTTGTACACGGTTTGCGCGTTTGTTTGTTCCACTAAGTAATTGTAAATAATCAATTATAATTAAATCAAGACGTTTTTCTTGGGCAAGTTTACGACATTTTTGTCGTAATTCAGTTACTTTAACAGTTCCTGAATCATCAAACACCACGTTTAATTTTGAGAGTGTTTCTTGTGCAAGTGATAGTTGTTGCCAGTATGTTGTTGTTAAGTTCCCTGTACGAATAAAGTTTGATGGTACTTTTGATTCAGCACTTAACATACGACCAACAAGTTGGTCGCTTCCCATCTCTAAACTAAAGAATGCCACATATGGCTTTTCTTTTGTTTTTGCAACATTAGTTGCGATGTTTAAAGCGAAAGCACTTTTCCCCATTGAGGGGCGCGCTGCGATAATGGTTAGTTCTGATGGTTGTAGTCCCAGTGTGTATTCGTTTATTTCTGTGTAACCAGTATCTAATCCCGTTAAATGTCCAACATTATTTTTTGCATTCTCAGTTTTCTCGATTACTTGTTCTGTTACCTCACTGATTCTAACAAAATCTGTCGCACGACGTTCTTTGGCTATATCAAAAATAAGACGTTCTGAATCATCTACATACTCAATCGCATTCTCGTTTTTATAGCCTTCTTCAACTATGTTTCTTGCGGCGTCCATCATTTTACGAGTGATTGATTTATCACGGACGATGTTGATGTAATTAGATAAGTTTCTAATCGATGGCACTGAATTAATTAAACTCGTGACATAATCAACGCCACCCGCATCTTTTAAAAGTTCTTTGGTTTCAAGTTTATCTGCCAGTGTTGTATAGTCTATAACAATGTTTTCTTGAAATAGCTCCACCATTGCCGTATAGATTACTTTATGTCTGTACGAGTAAAAATCATCAATCTCAATTTTATCAATGAGTGTTTTCATTGCCCCTTGGTCAACAAAGACACTTCCTATAACAGCTTGCTCAGCTTCGAGGTTATGCGGTGTTACTTTTTCCATAAGACCACCCTACTTACTCTTCTACTACAAGTACTTCTATTTCTGCGATAACATCTTTATGTAGTTTAACTTTTAATTTATAATTCCCTAAACTTTCGATTTTTTCATCAAGATCTATTTTGCGTTTATCTAAATCAATACCGAAATCAGCATTAAATTTATCAGCAATTTTTTTCGAATTAACACTTCCGTAAAATTTCCCATTCTCACCAATTTTAACAGGCACTCTCACAGGTTCTTTTTCCAGTTTTTCTTTGAGATCCTTCATCTCTTTTAATTGTTTTTCTTCGTGTTTGCGTTTTTGTTCTTTTTCTTTTTCAATTGATTTAACATTTTCTGGTGTTGCTTCTATGGCTGTCTTAGAAGAAAGCAAGTAGTTACCATAGCCTGTAGCAACATCGATAACTTCTCCCTTTTTACCTTTTCCTTTTAAATCTTTAATTAAAATAACTTTCATTTCATTATCCTCCTGTGTATTTTCATCTAATACCTTAATTAACTTTTGTTTAACTTCTTCTGGGTCATCTGTTTCAACTTGGGCTCCTGCATTGTTTAAATGCCCGCCACCATTAAATTCTTCCATGATAAGTTGTACGTTAAATCCTTCTAAACTTCGGGCACTAAGCGCCACAGTATCTGGTTCTAATTTACCAATAGCAAACGCCCCAATAATGCCGTCTATTTCGAGTAAACTATCGGCGATTTGGGCAAGTAATGTACGCGTTATATCTTCATCATCGGGAATAATAACAATTGAGAATTTATCATAATAAATTTCTGATAGAGCCATCATTTTACTTTTACGTTGTAAGTCTTCATAACTCTCACGTAAGATTGATTTAACTTTAAAGGTATCAGCCCCCATTTTTTTCAAGTAGGCAGATGCTTCAAAGGTACGAGACCCTGTACGGTACATAAAGTTATTGGTATCGACAATGATTCCAGATAACATAATTGTCGCTTCAAATTTATTTAAATCAACATCAACAGAAGCAAGATTTAACATCTCACTAACAAGTTCAACACTACTTGAAGCATAGGGTTCAATAAATGATAACTTAGCTGAATTTACCGCATCACTTAGTTTTCTATGATGATCTATAATGACAAGTTTATCAGTTCTTGAAAAAAGTCGTGATTCAATTGTTTGACTGTAAGAATGATGATCAACTAGTATTAGTAAATCATCCTTTGATACTTTATCCATTGCTTCATAAGGATTGATAATATGATCTAATATATCAATATATTCATATTCAATCAATTTTAGTATTTTTGCGACTGTTTTATCAACTTTTGTTTTTTCTAGAATAATCTTTCCTTCAAGCCCATGTGCTTGAACGAATTTCAACATCCCCATACTTGCCCCAAGCGCATCCGTATCTGGATGATGGTGTGGCATAATATAAACATTAGAGACTTCTTTAAAGAGATTTTCTAGTTTTTTGGTATTTTGTCTTGAATCAATCTTGGTGCGTTTTTCCATTGTATTGCTATTACCACCGAAAAACATAAGTTCATTATCTTCTCGGTTTACAACAATTTGATCTCCTCCACGATTTAACGCAAGTTCTAAAGCTTCTTCTGCGATATCACTTAGCCTAGATAAACGAATATCGCTTGAAGCGATTCCACCTGATAACGTAATAAATGTTTCTGTTTCTTTCGATATTTTAGAAATCTGATTAATAATTTTAAAATCATTATGCATCAGTTTTAATAAGGCTTTATCAGTTAAAAAAGCAACGAGTTTAGAGGTCGTAATCGGAATAATATAAAAGCCAAATTCTGCACCCCAGTCTTCCAGTGCTTCTAAGTATCTACCTGTAATAAAACTTTTTTCAGCTGCATCAAGTGTAGAAACTGTATCATCTAAGTTATCTAGATTAAATAGCGCAAGTGCCGTAATGTTATTTTTGTATTTTCGTTTATACTCTTCACGATCAGTCACTTGGAAAAGATAAATTGTATGATCGTCTTTATTGATTGTTACTTCGTATTCATGGGTATAAATCTTTGTAACAAAAAGCGATTTTGGTTTATCGTTTTGTAGATGATGGAAAATATCTTTGTTAACTAATTTTAATTCACGATTATCCAATACAGCATTTTCAAAAATGTCTTTGGCATACTCATTGGTCCATTTAATATTGTAATGATCATCAAAAATAATCACCCCAACAGGTAAATCACTAACAATTTGATGTTCTATTTTAGATTTAGATTCAATGACTAATTTTTGTTCTTTAATCTTATTACGTTGCCACGCAAGTTTTTTATTTTTCAACGTATGGAATAAAATATAAAACAATAAATTAAAAATAATAAATACGACTAAAGAAAGTATTATAACAACTACTTTTTGTTCAAAAAATAAAATGATTAAAACAGCATAAATTATAGCTGTTAAAAACATACTGAGTTTCAATTTTAGTTGATCCATAGTTACACCTCAATTATGTTAAGATTATATCACATGTATATTAAAAAACAAATCGTTAATACTACTTGTAGTATTATTTTATCCATACACTCTAAAAAAAAGACTACGTGAGTAGTCTTTTAAGTTTATTTTTCAGTTTTTGCGAATGGTACTAATGCCATATGGCGTGCACGTTTGATTGCTTTTGCTAAACGCTTTTGATATTTAGCGTTTGTTCCAGTAACACGTCTTGGTAAAATTTTACCTTTATCGTTAATAAATCTTTTCATTAATTTTACATCTTTGTAGTCTATATACTCAACATTGTTATCTGTAAAATAACATCTTTTTCTACGTCTTCTACGAAAATTACGTTTTGCCATTTAAGAGTCCTCCTTTTTTTAATTAGAAAGGTAAATCGTCTTCAGAAACATCAATGTTTGGTGTGTTTTGTTTTTGTTTTTGATTTTGATTTTGTTTCTGGTCCCTTTCTGGTTGTGTTGTATCATTGTTTCTAAACGGTTGTGTTGTATTATACCCTCCACGGTCAGATTGAGAGTAATCATTAGATGAATTATTTTGTGTGCCTTTTGGTTCTAAAAATTGAACGCTATCACACACAACATCAGTGGTGTATCTTGTGATTCCGTTGTTGTCATCGTAACGACCAGTTTGAATTCGGCCTTCAACACCAACAAGTGATCCCTTAGATACAAATTTCGCCATGTTTTCAGCTTGTCTACGCCATGTGACACATGAAATAAAGTCTGCTTCACGTTCACCGTTTTGCTTTGTGAATGTACGATTTACAGCGACTGTAAATCGACAGAATGCAATATTACTACTAGTGTATCTTAATTCTGGATCTTTAGTCAGTCTTCCAACTAATACAGTACGGTTAATCATAAATTCACCTCTTTATAAATCGTCTCTACGTACGATTAAATAACGTAGAACATCTTCACTTAGTTTAGCTTGACGTTCAAATTCATTACGTGTTTCATTATCAGCTTTGATAGTTAAAACAACATAATAACCTTTGTTGAAGTCTTCAATCTCATATGCAAGAGATCTCGTACCCCATTCATCTAATTCTACAACTTCAGAGTCACCTTGTGAAAACAGATCTTCAAATCTTTTCACTAAAGCTTTTCGGTCCTCTTCAACGGTTGTAGGACGAATTATGTACATAATTTCATAAATGTTATTCATTTTTTTTACCTCCTTTTGGTCTAGTGGCTACTACTCATTAGTAGCAAGGATGAGTTTTTCAACTCACGTTTTGTAATTATAGCATATGTTTATACATAGTGCAACTAAATCAGTTAATTTGTATATAGTTATATACACTGTCATTATAATACAGATTTTTCAATTTTTATAGGACTAATTGTAAGATACATTAAAATAGTTGTAGGATAGTAAAAATGATTTATTTTTTTAAACAACTATTTTAAACTATAGATGGTGATGCCTATGAGAAAACTTATACTTTTGATGATTTTGTTTGAATCTTTCATTTTACTAATAAATTCTTTTTTGTAGGTACCCTAATTCCCTCCTGAGACTAGTTTTACTGGTTTCAGATAAAACGGCACAAATGTGCCGTTTTTTTATATTTTTTGTCGGATTAAGTTTAAGGCATAGTTGGTTGCTCGCAAACGAATCATATTACGATCACCATTAAAAATCTTCCTAAAAGTTTGTGTATCATTATTGATGGTTAACCCAAAGTAGGTTAATCCAACTGGTTTTTCTTTGGTTCCCCCTGTCGGACCAGCAATGCCGGTAATTGAAAGTGTCACATCATACAGTCTTTTTTTCTGTTGATTGTGACTCATTTCATAAGCACATTCTTGACTAACTGCCCCGTGTTTTTTTAAGGTATCACTTTTAACATTCACCAGTTCTTTTTTTGCTTCATTTGAATAGGTAATAAGTCCTTCTTTAAAAACGTCACTTGCGCCACTAACACTTACTAACCTACTTGCTAACATACCACCTGTACAACTTTCTACAGTTGATAAGGTTAGCTTTTTTTCTTTGAGTTTCTGAATAACCACACCTTCTAATGTGTCATTGAGGGTGCCATAAATATATTTATCGAGTAAATGAACAAATTCATCCATCGCTTTTTCGAGTGCTGTTTTATGTTGTGACGTAAAAATGTATTTAACTTCACCAGTACTAGCATACGGTGCAATGTTCACTTTGGGATGGTCTTGGTAAAAATCTTTTAAGATGTGTTCAATTGAGGATTCACCAATACCTATTAGTCTAAATCCTTTTGATATAAGTGACGAAGATTGTGTGCTTTTAATAATATCTAATGCTTTTTCAAACTGCGGTTTTAATTCTTTAGGGGGGCCTGGTAAAAGAATAATTTGTTTGTTGTTTGCTTTAAAGTATAATCCCGGTGCTGTGCCTAAATTATTCTTTAAAACAATGCCGTTTTTAGGAACAAGTGCTTGTTTGTGATTGGTTGGTTTCATTGTTCTACCACTTTGTTTAAAGTATGACTTTATCTGATCAAGAATCTCTTCATTTATATAGGTATCACACTTAAAATACTCTAAGACTGTCTCACGGGTTATATCATCAATCGTGGGACCGAGTCCCCCTGTGAAAATGATAAGATCTTCATCAATGAAATCTAATATTTTAATATATTCTTCTTTGATATCATCAATGACAAAAGACCGTGTGACATCAATGCCAATACTATTGAGTCTTTCAGCAATGTGTTGTAAGTTTGTGTTTGTTGTATGACCTGTTAAGACTTCTTTTCCGACAGTGATAATTGCTGTTTTCATAAGATCACCTTTTCTTGTAAAATCTTAGCTGTTCCTCCAACCCATACACCGGTTATTTCATTTTCTTTAATCAGTAGTTTACCTTTGATTAAAGAAGGTTTATTCATACTATAACCTTGTCTTAAATCAAACTGTCTTTGGGTCTTATAATGTGTGAATAAATAACAACTTAATGCCCCATTGGATGTCCCTGTCGCAGATTCTTCATCGATTCCTAAGATGGGAGCAAAGTTTCTACCGTAAATATTCTCTTTTTCATCAAAGGCAAAGACATGTACACCAATGGTATTATATTTTTTAGAAAGCCTAGTAATTTCTGCAAAATCAGGTGTTAGAAGATTCATCAGTTTAACTGATTTTATTGGAACAAATATTTCTCGCATTGCTGTTGAGACAACTCTAATCGGAAGACTCTCATTAACAAAATCGTCCTCTTCAAAGATGTTTTTAATTTCATCATACGGTAGGGAATCACCAAAAATTGGTAGATTTTGTTGCATATAAACAAATTGCTCCTTAACGTTTAATTGCAAGATGCCTACCTTTGTTTCTTGTGTATAAATACCTGGCGATATAATGTGTTTGTCCCGCAGTAAATTAAAGGTTGCAATTGTGGCATGACCACAAAGATCTACTTCGGATTCCGGGCTAAAAAAGCGGACTTTAAAGTCAGCTTTTTTTGATGGTAAAACAAATGCGGTTTCTGAATAGTTTAATTCTTTGGCAATTGCTTGCATATTTTCGTCTGACAAGTGTTCACCATGTAACACCACACCAGCTTTGTTTCCACCACCAGGTTGTTCTATAAATGCACTAAGTACATAGATTTCTTCGATAATGCTCACCTCTGTTTGCTTACTTATATATCTAAATTATGTTTTGTCATTTGCGGTGTTTGGTTGTTGATTGTTAGCTTTTTTTATACGATGCGGTTTAATAACAATTTTATAAAGTGGTACAAAGATTAAAGTTCCAACAATGATGTATGGGATCAAGGCAGTCGAAACTAAAACAATTCCTTTTCCAATGAAAACCAAACTATCAACAGAGGCATTAAATGTATTGACAATAACGCTGCCAAATGTCGGGTCTGTTGTTTTGAATATAGTACGTTCGTTTGAAAGCGTGCTATTATTTTCTAAGGAAGTCACTTCAATTTGGTATTTTGTGCCACTTTTTAAATCCCCAATATTAAATCGCTCAACACTTTCTCCAGTCGCCTCACGTTCATATTGTTGAATAACTTCACCATTATCTTTTACATTAATAAACAGGGTTGTCGGTTTTTCACTGTTGTTTTGAACATCAATGATAATCATATCTGTTAAAACTTCAATTACATTAAGGCCTGGTTGTGCGGATTTAGGTAAAATAGATGCTAAATCATAAATATAGTCGATACTTAAATTGATCGTTGAATAATCAACCAATGAATCATACGTTGCAAGTTTTTGACCAATTTCATTAAGTTCTGATTCGATATCGACTAATTGATTTTCTAGTTTAATAATATCGTCAATGTCAGTTGCTTGTTCCATTAATAAAAGAATTCGATCATGCTGAGTATTAAGTGCTGCTAAACGCGCTTCGTATGTTGAATAAGCGTTTGTTATATCTTCGCTTGTTTTAGAATAACTAAGTAATTCACCTGATGTTTTAAGTTCACCAATTAAATCAGTAAACTCATCTGATAAAACGCGAATTACTACATCAACACTATCTGAATCAATAGCTTCTGCTTCAATATAGGCGCTATAATCATTAAGTGTTGTCAAGATTGAATCATATGTTGTTTCAATATCATCACTCAATAAAGCAACGTCAGCTTCGTAAATAATTTTTCGTTCTGGCAATGAGGGGGTATCTCCCACTTGTAAAATTTCTCCTCCGCCAGATAAATCAGCATCATCTTTTGAATATGTGGGTGTTTCTTCAACGCCACCTTGCTCTGTATCGTGATAATCAGAGGGATCATAATTAATATCCCTTGAACTACAACTTACCAAAAAAGCGATAAAAAATACAAGTATTAAACTTTTAATTGTTTTTGACACAACTACCATCTCCTTTTAACTAATTATACCTTCTTTACATGGTTTTTTCCAACGATATTTTATTATTAAAATCTAAATAAATTTTAGTTTGCAAAAGAAAAAAAGGACAATTTTTGTCCTTTAAACATTAAATCTAAACAACATTACATCGCCATCTTTTACGATATAATCTTTTCCTTCAAGTCTCGCAACACCAGCTTCTTTGGCTTTTTTCTCGCTACCATATTTGATGTAGTCATCAAAGGGAATGGTTTGGGCACGGATAAATCCTTTTTCAAAATCTGTATGAATAATACCTGCACAAGCTGGCGCTTTTGATCCTGATTTAAAAGTCCAAGCCCTGACTTCTTTAGGACCTGCGGTAAAGAATGTCTCTAATCCTAATAAGGCATAACTTTTTTTGATTAACTTATGTAATCCTGGTTCTTCAACCCCTAAGTCATTTAGAAAATCAGCTTTTTCATCATCATCTAACTCACTTAACTCAGCTTCTATTTTAGCGCTTATTACAACAACATCACTTTGTTCATTATCAGCAAAATCTTTTATTTGTCTGACATATGTATTGTCACTGTAATCAGCAATTTCATCTTCAATAATATTCGCTACATAAAGAACGGGTTTTTCAGTTAAAAAATTAAAGTGTTTGATTAACGCTTTTTGATTTTTATCAAAATTTAATGCTCGAATGGGACTGTCTTGTTCTAAGTTATCTTTAATTTTAAGTAATAATTCATATTCACGTACATTGTCTTTATCTACTTTTAGTTTTGCTTTCTTCTCAATTTTAGGTAACCGTTTTTCAATAACTTCTAAATCAGCTAAGATAAGCTCTGTATTAATGGTTTCCATATTACTAATTGGATCAATTTCTCCATCCACATGCGTAACATCTTCATCATCAAATGCTCGTACAACGTGAATGATCGCATCTACTTCTCGTATATGACTTAAAAATTTATTCCCTAATCCTTCGCCTTTTGAGGCACCTTTCACAATTCCTGCGATATCAGTGAATTCAAAAATAGTTGGCGTTGTTTTTTTAGGGTTTACAAGTTCGCTTAGTTTCATTAAGCGTTCATCTGGCACTTCAACAACACCCACATTAGGATCAATGGTGGCAAATGGATAATTTTCTGCGAGTGCCCCCGCTTTTGTAATGGCATTAAATAAGGTTGATTTCCCCACATTAGGTAATCCAACAATTCCTGCAGTTAATCCCATAGTATCACTCCTTTAGCTTTACTTATTTTATCAGATATAATAATCTTTACAAGCAAAAAGTGCCAAAAGGCACTTTTATTTTTTATTGATCATCTGGGTGAACATCAAGTTCTGTTTCATTAGAAATATACTCTAGTCCGTTTCTAATATATTTTATTTGGACAACATCACCCACGTTAGAATTTAAAATTGCTTCTTTTAAATCATTGAAATTATACACAGCTAAAAATTCATCCATGTCTGCTGTTTTATATCCAATAATGGTATCGCCATTTTCTAACCCTGCTGCCTCAGCAGCTCCACCTTCTTGAACATCAACACACACACCAAACTCAGTGCCACAAACATTGACTTGTGCATAGGTCTGAATCCCTAAGTAAGGTCTTGTGATAATACCATCATCTTCTAAATCTTCTGTGATTCTTCTAACCGTATTACTAGGAATCGCAAACCCAATGTTACTCACTAAATCATCAATGAGTTTCATATTGTTAATCCCGATAAGTTTACCATTTGTATCAATTAATGCCCCACCACTGTTACCTGGTGAAATAGCTGCATCATGTTGGAGAAGTGTTGCATCAAATTCCCCATCTGTTACATATCTAGCCAACCCACTTATAATTCCCATTGTCACTGTACCATAATATTCAAAGCCAAGTGGATTTCCTATAGCAAAGACAATTTGTCCCATTTGTATATCGTAAGAATCAGCAAACTCAATCACACTAAATGATTCACTTGATGTGAACTGTAAGACTGCTAAATCAGTGACAGGATCTGATCCAATTACCGTAATAGCTTCATTCGGAATTTCAAATAACAATTCGTTTCGCTCAAACACAAGTGTCAACGAAGAACTATTTGAAACAACATGGTCATTAGTTACTAAATAGTAGGTGTCTCCTACTTGTTTATACACCACACCTGACCCAGTTGCTGTTCCTTCGGTACTTGAACTAATAACCCCTAAAACACCTTTTCTTGCGGTGTTGACCATTTCTACAACAGATGCTTCAAATGACTGAAGATCATAGGTTGTATTGGTAGTGGATTCAGGTAAGTTATCTTGAATTAATTGTTCTAATTCTTCTTCAGTTAATTCTGTTGCATAATTACTTGGTGTATCATTATTATTTTGAAAATCATCTAAGGGTACACATGCACTCAATACAAAAATAGATAGTGCTACAATACCTAGTTTTATTAATTTTTTCATTTAATTCACTCCTAAAGGTTGAATAATTTTGTTGCATTAGCTGTTGTATGTTTACTAATGTTTTTAAATGACATATCTTTTAGTTCTGCAATTTTTTCTGCAATCAGTTTTACACGTGCTGGCTCGTTTGTTTTCCCACGGAAAGGATGGGGACTTAAATACGGAGAATCAGTTTCTATAAGTAGTTTATCAAGTGGTATGATTTTTGCAACTTCTTTTGGTGTCTTCGCATTTTTAAATGTGACCGGACCCCCTAAAGAAATATATAATCCTAAGTCTAAAAACATAGAAGCCATCTCCACTGAACCACCATAACAATGCATTACACCAGATAATGCTTCATACTCACTAAGTGTATTGTAGGTTGCTTCACTCGCATCACGCATGTGGATGATCAAGGGTTTATTAAACTCTTTGGATAACGCGATGTGTTGTTTAAATAATGTGATTTGTGTTTCTTTATTATCTTTATGCCAATAAAAGTCAAGACCACATTCTCCAACTCCAACAACTTTTTCATGCGCCAGTTGTTGTCTTAACATTTCAAAATCTTTTTCTTTAATATCACTAGCAATTGTTGGGTGAAACCCAACAGTGGCATATAAAAAATCATGTTTTTCTGCCAGTTCAATTGCACGTTTATTGGTGGATTTATCAAAGCCAACTACAAGCATTTTTTTTACATCTTGGTTTAGTGCACGGTCAATTATTTCTTTATAGTTATCATTAAATTTGTCTGAGTTAATATGTGTATGTGTATCTATGAGCATATTATCACCTATTACTATTATACCAAATTACGCCATAAATAAAATGAATAAACTGTGAAATTTTCATAAAAAATGGTGAAATAGATTTCACCTTTCGGACACCTTAGGGTGTCCTTTTTAGATGATTTGTTTTATAATGAAATTGGTGATGGTATGAGTATGGGTGTTAGTATTGCTGTTAACTTAGAGAAAGTATACAGAAACGAACACATCAAGCGTAATCATCTTAAAGTAAATAGAAGTTCAAATACTATTAAAATGATATTCCTTGAATATTGGGATACTTTTCGTCACCAGTTTAGTCATCGTATTATAAGACCTGAAATTGATAAGAATATTGATGCATTCTTAAAATGTGGGTCTTACGCTAACGGATATTTATTCTATTCATGTCCCAATTGTCATAAATACCACATTAGTGCTTTTACTTGTAAATCTAGATTTTGTCCTAGTTGTGCTCATAAGTATCGTGATTCTAGAGCTTTAGCTATGAGTAATAAATGTGTTGAGTCTGAATATAGACATATTGTTTTTACGATTCCTGAGGAATTACGTCTCTACTTTTTAATAAATAGAAATCTACTTAATCTATTATTTAAAGCCGTGAATCAAGTATTCAAATTCATCCTTAAAAATAAATATAAGAAATATTTTAGTCAAGGATTTAATCATGGATTTATGTGTGCGCTTCACACTTTTGGCCGAGACCTAAAGTGGAATCCACATATCCATTGTTTAATGTCTGAAATACTAATTGATAAATCGGGTAAAGCCGTTAAATATAGTTACTTTCATTATGCTTCTTTACGTAAATCATTTATGAAATGCTTACTTGATTTACTGTATAAAGAAATCAACACGAAAGCGTTCTATCAACTTAAGTGTTATTTATACAAATATAAAGACAATGGGTTTTATGTTTACGCTCCTAAAATCCAACTTGATTCCTTTAAACATAATCAAGTGAAGTCTTTAGTTGAATATGTGACGAGATACGCCTCTCATCCTCCGATGAGTGAAGCTCGTATTACTGATGTTAATTATGAAACTGATACAGTTTCTTACTATTATGACCCCCATGAAGATGATCATATAGAAGATGATCAACTAAAACGTGGAAGACAGTTTGTTTCGGAATCTGTATTTACTTTTATTGGTAAACTTATCACTCATATCCCTCCTACTAAATTTCACACAATTCGTTATTACGGCTTCTTTTCCAATCGTTCCACTATTCCTACAGATAAGATTTCAAAACTATTCAATAATAGTTACCTATATAAAATCAAAAAATTGTTAAGGTGGAGACATCGCATTATTCATTTCTTCAACTATGATCCTATCCTTTGTGATTGTGGTTTCTTGATGGAAATTGATTATGAAAGTTGTTACTTCCCTTAAGTAAGGAGCCCTCATGAAAAGAAAATTTAATATTATTCGTCGTAAGTTATCAATGGAAGAAAAACAGGAAAGACTTAAGTTTTATAATAAGACTAAGATGCCTTGGGATCCTCCTGTTGATCCTATTGAGTTTCTTAATCGTGAAATCTATGATGAAACCATTCACCTTAAATGTACTAAATGTAAATATGATGAGATTGCTGATTATGAAATAATTGAAGAGATTACTTTCGGTATGGACTACCCTCAACTCTCTTGTCCTGAATGTGGACATAGAAAGAATGGTGGTACTCTTGTTCCGATTGATATTTATAACTCTGATTTTAAGAAATAACCACATCTCTATTCTTTAATATACTCTTCTCCCGTAGAGTATATTTTTTTATTTATCCGTCAATTTACAATTTCCTAATAAATAAAAAAAAGAGGCCTAAGCCTCTTTTAATCGTTGTTATAATGATTATTCAATAATTTTACTAACGTTTCCAGCACCAACTGTGCGTCCACCTTCACGGATAGAGAATTTAGTACCTTGCTCTAAAGCGATTGGATGAATTAATTCAACTTCCATTGTTACGTCGTCACCAGGCATTACCATTTCAACACCTTCAGGTAATTCAATAACACCAGTTACATCAGTTGTTCTGAAATAGAATTGTGGACGGTAATTAGAGAAGAATGGTGTATGACGTCCACCTTCATCTTTGCTTAATACATAAACTTGACCTTCAAATTTATGATGTGGTGTAATACTTCCAGGTTTACATAATACTTGTCCACGTTGTATATCTTCACGTGAAATACCACGTAATAATGCTCCAATATTATCTCCAGCTTCAGCTTGGTCTAATAATTTACGGAACATTTCAACACCAGTTACAACACTTGTTTGTGTATCTCTAATACCAACAATTTCAACTGGGTCTTTAACTTTAACTGTACCACGATCAACACGTCCAGTAGCAACTGTTCCGCGTCCTGTGATTGTGAATACATCTTCGATAGGCATTAAGAATGGCTTATCAGTTTCACGAACTGGATCTTCAAAGTATTCATCTACAGCGTCCATTAATTCTTCAATTTTAGCGATTTGGTCTTCATCACCTTCAAGTGCTTGTAATGCTGAACCAGCGATTACGGGAATGTCGTCTCCTGGGAAATCGTATTCATCTAATAATTCACGAATTTCCATTTCAACTAATTCGAGTAATTCTTCATCGTCTACTTGGTCCGTTTTGTTCATGTACACAACAATTTTAGGTACTCCAACTTGGCGAGCAAGTAAGATATGCTCTCTTGTTTGAGGCATAGCACCATCTGCAGCAGATACAACTAAGATTGCACCATCCATTTGTGCAGCTCCAGTAATCATGTTTTTAACATAATCAGCATGACCTGGACAGTCAACATGCGCATAGTGACGTTTAGCAGTTTCATATTCAATATGTGCAGAGTTAATTGTAATTCCGCGTTCTCTTTCTTCAGGTGCGTTATCGATTGATGCATAGTCAGCAGCTCCTGTTCCAGAAACTCCAGAATTACTTAATACAGTTGCAATAGCAGCTGTTAAAGTAGTTTTACCATGATCTACGTGTCCGACAGTACCAATGTTCATATGTGGTTTATTGCGAACGAATTTTTCTTTTGACATTAATATTTCCTCCTTAAATTTTTGAAATAATATATTTTCATTGATATTTTATCGCATTACTACTCATAATGCAAGTTATTAAACTATTTAACTTCTATTTTCAATGACTTTTTTAGCAATTGATTTTGGACATGGTTCATAATGTGAAAATTGCATTGTGTAGTTTCCACGTCCTTGTGTGTTTGATCGTAAGTTTGTTGCATATCCAAACATTTCAGCAAGTGGTACTTTCGCAGCGATTTGTTGCGCTTTTCCACGTTGTTCTTGTCCTTCAATACGACCTCTACGAGCTGTGATATCTCCAATAACATTCCCTAAATATTCATCAGGAATAATGACATCAACCATCATGATTGGTTCAAGTAAAACGGCTCTTGCATAATCTTTTGCGTTTCTAAGCGCAATCGATGCAGCAATTTTAAATGCCATTTCATTCGAGTCAACATCATGATATGATCCATCATAAAGCGTTGCTTTAACATCAATTAGTGGATAGCCAGCAAGGACCCCACCTTCCATTGATTCTTTTAATCCTTTGTCAACCACTGGGATGTATTCACGAGGAACACTACCTCCAGTTACTTTGTCAACAAATTCATAACCAGCGCCTTCGTTCGGTTCAAATCTAATCCAAACGTGTCCATATTGTCCACGTCCACCAGATTGTCTAACGAATTTACCTTCAACTTCAGCTTCTTTAGTAAATGTTTCACGGTATGATACTTGTGGTTCACCAACAGTTGCGCCTACTTTAAACTCTCGTTTTAAACGGTCGATGATAATATCTAAGTGTAATTCTCCCATACCAGCAATGATTGTTTGTCCTGTTTCATCATCGGTGTATGTTCTAAATGTGGGATCCTCTTCTGCAAGTTTTGCTAGTGCTTCGCCCATTTTATCGCGATCCGCGCGACTATCAGGTTCAATTGCAACACTAATTACAGGTTCGGGGAAGACCATTTTTTCTAAGATAATATCATTTTTGAGACCACATAAGGTATCTCCAGTTGATGTATCTTTCAGTCCTACTGCAGCAGCAATATCTCCTGAGTAGACCGTATCAATTTCTTCGCGTGAATTGGCATGCATCTGTAAGATACGTCCAACACGTTCTTTTTTACCGTTTGATGCGTTTTTAATATATGATCCTTTATTAAGTTTACCTGAGTAAACTCTAAAGAATGTTAGTTTTCCAACGAATGGATCTGTCATTACTTTGAATGCTAGAGCAGCAAATTCTGCTTCATCTGAAGCGGGGAACGTTAATTGTTCTCCTTTGCTGTTTTGTCCTTTAATTGCTTTAACATCTGTTGGAGAAGGTAAGTAATCTAAGATAGCATCTAGTAGTAATTTAACCCCTTTGTTTTTAAAGGCAGTTCCACAAAGTACTGGGAAGAATTCAACTTCTAATGTTGCATAACGGATTGTCTCTTTTAGAAGATCAATTGTAATTTCTTCGCCTTCTAGATATTCCATCATTAAGTCTTCATTAAAATCAGCGACTGCTTCAATTAATTCAGTTCTTTTTTCTTCTGCTTTTTCTTGTAACTCCTCTGGAATAGCAATTTCTTTAGCGATTTCTGTAATATCCCCATCAAATTCATAGGCTTTCATCTCAACTAAATCAATGATTCCAATAAAGTCATCTTCCGCACCAATTGGCCATTGAATTGCGGCAGCATGTGCACCAAGTCTTGCATCTAGTGAATCAACACTAAATTCAAAATCAGCACCAACTTTATCCATTTTATTCGCAAATACAATGCGTGGTACTGCGTAGTCATTTGCTTGTCGCCATACTGTTTCTGTCTGTGGTTCTACGCCTGCTTGTGCATCAAGTAAGGCTACGCTTCCATCGAGTACACGTAGTGATCTAGATACTTCTACAGTAAAGTCAACATGACCTGGAGTATCAATAATATTTACTCTGTTGTTTTTCCATACGGCAGTTGTCGCAGCTGATGTGATAGTAATCCCGCGTTCTTGTTCTTGTGCCATCCAATCCATTTGAGAAGCCCCATCATGGGTCTCACCCATTTTATGGATTTTTCCTGTATGATACAAGATACGTTCAGTAGCGGTTGTTTTACCAGCATCAATATGCGCCATAATTCCAATATTACGAGTCCGTTCTAAGCTGAATTTACGAGCCATATTGATCTCTCCTTTCTACCAACGATAATGTGCGAATGCTTTGTTTGCTTCTGCCATTCTGTGGACTTCGTCTTTTTTTCCAACTGAAGACCCTCTTGCGTTTGAAGCATCAATAATTTCTTTCGCTAATCTCTCGACCATTGATCGTTCTTTTCTTAATCTTGAGTACTGTGTTAACCATCTTAGTCCTAATGTATAACGGCGTTCGTTTCTTACCTCCATAGGGACTTGATAGTTCTGTCCACCAATACGTCTTGAACGTGTTTCAAATGTTGGCATAACATTGTCAAGCGCAGATTCAAATATTTCCATTGGTGGTTGGTCTGTTTCTTGTTCTATCATTTTAAATGCTCTATATAATATTTTTTGAGCCGTTCCTCTTTTTCCATCTAACATAATGTTGTTAATTAGTTTTGTAACTAATTTAGAATTATATAAAGGATCAGGTAATACGTCTCTTTTAGCTATGTGACCTTTACGTGGCATAACTAGTTCCTCCTTTCAATAAATTAATTAGTCTTTTTTAGTTCCGTATTTAGAACGTCCTTGTTTACGTCCTTCAACTCCTGTTGTATCTAATGTACCACGTACAATGTGGTAACGTACACCAGGTAAATCTTTAACACGTCCTCCGCGAATTAGCACAACACTATGTTCTTGTAGGCTGTGTCCTATTCCAGGTATATATGCGGTTACTTCAATTCCATTCGATAAACGAACACGAGCATACTTACGTAATGCTGAGTTAGGTTTTTTCGGTGTCATTGTCGCAACACGTGTACAAACACCACGTTTTTGTGGGCTGTTTGTTTTTGTGTATTTTTTCTTTAAAGTATTAAACCCAATTGATAAATGTGGTGACTTTGTTTTTTTCTTTTTGTCTTTACGACCTTTTCTTACAAGTTGATTAATCGTAGGCATATGTTTTTGGTTCCTCCTCTCGTTTCTCCACGCATCCAGGTGGTTCGTTTTTTTCATAAAAACTAGGGCTTATGTGTATAAACCCTGATGTTTTCTTAATTAATAGCATAATTATTATATACCACACACCCATGTGTGTCAACACTTTTATCTTAATTTTTAAAAAAACTAGATTAAGCGCTAAATATAGGTGTTTTTTTATACGTAATTATAGATAAAAATGGTGCCGCATGTGGGAATCGAACCTACAACCTTTGCCTTACCATGGCACTGCTCTACCGTTGGAGCTAATGCGGCCTTAAAACTTGCCTTTTCATAATAGCAAGATTCTTAAATTTTGTCAATATAAAAGAGTGGGAAAACCACTCTTTAAATGTGCATTTACAATAGATATATGACATCTCATCCAGATTCACGTAAATGCACAGTGTAGATTTGTCAAACATTCCGGTGAAAAGTTATTGATAAAATACTTTTTTCCTGCCCTCCCCCTAAAAACAAAGGAGAATAAG
>JAIPGF010000035.1 GCA_021736205.1 Candidatus Izemoplasma sp.
TCTTGGATTTCTATTAATTCACTGGTATAATTTTCTTGCATTGGGAACCTCCTTATGGTTTTGTCGTTAACTTAATTATATAGGATTCGGTTTTCCAATGCACTTTTTTTATCCACACCCCTAAGAAGATTATAGAACCCCTTTTTATAGGACACTTAAAAAAACACACTTCTATACATAAATTTGTATAGAAGTGTTTTTTGTATTAATAATTTATTTTTAAATTGATTCTACATACTGTTTAAATCGTTTCATTGAATGTAACGTCGTTTTCTTAAAGCGTGCTTCACTCTCGGGAGGTTGTTCATTGAAGGTGAATTCTGTATCAATGGTCCATATCGTATGATTACCAAACCCATCAAAAAAATGAATTTGACGATTACGTGTATTTTCAGTTCCATATTTGACAATTAACTTATTAAGAGATAAATGAACAATTGTTTCAGTCAAGATAAATTCTTCTCCATCTTTATCATATACAAGTTCAACCACATGGTTTTCTTCTCTATAGGCTCCTTTAATGAGTCTAACTTCTTTTAGATTGGGTTGCCAGTCCTTATAGGTCTCGTAATCTAAAAACGCTTCGTAGATTAAATTTTGGGGACGGTTGATTTTAATTTTAGTTGAATAATTATACTGTTCACTCATTTGATCACCACCTATTATTAGTTTATCATTAAATTTGTTAAATAACAAAAAAAAGAGAAATCCAGTTGGATTTCTCTTTAATAGGTTAATTGAATTATTCAGTTGTTGCTCTGTTTAATGCATCTTCAACAGCTAATTGTAATGTATCTACATGAATTGTTACGCCACCGATTGAATCAAGTGCAGCTTGATCAAAGTATCCATCTTCAGTAACGGTCCATACCCAAGCTTGTTCTTCAACTAATGCTTCAGCAAGTAGGTTTGCTTGTTCAAACCATTCTAGGTCTGCACCACCAAATGCTACCATACCGTAGTCGAATTTCAATGTTTGCTTAGATGTACATGACTCAAACTCACCGTTTTCATTGTCATCAGTACAATCTAATGCATCGATGAATGCATCAACGATAAATCCATCTTCAACAGTCACTGTTACAAAATAAGTATCTTCTTGACCGGTATATTGTCCATCTACATAGTTATATGCAGGTTCATGAGCAGCAGCCCATTCAGCTGGTGTAGCATCAATATCAACAACACCTAAATTACTTTCAGATGCTTGTGAAATAGCAGCGTTCCATGCTAGAACAAATCCTTCAGCTCCGATTGTTGCGTTTGCAACACCATCAACACTCTCTTCATTATTAATTTCGATAAAGTGATGTGGTACAGTTTGTGCATTCCAAGCTGGATTGATTGCAGTTTCGTTAAGTACAATACCATCCCAACCTTGATTAGCAACGATTGTATCTGCGATCATGTTTGCATGCTCGAACCATTCATAATCAGCGTTAGCATATGCAACCATACCATAGTCAAATCCGAGGTTTTGTTTTGTAGTACCACTATCCATTGCATCAAGCATTACATCAGCAATTCCACCTTTTTCATTGATAACAACTGTTGCCATATATTTTCCAACAGGGTCAAATCCAAAGTAAGTACCAGGTGTATAATCCCCTTTAACATCCATATTAATGTTGTAAGATCCATCACCAAATACTAATGCATCTCCAGCGTAATCAGCGATTCCACCAATATTTAATACAGTGTTATATCCAAGTGAATCTAATGCAGCTTTAACGTATCCAGCTCTTGTTCCAGAACCACACATTAAGAAGATTGTTTTATCTTCAGCAAATAATGCTCTTAAAGCACCTTCGTTTTGGATATCTTCAGCAGCAAATTCCCAGTCACCATCTGTACGAACTAAGATGTTTTCATATTCTAGATAATCAAAGAATGGGATAAATTCAAATCCTTCAACATATCCTGAACTCATTTTGTCATCAAAGTTTCTAAGATCAACATATTGTACATCTCCACGTCCAAGATAAACATCAACATTTGTCATATTAACGTCATTTGGAATAGGGAGTTGAACTTCTAGGTTGTAATAACCATCACCAGTAACAAGATTATCTCCAGTGTAATCAGCAATTCCACCTACATTAATAACATTTTCATATCCAAGTGATTCTAAAGCAGCTAGAACATAACCAGCTCTTGTTCCTGAACCACACATTAAGAAAATTGTTTTATCTTCTTGGAATAATTCTTTTAATGCACCCTCACTTTTAATATCATCAGCAGCAAATTCCCAGTCCATATCAGTACGAACTAAAACATCTGTTGCTTCTAAATAATCAAAGAATGGGATGAATTCAAATCCTTCGATATATCCTGAACTCATTTTGTCGTCAAAATTTCTTAAGTCAACATATTGTACGTCAGGTCTACCTAAATAATCATCAACTGTTTCCATATCAACATCTTCTGGAATAGCAGGTAACTCTTCAGCTCCGCCACATGCCACGAGTGTTAATGATAATGTGAAAACAGTTAATAAAGCAAATAATTTTTTCATTTTCTTCCTCCTAAATTTTTATTTTTTAACCATATACATTATACTAAATGTAAGTCGGAATTGTCAATTGTTAATAACGGGTGTTTAGGCTTTAACTAACGCATATTAGATAGTTCGCATACTAACATGTAATAGAAAGAAAAAGTTTTGAAACAAACTAAAATTAGATTGGCGTTTCATTACTTGGTTATGAGCGTTCATAAAATAACGATTAACGGCTTAAATATAATGGATTACAAACAATTTAATATATTACTTTTTTTATTTTTTTTATTTAGATTATTAATTATATAAATCCGTACTTATCATTACAAAAACAATAATCCTTATGTTATAATTATTTATACTAAGAAACTAGGTGATAGTAAATGAAGCAGACAGATATTTATTTAATTATATTTTTAGTTATCCTTGGTATTACAAGTTATTTTATTTTAGGAAAAATCACAAATGAGTCTTCAGCAGTTGATGGAACAGCTAATGTTTTTTATAATGATCAAAAGATATTAGAAATTTCGTTAGAAGATGGCTCTTATGAGATATTTGATGAATCTAAAGTTGTTTCAATTAATTTAGCAGAATTTTTATATACTGTTGCTGGATATAATGGGGATGTTGTTATTGAATATAATGATAATAAGGTGCGGGTTATCGATGAAATATCCCCTAAACACATTTGCCGATTACAAGGCTATAGCAATTCACCGTTGGCACCTATTACTTGTTTACCTAATAATATTATAATTATTATCCAAGCCAAGCAAGATGGTAATACACCAGATGATATTTCAAGATAGGAGGCGTTATGAATCTATTTGCTAGTAATATTGTAGAACTTGCGTTATTTTTTATTGTATTTCCTTTTATTTTAAAGTTATTTGACGCGATTATGTTTGAAAAAGTTTTTAGAAAAAATCACGTTAAAGAAATTCAATTAATCTATATATTTAGCGCGATTATATTTTCATACTTATTTACAAAAGCAATTATGAATATTATTTACTTATCCACAAGTATCATCAATAGTATTTAAACAAAAAAGGAAGGCAAATGCCTTCCTTTAAACATATCTATCAATTGTTTCAGTTGAAGTTATTTTACCATCGCCGCTTGTCCCATCAATGATTACTTGTTTGACAGTTTTAAAGTCATCTGCAAGAACTTCACATGTGAAATGAACAGAACTATCATAAGTAACATTTAACAACTCAGTATTTTGTCGGAGATAGTTTTCAATTTTACCGACGTAATGAAATGGGATATCACAACTAAATTGCTCAAAATGTTTTAAATAAGTAAATGTTACGTTCGTTAAGCTATTAGCAGTTGACTTTGAATATGCTCGAATTAACCCCGAAGCTCCCAGTTTGATTCCACCAAAATACCGTAGTGTAACACTTAAGATATTCGTTAAGTCATTTTTCTTTAATACATTGATCATCGGAATACCAGCAGTAGAACTTGGTTCACCATCATCGCTAAACTTTTGTATTTGTTGATTATACCCAATTATATAGGCAAAACAATGATGAGATGCATCAGGGTAAACATCTCTTAAATATGATAATAACTCTGTGACTTCTTTGACAGTTGCCACAGGATAAAGATAATTAATAAAAGAACTCTTTTTTATATTAAGTGTTGAATTAACAGATTTTTTAATACTTTTCATAAAATCACCATTTTAATTATAGCATAATTTGTAATGAAAATCTGTGACTATATGGAAAAACCCTGATATTTATTGTATAATCTTATTGGTGATTACATGACTAAAAATTTAGAAAATGCAAAGAAGATATTAAAAAAATTAAAAAGTAATGGTTATGAAGCGTATATCGTTGGTGGATTTGTTCGAGATCATTTAATTGGACGAACCTCAAAAGATATAGATATTACAACCAATGCGACACCTGACGAGGTTATAGAGGTATTTAATAACGTTAAAGAAACAGGTAAAAAATATGGTAGTGTTACCGTATTGAAAAACAATTTTAAATATGAAGTGACAACATTTCGTACGGAACAAGAATATTCTGATAGAAGACGTCCTGATGAGATAGAATTTTCCAATAACATTAAAGAAGATTTAACGAGACGCGACTTTACGATGAATGCCCTTCTCATGACAGAAAATGAAGAGATTATTGATATATTAGACGGGCAAAAAGATGTTGAGAACAAACTAATCAGAACGATCAATGATCCAGACAAGCGATTTAAAGAAGACGCATTAAGAATATTAAGAGCGTTTAGATTTGTTGCTACCTTAGGATTTGATATTGAAGCTGAAACATTACAAGCTTTAGGTGCTAACAGATTGTTAATTAAAGATATCGCTATCGAGCGTACAATGATTGAATTATCAAAGATATTTAAAGGAAAATATAGAACTAAAGCAATCAAATATCTACTTGAAACAAACGTTAGTGAAGCATTATTTGGCATTGAAGAAGGACTTAAAACATTGTCAAAAAAAGAACAATCACTAAGTCCTATACTAGCATTTACTATTTGTTTTATAAAAGGAGAATACCAAGATGTTTGGAAGTTCTCCAATAGACAAAAACGACTTATTAAAAAACTGTATAGTTTACACGAAGTTACCAAAGAAGATTCATTCAATAAATATATTGTATTTTCTAATAAACTTGATTTGTGTTTATTGGCAAATAAAATTAATGTCTTCTTGGGATATGATGATCAAGAAAAAGAGATTAAAAAACAATATGAAGAACTCCCTGTTAAAGAGGTATGTGACTTAAAATTCAAAGGTCAAGATATAATAGAACTAACACCTTTAAGAAAAAAAAGTATCATTGGGCTCGTTATAGATGACTTGCTTTATAATGTCATTATGGGTATACTACCAAATGAGTATGAACCATTGAAAGAATTTTCATTAAAGAAAATAAAAGAACTACAAAATGAAACGAGAGATAAAAAATGAATAGATTTTATTCTTATTTAGATGATTTTTCCTGTATTACCATTATTGTTCCTAAATCTTATCGAGATGATTATGTATCATCATTTAAGGTTGTGGGAAATGAAGAGGAAATTGAACTTGAAATCACTAAGACAGAAGATTTAGGAACTGAAAGAAAATATACAACGAAATTTGACGGATACATTTTACTCAATAAAATGTATTATGTTTTTGATGACAAAGAAGGCGATAGTGAATTATTTACTGGTAAGATTGTTCGCACGCAACTCTTTGATGACATTTATTATTATGAAGAGTCTGATTTGGGAAGTTCATATCGAAGGGATCGGACAAAATTTAAAATTTGGACACCTGTTGCTAAATATATCAAACTTGAATTAACAGACAAAGAGGGCAAAAAAGAAGTCATTGATATGGAATATGATAATGTGGGTGTTTGGTATTTGCGATTACGTGGTGATTATGAAGGATATCGTTATCGATTTATCTCTTATGTTAATGGGAAAGAACACACATTGACAGATCCGTATGGTATTAGTTCAACTGCCAATGGTGAATACTCCTATGTTGTTGATACCTCTAATTTTTCTAAAATGCGTGCACAACGTCCTAAATTTAGCGGTGTTTATACAGAAGCATTAATTTATGAAACGCATATACGGGATTTTACGATTGATGATTCTATTGACGTTGAAAATCCAGGGAAATATAAGGCATTTGCTACGACAGGCCTTACATCAAAAGCAGGACATGCAATTGGTCTTGATCACATAAAAGATTTAGGTGTAACACATGTGCAATTGATGCCTATTTATGATTATGAAACAGTTGATGAACTAAATCCTAACAAAAAATATAACTGGGGATATGATCCAGGACAATACAATGTCCCTGAGGGATCATTTAGTACAGACCCAGACGATCCATACAAAAGAATTAACGAACTTAAAGATATGATTAATGAGATTCATAAAAGTAAATTACGCGTTGTGATGGATGTCGTTTTTAATCATGTGTATGACCATGAAACATTCCCCTTTGAGAAAATTGTGCCCGGGTATGCTTATCGGTTTGATAAAAATGGTCATCTAGCAGATGATGCAGGAGTTGGTAATGTACTTGCTTCTGAACGACGAATGATACGTAAATACATTATTGATAGTGTTTTATTTTGGGCCAAAGAATACAAGATAGATGGATTTCGTTTCGACTTAATGGGATTGATTGACATTCGAACAATGAATACCTTAAGACAAAAACTTGATCGGTTTAAAGATGATATTATTGTCTATGGTGAAGGATGGCGAATGCCAACTGAAATCAGTGACGAGATGGCTGCCCATATGTATAATCCCCATTTACTGTTCAATATTGGTCATTTCAATGATAAAATGCGAGAGACAATTAAAGGAGCGACGTTTGATATAAAACAACGAGGATATGCTCTTGGTTCCAATGCCTTACTAGATAAAATTAAACACTTAATTCAAGGAAGTACACTCGATAAGTTTTTATTTAGATATCCTACACAGTCAATTAATTATGTTGAGTGTCACGACAATAATACGTTTTATGATAAAGCTGTTGGGGCATTGAAAGATGCGTCCAAAGAAGAGATAAAAGCACGTCAGAGACTAGCAACATCGATGGTTGTCTTATCACAAGGTGTGCCGTTTATTCATTCTGGACAAGAATTTTACCGTTCAAAAAACGGTGTGGAAAATTCTTATAAATCTCCTGATAAAATTAATAAATTAGACTGGTCGTTATTAGATGAAAATTACGACGATATTACGTATTTAAAAGAATTAATAAGGTTACGTAAAAAATATGATTTATTTAGACTAACACGTTCATCTAAAATAAAAAAATATACAACCGTTTCAATGAATGAAAGTGGGACTATTCTTTATCGATTAAAAGATAATGAAAATGAATTGTTAGTTATTTTCAAAAACAACACAGAAAAAGAAACATTTGAATTAGATGAAGAATACACATTAATTTTTGATGGAGAAAAACGCTCTAGACGAGTTTTAAACAAAATAAATGTAAAAGATATATCAACATATATCATAAAGAAAAAATAGGTGATAAATAATGGAAGAAAACACATTTTTCGCAAGAGTTGAGTCAATCAACGAAACACAACAAGATACAGATACATTAAGGTTATTAAAAGAAGATGATACAGGAATCACTATTCGTGTTAAAAAAGCACCTGAGGATATTGTTGAACAACAAACATATTTATTTGAGTGTGAGGAAATTATACATAAAGAAGAGCCGCAATTAAAGGCGCTTACTTATACGCAGATTGATCAGTGTAAATTAACAGTTGATCGCCGTCAAGAATTAATGGAGATGTTTTATGACTATGCGCCTGTTAAGACAAGTGATGTTCAACGAATAATTGAGAGTTATTTAAGTCAAATTGAAAATAAAGTGATTAAAGATATTACCTTAGCAATATATAAAGAGTATGAAGAGGCGTTCTATCTTTACCCTGCAGCAACTAAATTCCATCATGCATATATTGGAGGACTAAGTTATCACACTTCAACAATGATGAAACTAATAGATGGTTTCTTAGATGTATATCCCTTTTTAAATAAGGATTTATTAATAGCGGGTATTATTCTTCACGATATGTGCAAGGTAGATGAACTTTCTAATTATCGCGGGCCAGAGTATACAACTAAAGGTAAGTTAATTGGTCACATTACAATGGGTGTTAAAAAAGTTGAACTAGTTGCTTCTAAGTTAAACTATATAGACAAAGAAGAAGTGATGTTGTTAGAACATATAATATTATCTCACCACTATTATGGAAACTATGGATCACCTAAAAAAACTAATTTACCAGAAGCATTAATTCTTCATTTTATTGATAATATTGATTCAAAAGTAACGGTATTAGATGAATCATTAAAGTTAGTAGAAAAAGGAGAGTTTACTTCTCCAATTGGTGTACTTGATAGACAACGTTATTATAAAACAAAGTTTGATAAATAAAATTCAAAAAGGATGAAAAATCATCCTTTTTTTGTTTGAAAAATTATGTATAAAAAAAGACTGTGATTGACACAGTCTTTTTAAGTGTTTATTATCTAATGAATTCTTCTGGGAAATTAATACTGTAAAATTCATCAAGTAAGTTTTCTAAATAATTAATATTTTCTGAATCATTAAGTGTATATTCAACATTATTATCTAGTAAGAATTCTGTTGCAACTATTGAGTAACCTGTGCTTGAATAGTATGCATCAAGTAGTGGTCTATAGTAATTTTCTAATGATTTATAAACATTATCTGGTAAAATTTCATCAGTATTTGTTCCTGTTAAACCAGCAAATTTAATTTCAATGTACAGATTAACTTGTGATTTATTTGGAATGTTTGATTCATTTGAACTACCATCACTATAACTACCTTCATTATTGAATTGAGCCATTGGTTGGTCAAAGTTGTCGCCTTCACTTACATGTAAATAATGAAGACCAAAACTTGATTGAGTCAATTGATCATCATAATACTCATTCATTTCTTCTGCACTCGAATTTTTAGCAGCTACATAATCATCATATATACGTTTTAACCCATCAACAAATGCTTCATCAAATGCTTTTGTGTTATTGTAATTTAAAGATGTTTTTTGTTGTTGCTGTTGTTGTTGCTGTTGTTGAGAACTTGGTGGTACTAAATCTTCTTGCATTATATAAAACCCGGCAGCTTTAAATTTAGCAAACTCATTTGTTTCATCACCGATTAGACTATCTTGAAACTCTGCTTCAATCTCTTTCAATGATTTACCAGCATCAATACGGTCTAATATAAGATTTTGAAAATCAATTTTTAATGAATTATAAGTAGCATGTTCAGCTTCACTTAAGTTTTCTAAGTATTCATCAAAATCATCAGGTGTAAAGTCTTTGTCTAAATCTAAATACAATAATAAATGTTTTGTATTTAAACTGAAGTAGTTGTCGAATTGATCTTGAATGAAGTCTTCAGCTTGTTCATAAGCAATTGTGTCAACAACCATGTATGGTTGTAATGATCCAACAACAAATAAATCTCTTATTACATCTGATTCATTTTCAGCACCAAATGCCAATACTAAGAACTCTTTCCAAGTAAACTCTTCGGAACTAAATCCATATTGTTGATAGCCATTTGCACTAAATGTTTGTTTCATCGTACGAAGTTCATTACGATGTTCAACCATTTTATCTGATTTATTTTCTAGGAAGTCTTTGTTATCTCCATAGGTGTCTTCATAAAACTGACTATTAATCAAGTAACGACTTTTAACAAGTTCAATGCTATAATATGTTCCAATGTTTCCAGCCATATAATCAAATAATTCATCAACTGTGATTTCTAAATCACCAAATGTTGCAACAACAGTCGCACTTCCATCGTTATCAAATGATGAATCTGTTTGATTATTGAATTCATATTGTAATTTGAAGATTGGATCAAACAATTCAAATTCAATTTCTTCTTTCATTTGATTAATAATTTTTGTGATGTTTGCTTGATTTATTTGTGTATCTACATATTCGTCTCTGATTTCAGCAACTCTATTTGCTGTTAAATCTTCAAAATCTGGTGCATCATTTTCTGTGATTTTGAATGCGAGAACACTAAAGTTTCCAACTGATTGAACTTGATAAGCATAACGTTGGTCATCCTCACCAAGTCCTAATATGTTAAAGATATAATTTCTAAATGTCATAATTGGTTCTGAAGCTGAACGACCTTGTCCCATTTCTTCGAAATTGTGATTAAATTCATCAGCATAATTGGCACAAAAATCAGCATATTCAATACTTTCAGCAATCGGACTATCTGAAGGGTTCATATAATTATACAATTTAATGTATTCATTAAATGCTGCATCCTCATCTAATAAGACAGTATTATCTAATGTAAAATCATCAACAGCAACATCTTCAATTGGATCAGACCCGATATATTTTCCAAGTCCACCTTCGAAGTTAGGAACCAAATTAAATTCTTTTAGAACTAAATTTGCTTCATCATTACTTGAGAATCTAACATCTAAAACACATGAATTACCTTGATAGTTATCTGTATAATAAGATTCAACTTTTTCTGCTGTAACAGCTAATTCGTCATCGCTGTTAGCATTCAGGATATACTCCTTAGTAACTTTGCGTTTTGCAGTTGCTAATTCTGCAAACTCTCGTCTATCTTCGGGATTACTAGCGTCAAACCCTAAAACAACAAGACTTTGACGAAATTGTTCTTGATAATCTTCATCTAGTTCCGGATCATCTTTAATTTCTTGAAGTTGATATTCATCTAATGTCCCATAGATCATTAAAGTGATCATCTCTTCTATTTCATCATCCGTTAAAGAAGTTATGGTATCTTTAAGCATTTCTTCTTCTGTGTATTGAGTTAAATAGTTCAATCCATCTTTCACTTTCATTAAATCCCACAGGTCTTGATTTGTAACTGTTATATCATTAACAGTTAAATAGACATCATCTGGATTAGAAAGCATTGGAGTTTTTTCATTGTCCTTTACGACACTACATCCATAAGCTAGACCAAGCACTACGGCAAAAAAGCCAAGCATTATCGACGCTTTTATAATAATTCCTTTATTCATTTTGCATCACTCCTTAAATATTTACGCAATATATATAATATCATTTATTACCTTTAAAAACAATGATAAATTATTATTATGTAATAATCAACTGATCAACTACAAAAAGATTAAGAGATTGTTTTTTATTTTTAATATTGTATAATAAAATAAATGGAGTGATTTAATGAAAGTAATTGTTTTAGCTAGTGGCTCAAAAGGTAATGCTACTTATATAGAAACATCCGACTCAAACATCCTAATTGATTGTGGAATATCCAGACGACAACTTATAACAAGGATGGCAAAAAATAATCTTAATTTTAATTCTATTGACAAAATATTGGTAACACACGAACATAACGATCATGTTTCAGGTCTTCGTGTGTTACTCTCCAAAATAAATCCCCAGATTTATATGACAAAATTATCATACAATCATTTACACTTTAAAACAAAAGATAATATTAATAAGGATAATATAGTGTTCATTAAACCATATGAATCATTTTTTATTGGCTCATTATTAATTTATCCATTTAGTGTATCACATGATTCCAATGATGCGATTGGTTTTAAAATAACAGAACAAGAAAAAACAATTGTATATTTAACTGATTCAGGGTATATTCCCAAAAAAGATTTTGCATTTTTAAAAAATGCAGATGTTTATATTTTTGAATCAAATTATGATGTTACCATGCTTTTTAAATCGAAACGGCCTTATTATTTAAAGCAACGTATTGATAGTGTAAAAGGACATATGAGTAATTCTGATAGTGCGTATAACTTAACACAATTAATAGGTGAAAAAACGAAACAAATTATTCTAGCACATCCTTCTAGAGAATGTAACACACCAGAAAAAGCGTTAGATACACATATTGAAATATATAAGGAATATGAAATCAGTGCTGATGAGTTAGAAATCATTGTTGCATCTCAAGATTTTCCCACAAAATTAATTGAGTTTTAAGGTCTATCAAACTTTTACATCATAAAAAAGACAAGGACAAATATATCCAACTACAACAGTGTTTTTGGTCCAGACTAAAAAGTTTTTAAATAGCATAAAATAGACTTTATTCATTTCTGGTCTATTTTATTTTTTTATAAATGTAAGTGTTTTCTTTGAGATATTTATATTGGATATTGTAGATTTGTCAAACATAAATAACAGATTGGCACTATTTAAAAATGAGACGTGATAGAATAATCCTATAGCGAAATAACGTATAATGTTGAATAGGAGATAGCCAATCCAGCGGTGACATAGGAAAGTTATTGT
>JAIPGF010000010.1 GCA_021736205.1 Candidatus Izemoplasma sp.
GGATATAATTTTGTATAGGCATCATTCGCAGATAATTCATTATTATAAACTTTCTCTATCACTTGATTTGAATTCAATATCTTTTCACCGCCTTGGATTAATTTTATTGATTTTTAGGTTAACTTTCTTGATTACAACTCAATATTACCTTACGTTTTTTAATTTGTCAAGGGTTTTTATAAAAATAATTAAAAAAATCAATTTTATTATTAATTTTCTTAATAAAATTGATTTTTTGTTTGATTTATTCTAAAAACTTATTCGCTAATTCAGTATAAAATATGGGATAATTCTTTTTAGTGATAAATTCTGCCACAGCTTTTTTGTCTTCTTCTTTTTCTAATTTATCATATACATAAGCTAAATAATATTCTAGTTCAACAATATGTACAGGCGCTTTTTGCTTAGGAATAATCTCGAATAATAATTCTTTTGCGTTAGGATACTCGTTTTCTAGAAGCATGATATAAACTTCTGGGTACTTAACTTTTTCTTCTGCATTATAATTTGAGCTTTCAACTTCAGTTTTGATTTCTCTTAACTTATCTACATCTTCTTCTTCAAAAGCAATCAATGTCTTTATTCGAATATACATTAGAAAATAATTTTCTTTTTCTAATAATTCATCTTTTTGATATAAGTTAAATGTGTTTTTTGCTTCTTGTGTATCATTATTATATATAAGACCATATGCTTTTCGTAAATAATATTTATTTAAATCTTTTTCTTTCTTGCTTTTTTCTAAGATTTCTAAATACTTTTTTGGATTCATTCTAGCTTCTAAATACCATTCGCTTGATCGTTTACGATAAAAATTAAATACAAATGATCCAATAATAATCGCAATCAATATTGAAATCAATACAATATCATTTATATATCTTGCTAACACAGCATATAATACTATTATTACAGCAATTTGTATGAACTGTTTAAACCATAATTTAACCATCATTTCACAACCTTTCTAATTGCGCTAATTCTTTTTGCTACTGGTGGGTGAGAGTAATGAAATTTAACATATAACCCATGTGGTGTTAAATTACTAAAATTCTCTCTTGCTAATAATTTAAGTGCGGATTCCATATCTTCTTTATTGAAGTTAGCTGCTGCAAATTCATCTGCTTGATATTCA
This sequence comes from Candidatus Izemoplasma sp., assembly GCA_021736205.1. Lineage (GTDB taxonomy): Bacteria > Bacillota_I > Bacilli_A > Izemoplasmatales > Izemoplasmataceae > JAIPGF01. The sequence goes on from JAIPGF010000010.1 coordinate 1,136, forward strand.
TATTTTCTTGATAGTGTATTTGTAAATAAACTAACTAGAATTGTCAACGGATTAATTAAAATAAAGAATAAGATTAATGTGAACCCAAAGTTAACTGAATCAAATCCAAATGCCTCATTAAAGATTGGAAGATTCAACAATAATGCAAATAATCCCACATAGACAGATAACATAATTATTGTTTGTACAATGTTAAAAATAATATGTTTGTGTTTACTATGTCCAACTTCGTGTGCCAGTACGGCTACGACTTCTTCATCTGACATCTTATCAATTAACGTGTCAAATAACACTATTTTTTTCATTCGGCCAAACCCACTGAAAAAAGCATTTAATTTAGTTGATCTACGAGAAGCATCCATTACACTAATGGATTTTACCTCGTAGCCAACACCTTCTGAGAAAGCTATAATTTTCTCTCTAAGTTCTCCGTCTTCTAAAGGGGTAAGTTTATTAAATAGTGGCACAATCAACGTCGTGTAAAACATATTAACAAAGATAAATATTACCACAAGTGATATCCATGCATACAGTATAAAATAAGCCCCTGTATTTTCAAACAATGTAAATAGTAGATAAATGAGTCCTCCACCAAAAACAATTGTTAAGATGAAAGATTTAATTTTATCTTTAATAAACGTCTTATGTGTCTTTTTATTAAATCCATACGTTTCTTCAATGACAAACGATTTATAATAATCCGTTATAATGCCAATGATGAAATGAATCAAATAATAAATACCTAAAAATATGAGTATTTGTAACGACGTCGTAGAAAATAGTTGCTCTGAAAGATCTTCAAACTTCACAAATAAGCCCGATGCTAATAAAACAAGAAAGATAACCAAATTAATTGTTTTAGTAACAATACCGAACTTAAACGTCGCCATATTGTACTCTTTCCATTTTTTGTATGACTTTGTATCATACACATCACTTACAACGTCTGGTATCGTAGCATCTTTATTTTTATAATTCAAAAAACTTAACCACATGTTAAATAAAAACACACCAATAACTAACAAATAAACAATAATCATTATTACAGTTTCCATATGTCCTCCTATTAAATAGTTGCTTTGAGTTCAATTATTATATCTCTTAATTCAGCTGCTCGTTCAAAATCAAGTTTCTTAGCAGCGTTTTTCATATCCTGTTCTAGTTCATCAACTAGTTTATACTTATCTTCCTTAGACATATCCGTCACATTTCTGCCTTCTTCTGGTATATCCAATTTAACACTGATTGAATCACTTACTTTTTTCTTGATGGTAGTTGGTGTTATATTATGTTTCTCATTGTACGTTTTTTGTATTTCACGACGTCTGGCTGTTTCATTAATCGCATAATCCATCGCCTCTGTAATTTTATCAGCATACAAAATAACTTCTCCATCACTATTTCTTGCAGCTCGTCCAATGGTTTGTACAAGTGATCTCTTACTACGCAAAAACCCTTGTTTATCTGCATCTAAAATACAAATTAATCCCACTTCTGGAATATCTAATCCTTCTCTTAAAAGATTAATCCCAACAACAATATCATAGGTTCCTAGACGTAGTTCTCTAATAATTTCAATACGTTCTAAAGATTTAATCTCAGAATGTAAATAGGCAACTTTTAACCCTAGTTCACGTAAATAATTGGTTAAATCTTCACTCGTTTTAATGGTTAGTGTCGTAATAAGTGTCCGTTGATTATCTTCTATTTTAGCCATTATCTCACTAACAATATCATCAATTTGACCGGCTTTAGGTCTGACTTCAACTTGGGGATCGAGTAACCCTGTTGGTCGAATGATTTGTTCAACAAGATGTGGTGTTTTGTCAAGTTCATAATCACCAGGGGTTGCACTGAGATAAATTACTTGATTAATTTTTTCATTGAATTCTTCAAAATTAAGCGGCCGATTATCTAAAGCACTAGGTAAGCGAAATCCATAATCTACAAGTGTTTGTTTTCGAGAGCGATCACCATTAAACATCCCTCTTACTTGAGGTAATGTAACATGAGACTCATCAACAACTAACAAATAATCATCCCCAAAGAAATCCATTAAAGTGGAAGGTGTTTCTCCTTTGTCTCTAAGCGATAGATGTCTTGAATAGTTTTCAACACCTGAACAACTGCCAATCTCCTTTAACATCTCAAGGTCATAATTTGTACGTTGTGTTAATCGTTCAGCCTCAAGAGGCATACCATTTTCTTTAAAATACCCCACTTGCTCTTCAAGCTCTTGTTCAATTCGTCTAATTCCTTCTTCTAATTTATTTTTGTTTGTCACAAACTGAGTCGCTGGGAAAATAGTCATTACTTTATATACAGTAATGACTTCTCCTGTTAAAACATCAACTTCTCTAATTCGTTCTATCTCATCATCAAAAAATTCAATACGAATACCAACTTTTTTTGAATACGTTGGTAAAACTTCAACAACGTCGCCTTTCATTCTAAAGGTACCACGAGAAAAGTCAATATCATTACGTTCAAACAACATATCAACTAATTTTTTTGCTAAATCATTTCTTTCTAATATATCGCCAACACGTAAGGTAATTGTTGAATTTTTATAATCTTCAGGATCTCCGATACCATAGATACAAGAAACACTTGCCACAACAATCACATCATCTCGTTCAAGTAGACTGGCTGTTGCACTATGTCTTAATTCATCAATCTCATCATTTGTCTGCGCGTCTTTTTCAATAAATAAATCTCTATTAGGAACATACGCCTCAGGCTGATAATAATCATAATAAGAGATAAAATATTCCACTCTATTATCAGGAAAATATTGTTTTAACTCACTATAGAGTTGTCCAGCAAGCGTCTTATTGTGAACCAACACAAGCGTTTTTTTATTCACATTTTTAATCACATTACTAATTGTAAATGTTTTACCCGTTCCGGTAGCTCCCAGTAAAATTTGTTCTTTGACATTCTTATTTATATTGTGCGTAAGATATTCTATTGCTTTAATTTGATCCCCCATAGGGGTATAATCAGCTTCTAACTTAAATTTATCCATGAAATCACCACTTTTATTCTAACATATATTTATCAAATAGTCTCAAATGTGTTAAAATTAATTGGTGAGAAATGATGAAACCCTTATTAATTAGTATAAATGCAAAATATATCCACACAAATAACGCTGTTCGCCTTCTCAAGGTAAACACGTCTTTTGATGTGGATATACTTGAATATACCATCAAAGATGACCTAGAGGCAATTTTAACTGAAATTAAAGCATATAATCCATCTGTCATCGGGTTCAGTGTTTATATTTGGAATGTTGAGCGTATTAAAACATTACTGTCTGATGATTACTTTAAACAAGCAACCGTAATTTTAGGGGGACCCGAGGTTGGGTATGATGCATTACATTTTTTAGCATTATCATCTGTTGATTTTATTATTAAAGGTGAAGGCGAAATAGCCTTTCATCAGTTACTTAAAAGCATCGATCAAAACACAACTTTTAAGCATATAAACAACCTAGCTTATTATGATGAAAATAATAAGTTAATCGATAATCCAATTATTGAAATACAAGATTTATCAACACTAAAATTGCCCTATTACTTAAAAGAAGATATCCCTCACATTAAAAATAAGGTTGCGTATATAGAAAGCGGTCGTGGATGTCCTTATAATTGTTCTTTTTGCCTGTCATCACTTGAAAAAACAGTCCGTTTTTTCAAAGCAGGAGATGTCAAACAAGCAATTCGTTATTTAATGGATCAAGGCGCAACAACAATTAAATTTTTAGACCGCTCATTCAATGTAAGCACACAAACATTAAACATCCTAAACTATATTATAGAAAATGATAATAATTCTACCGTTTTTCAATTTGAAATTACTGGTGATGTATTAGACCCAGCTATTATAGAGCACTTAAATACCCATGCCAGAAAAGGCTTATTCAGATTTGAAATTGGTATTCAATCTCTTAATAAAACAACAAATATCTTAACGGGTAGATCGCAAAATAATCAACGACTAATACAAAACATTCACACCATAAAATCTGCGGGTAAAATTCATTTACACCTTGATTTAATTGCCGGGCTCCCCCAACAATCATTAACGCAGTTTAAAAAAACATTTAACACGGTCTTTAAACTGGGAGCCAAAGAACTTCAACTTGGTTTCTTAAAATTACTGCGCGGTACTGCGCTTAGAAAAAAAGCAGATAAATTTGGCTATAAATTTGACAAACACGCTCCTTATCAAATAAAAGAAACAAACGATTTATCACCAGATGATTTAGAAACTATTCATTTAGTTGAGCAGATGTTAGAAATCTATCACAATAAAGGATTATTTGGAAAACACCTAACACACTACCTAAGAGATAAGTCCGACCCATTTAGTTACTTCTATGCATTCGGTTGTTTCTTTAAAGAACATAACTATTCGACACTTAGATACCAACTAGAAGATATTTATCACGCCATTATGGCCTATGAAGACTCTAACGCATTTGACTATTTAGTCTTAAAGGACTACTTGTTACGATCAAAAATTAAACCAAAACGTATTTGGTCTTACCGTATTTCCAAAGATGAAAAAAGCGCGTTATTTAATACCCTATCAAACACCTACAACGAATCAATCAATGATTTATATAAACATAGTACAATTATTAAAAATGATACATCATATTTTATTGTTATTTATCAAAATATGGTCCCGCGTTCATACGAAATTAGAGGAGGTGTTAATAATGCATAATATTATTTTTATTGAAGGACTTCCCGGAAGCGGTAAAACAACATTTACCAATGCCCTTAAAGATTACTGTGACTCAAAAAACATCAAAGTAATTAAGAAAAATGAAGGTGACTTACATCCTCTCGATGTTTCTTGGTGTGCTATTTTAAAAGAACAAGACTATAAACGTATTATTAAAGATTATCCTTCTTTAAAAAAATCAGTTGAAGCAAACGCAAAACGTTATAAAGATTATTACATTGTGGCATATACTAAACTAGCTATTACAGAAGCAAACAAAAAAGGCATCGAAGAATTAAAAAAATATGAATTATATACTACAAAAAACTTAGAAACATTTAAGTCTTTTCATCTAGACTTATACACACATTTTTCAAAAACCTATCAAAAAGATACTTTGTATCTATTTGAATGTGTCTTCTTACAAAACCATATCAATGAATTAATTTTAAAACACAATAAGACACCCAAAGAAATAACGAATTACTTCAATGATTTATTAACGCGAATCAAGAATTTAAATCCGGTTATCTTTTACATCGACCAAACCAATCCTACAAATACACTAAACACCATCATTTCAGAACGACGCTCTCCCAATAAAGAATTATGGCCAGATTGGATAGATGCGGTTAATAATTACTTAACATCACAACCTTACGCACAAGAACTCGACTTAACCGATGATCAAGCAGTTTTCAACTATGCGTATTACCGAAAAAAGATTGAGAACGCAGTCTTATCAAATCTTTTGTGTGATTCATATGTAGTTGATTTAGATGATAACTACGATGAGGTTTTGAAACAGTTAATTAAAAACCTTTCTACATTAAACAAATAAACTACTAAGTTACTTGCATTAAAAATAAGTATGTGCTATTCTTTTAGTGAAAATCGAATATTCTTCAGGGCAGGGTGTAATTCCCGACCGGCGGTAAAGTCCGCGAGCGAAAGCTGAGTAGGTGCAATTCCTACACCGACAGTAAAGTCTGGATGGAAGAAGATAATTAATCATATTTTTTATGTGATATGTATGCCCTAAGACTATTCTTAGGGTATTTTTTTATGAAAGGAATTAAACGATGACAGATCAAGACTATATGAAACGTGCATTAACATTAGCCAAAAAAGGGGAAGGATTTGTTAAATCTAATCCGCTAGTAGGTGCCGTGATTGTTAAAAAAGACCGAATTATTGGCGAAGGATATCATCACGCTTTTGGCGCAGCACACGCAGAAGTTAATGCCATCAATCAGGCAACCGAACCTGTTGAAGGAGCTACACTCTTTGTCAACTTAGAGCCTTGTTCACATCATGGTAAAACACCCCCTTGTGCCTCTCTCATTATTGAAAAGAAGATTGCCCGGGTTGTGATTGGAAGTTTAGATCCAAACCCACTTGTTTCTGGTAAAGGCGTTGCCTTGTTAAAAAGCGCTAATATCACTGTAATAACTGGTGTTTTAGATCAAGAAAACAAAGCACTCAACAAGGTATTCTTTAAATATATTACAACAAAGATACCCTATATCATTTTAAAAACCGCAATGACGTTAGATGGTAAAATCGCCACCAAAACGCACCATTCTAAATGGATTACATCCGTTAAATCACGCATGATAGGACATGCCTTAAGACACAATCTGATGGGGATTATGGTTGGAATAAATACCGTTATTCATGATGACCCAATGTTAACGTGTCGGCTCGAAAACGACAAGATTATGCATCCTATTAGAATTATTGTGGATTCCACACTTAAAATACCCCTATCATCTAAAATCTTAAAAACTGCAAACACATATAACACATTGATTCTTACAACTAAGAATCATTCATTAGAAACTAAAAGAAACATTCAAAAAACAGGTGCAACCGTGCTAGAAGTCCCCACCCTAGATAACCGGGTAAACTTAAAAGTTGCTATGACTTTACTTGGTAAACAAGGTATTAGTAGTATTCTACTTGAAGGCGGAGGAACACTAAATTTTAGTGCCTTAAACGCTGGCATTGTTGATGAAATAGCAGCGTTCATCGCACCTAAAATTATCGGTGGCAAAACAGCCCTTACACCCGTAGAAGGCACAGGCATATCAACGATGAACAGTGCCATCGCATTAACGCCTATATCAATGCAACAAATTGATACAGATATTTTAATTCACTACCACGTTACAAAGGAGGTTAAATAATGTTCACAGGAATTATTGAAGAAACAGGCACCATCAAACAGATTAAAAAACAACAAAATAGTCTGCGTTTAACCATTTCTGCTAAAGAGGTTTTAAAACAGACAAAGATTGGGGATAGTATTGCTACGAATGGAGTTTGCTTAACCGTAACTGATTTAACAAAAACTACCTTTTCAGTAGATGTGATGTATGAAACACTCAATCGCACCAACATTCATTCCTTAACTACCGGCGACTTTCTTAACTTAGAACGTGCTCTAACACTTAATTCCCGTTTGGGTGGCCATATGGTAAGCGGCCATATTGATGGTCTGGGAACCATTCAATCGATTAAAAAAGACGGCATTGCACGATTAATCTCTATTCACACAGATAAAGACATATTAAAGTATATAATTAAAAAAGGAAGTGTGGCAATAGATGGTATAAGTTTAACAGTGGTTGATGTTACTGATTCCTTCTTTATAATCTCAATCATCCCCCATACGATACAAGAAACAAATCTTTCACAAAAGCGTGTCTCTGATAAAGTCAATATAGAATGTGATTTAATAGGTAAATATGTCGAAAAACTTATCACAACAGATAACCCTAAATCTTCACTTACAAAGGAGTTGCTAAAAAACTATGGCTACTAAAAGACCATTTAATACCATTACTGAAGCACTAAAAGATTTAAAACAAGGAAAAATGATTATCGTTGTTGATGATGAAAACCGGGAAAATGAAGGTGACTTAGTGATTTTGGCTGATCATGCTACACCAGCTAGTATAAACTTTATGGCAACGCATGGTAAAGGTTTAATTTGTTTGCCTCTAGATAAAGACTTGGCAAACAAACTAGCCTTAACACCCATGGTTAAAGACAATACAGACACGCATCATACAGCCTTTACACAATCAATTGATGAAGCCCAGACAACAACCGGTATATCTGCCTTTGAACGCAGTCAAACAATTCTAAAAGCGATTGATGAAAACGCAAAACCAAGCGATTTTAAACGCCCAGGACATGTCTTTCCTTTAATTGCTAAAAAAGGTGGCGTATTAAAACGTGCTGGTCACACAGAAGCAGCTGTCGATTTAGCAAAACTTACAGGTGCAAAACCGGCAGGTGTTATTTGTGAAATTATGAATAATGATGGATCGATGTCACGTCTTAAAGATCTAATTCCCTTTGCAAAAAAACATGATTTAAAACTCATAACAATTGCTGATTTAATTACATATCAACACGATAATAAATCTTATATTAAACGTTCAGCCAGTTCCAAATTACCGACAAAACATGGTGAGTTTAAAATGATAGGCTATGAGAACCTACTTAACAATGAACATCATGTTGCGCTTGTTAAAGGACATATACACAAAGATGATGACGTATTAGTACGTGTCCACTCTGAGTGTCTTACAGGCGATGCTTTTGGGTCAAAGAGATGTGATTGTGGGGAACAACTAGATGCTGCTTTAGACACCATTGATAAAGAAGGTAAAGGTATTTTACTTTACATGCGCCAAGAAGGACGTGGTATTGGATTAATTAATAAAATTAAAGCTTATGCCCTTCAGGATGAAGGTATGGATACAGTAGAGGCCAATATTGCATTGGGATTCCCTGATGATATGAGAGATTATGGGATTGGGGCACAAATTCTGTATGATTTGAATGTTAGAAAAATTAGGCTTATGACCAACAACCCCAAAAAAATTCATGGACTAACCGGATACAATCTTAAAATCAAAAAACGCGTCCCCATACAAATGAATCACAACGAAAGAAATGAACATTATCTAAAAACTAAAAAAGAAAAAATGGGCCATATGCTCAACTTTAAGGAGGAAAAATAAAATGAAAACATTTGAAGGAAAATTATCTGCAGAAGGGTTAAAATTCAACATTATTGTTGGACGTTTTAATGAATTTATTGGATCTAAATTATTAGAGGGTGCTAAAGATGCGCTTATTAGACACGGTGCAAACGAAACAGACATTGATGTTACATGGGTACCGGGTGCCTTTGAAATTCCGTTAGTTGCTAAAAAACTTGCAACTAAAAATAGCTATGATTCAATTATTTGTTTAGGCGCTGTTATCCGTGGAGCTACACCACACTTTGATTATGTATCAAACGAAGTAACTAAAGGTGTTGCTAATGTATCACTAGAATCTGGACTACCCGTTGTATTTGGTGTTTTAACAACAGATACAATCGAACAAGCTATAGAACGCGCCGGAACTAAAGCTGGTAATAAAGGTTTTGATGCAGCTTTAACAGGAATTGAAATGGCGAATCTACTAAAACAACTTTAAGGCATGGATTTAACGAATGTAAAAACGATCTTTTTTGACTATGATGGCACACTTCACAACAGTCTTAAACTTTATAAACCAGCATTTTTAAAAGCCTATCACTATTTAGTTACTAGCAACTACAAAAAAGAAAGAAACTTCACAGACCAAGAAATAGCTAAATTCTTAGGCCAATCACCAAAGGGAATGTGGGATAATTTTGCCCCCGAATTACCAGAACAAATCAAACAAAAAGCAAGCCAATTAATTGGGCAAACTATGAATGAATTAGCGGATGAATATGCTGAACTTTATCCCCAAGCAAAAATAGTTTTAAATACCCTAAAACAACGAGGATATACATTGGTTTTTATTAGTAATTGCACAAATAACTATATGAAAAAACATATAGAGTTGTTTGATCTAGATTATTATTTTGATTTGTTAGTAAATGCTGAGATGTATCATTATTCACCAAAAGAAGACATACTCAAAGATATCATTCCCTCTTACAAGAAGGAAATGATTATAATTGGGGATCGTCATCATGATATAACGGCGGGGAAAAAGAATAATATCTATACAGTTGGGTGCACATATGGCTACGGAAAAGATGAAATTAAAGAGGCAGATTATACTATTAATTCATTAACGGAATTATTAAATTTATTGTGAACCCTCCCCCACTTAATTGATACTCAATTTGAAGAAGGAGTTTTCTTGAACAAACTAGATAAAAAAAAGCACTTTCAAAGTGCTTTTTTATTTGGCTAACTTCAATACTGCTTGATACACTAAGTCTATATAGTCATCAAGTGGCATTGGGAAATCATTTTTCTCTGCATTAACATATCGAAAGATAGATCCGGTTAATAAGCTACTAATCATTAAGTAATTACTAGCTTGCATTTCTTTTGTCAGGATATCTTCTTTGAGTCCCAGATTGTAAATTCGCTCAAAACGTTGTTCATAATATGTTTTAACTTCTTCCATTTTTTGTCTCATCGCTTCTCTTGCGGTTTTTGGTAGTTGTGTTTTAACATTCGTCGTTATAAAAGTCATAATAATTTTAGATTCTTTAGCGATTAAAAGAAGATATTTAAGTTCTTGTTTAAGTGTTGTTTCAAAATCAGAATCAGAGACTACTTCCCGATCAAATAATCGTTTTAGATTCTCATTCATAAATAATCTAACGGCACTTTTTAATACATCATCTTTTGTATCAAAATACTCATAGATAGTACTTTTACCAATATTAACTTTATCGGCTAAGTCTGACATGGTAAAAGAAGAAGATAGCCCTTTTTCTTTTAATATTGTTATTAAAGCATGTAAAATTTCTTCTTTTCTATTCACGAATAATCATATCCTTTTTTAATGCTATTAAGTAACTTATAATACCAACAATTATCACAGCACTAAGTATCGGAATAACCATAGTAGAAAGTATTTGATACCCAACTACTCCACCTAAAATACTAAATACAATTAATGTTGTACCAAGAATACCTTTTGAATGAATCGTTAACAAATAATACATGATGGGTACGACGAGTAAAGTCAATAACGTAGCATAAATTAATCCACCGATTGTCGTAATTGCCATAGGTTGCATCATTTCTGCCCCTTGACCAAAACCGAGTGCCATCGTAGATAACGCTAAGATAGTTGTTAATGCGGTCATTATAATTGGACGTAAACGGGTTTTACCCGCTTCTATTAACGCTTCTTTTATATCCATGCCAGAATCTCTTAGTTGGTTTGTATAGTCCACTAAAACTATGCCGTTATTCACAACGACACCGACCAAGATAATAAAGCCAATCATTGCAACAACACTTATTGGTAAATTAGCAAAATATAATATCGCAAATCCACCTGTGAAGGCTAGGGGAATAGTGAACATGATTATAAACGGATAGGTTAATGATTGAAACTGGGCAGCCATAATCATATAAATTAAAGCAATAGCTAATAATGTTGCGAGAACCAGCGTTTCCATTGCCTCCATAATTTCTTCATTTTCACCAAGAATTTTGTATGAATAACCTTCGGGTGCTGTGTAGTCTTCTAGTGCTGATTCAACATCACTGGCAATAATAGAAACATTTTTATCTGCGACAAACTCACCAGAAATTGTCACGGTTCTATCCCCATCAACATGATCAATTGAACTAAATCCTTTTACTTTAGTAACCATCGCAACATCATTTAATTTAATAGGCATTTGTGTCATACGTTCTTGTCCAACAATTACGTTTTCTATTTCTTCGATGGTATAGGTCTTATCTTCAAAATTAGAAGACTCATCGTAAACATATACATCATAGATATTAGACGAGACCGTTAATGTTGTTGTCACTTCTTCTTTAGCAAATAAGTTTGCGATAACGCCCATCACTTGAGCAGTTGTGATGCCATATTCAATTGCTTGATTTTTATCAACTGTTATTTTGATTTCATCTGCTTGATTTCCAACCCCACTATCGACATCGTGTACACCATCTACAGAACTCATAATACTTTTAATTTTCTTTGCTTCTTCTTTAAGGGTATCTAAATCATATCCCTTTAATTGTACTTGTATTCCAGAACCTGTCATAGCTTCTGTTTGCTGTTGAGAGCCACTGATTGAATACTCGATCATCTGATAGTCTTGATTCAATAAGTTTTCTAATTCAACTTGCATTTCACTTGTTGTTAATGTTCTATCTTCTTTCAATAATACATTGGCAGTAGCTGTAGATGCATCACTTCCACCAACCATTGTTAACTCCAAAGACCCTAATGAAATTCCTACTGTTTCAATATCTTCATACGTTAAAAAGTCTTGAGATATTGAATCTAGTGTAGTAATAAATTCTTCATATTCCTGTGGATCATCCGCTGGGTTGTCGATGGTTACAGTTAATTGACCTTCATCTGAGGCAGGAAAGTATTCAAATCCGTTTTGTAATGATAAGAAGACAAAACCACCAAATAAAATTAATACCAGTGATAAAACCAAATATTTAAATTTAAATGCTATATTTAACGTTGATTCATAGGTTTTGTGTACTTTGGATAAGAAAGAACCTTCTTTGTTTTTTTGAGTATCTTCTTTTAAAATCTTAGATGAAATAGATGACACTAAGGTTAATGCAATAATTAAGGAAGCAACTAAACTATATGCAATGGTAAGTGCCATTTGCATGAAAATCTCTTTAATGAATCCTTCAATAAATATGACAGGTATAAAGACACTAACGGTTGTTAAAGTCGAAGCAAATATCGCTCCAGCAACTTCTTTAGTTCCTTCAATAGCCGCTTCGTTATTAGAATATCCTTCTTTTTTAAATCTAAATATATTTTCCATGACAACAATACTGTTATCAACCAGCATTCCAATACCTAATGCTAACCCACCTAAACTTACAATATTTAACGTAATATTAGAAAAATAAATTAAGATGATGGCAAACAGTAAACTTATGGGAATACTAATACCAACAATAAAGGTTGCACGTGCACTTCTTAAAAAGACCATTAAAACAATAATCGCTAATACTGCACCCATTAATAAGTTGTTTCCAACACTGCCTGTTGCTTGTTTGATATATTCACCTTGATCTAGTAATACGGTGAAATCAGTATCTGAGTCATTGCTGTTGATATCTGATAATATATTATTTAATTCATTTGTCACTTCTGTTGTTGCGTAATCACTACTTTTTTGAATACTAATACTTATAGCATTTTCACCATTAACTTTAGCATATTCTTTATCGTTCGCATTAACAAAGTTAATCTCACTTACATCAGCAAGTGTAATAGATAGCGGATCAAATTGCCCTGGTATTCCCTGAAACTCAAAAATAACAAGAGAAGATAAAGCTTCGACACTATCAAATTCATCCCCAACTCTAATTAAGTAGTTAATCCCTTCAATGTTTCCATAGCCTACTGGTGATTCAAAGTTTTGAGCTTTTAATATATTACTAATCATTTCTTTGTCTAATAATCTTCTATTTTCTTCTGGGACACCAAGCCCCACGTAAAGTGCTTCTAATTGCATATTGTAACTTGTCAATTGTTCCTCATCAAGCAAGACTTGTAGTTCAGATTCATAAAGTCCACTTGCAGAAACACTTGCTACACCAGGAACACGCTCTAATTGTGGAAGTACTTCTTCTTCTACATAGTTTGTCAGTTCTTGTTGAGATAATCCCTCTTTAGACACGCTCAATTGCATAATCGGCATCATATCAGGATTAATTTTTATAATTCTTGAATTGCCCACCATATCGGGGAAAGTTGCTTGGACACCATCTAAATTTTCACGCATTTCAATAATAGCGCTATCCATATCAGTATCTCCATTAAACTCTAAGAATAATAAACTAAAATTCTCAGACGACTGAGATGTTATTTGTTTAACATTTGTAATGGTAGCCAAAGTTTCTTCTAGCGGTTTTGTCACAACTTCTTCCACTTCTTCCGGACTTGCCGTGGGATAGGTTGTTACAACCACACTGTATGGTATATTTAAACTTGGTAATAAATCAGTGGTTAAATTTGTGTAAGATACCACTCCAAACACGATAACAATGATAACAGCCATAAACACTGTAATGGCTCTATTTACTGAATAACTAATTAAATTTTTCATTTTATCCTCCAATCAAAAAATACCCGACCGAACAGTCGGTCGGGTAATATATTAGCATGTTGTTTTAGATAAATCAAGTAGTTTGATTAATTTACATTTGATTCGTAATTACCATTGGTTGTATCATAATCAATACTATTAGGTCTATAACTAGTATCTGTATTAAAATATCGGATATTACCATTGGTTGTTTTTAATGTTACATTAGCTACATAAACATTATTTAATTTTATTTGTCCATTGGTTGTGCGTACATTTATGATATTGCCATAAGGTTGTGTGTCTGAATTCAAATTTGACAATGTAACATTACCGTTTGTTGTGGTGATGTAATAATTTGTAAAATTTGCACCATCTATGTCTATTAATCCATTGGTTGTAACCACCCTTAACTCACCAGCAAAACTTTCAACATCTTGAATATTTACTAACCCATTGGTCGTCTTTACTGTCATATCAGATACTACATTGACAAGTAAGATATTTATATCACCATTGGTTGCTGTTACATTTAACTCTCCTAAACTGATATTTTTAATATCAACTTCTCCTATATCTGTTTGTAATAAAGCGTGTCTGATTGCTAAATCTTCGGGCACTTTGATTCTTACTTTTTCGCGTTTGCCAAATAGAAAAAATACATCTTCTAAATTGAACACAAAATTAAAGTGAGGGAAATCTGTGGATTCTTTGATAATTAACTTATCTTCTACTTCATCAAATTCAAGTTCAAAGTCACCTTGATCTCTGTATGAATGCATCACTGATATTTCGGTGCTATCTGTTACAACTAATTCGATATCCTTTACATCTAGATCAGTAACAATTTTCCATCCGTTATTATTCGCAATATCATCTGTCACATCACGGGTGTATGTTGTTGTCTCAAGATCTTCATTCATATATTGATGTAACTCGCTAGACTGATTAGAAAATAACCAAATTCCACTAATAATCCCAACAACGATTGCACTAACTAACGTCATAGACTTAACGGTATTTATCACTTTATGATGTTTTAACCATCTAGTGATACTAACTTTGTGTACTTGTTTTATATAATCTTTTCTTTTTTTAAGCTTGAACACATTTAAATGCCAGACAATAAGTGATCTAACGACATAAAGAAATGCTTCGGCAACAACAAGACCAAACAAGAATAGTAGCACATATCCCGAAGCCATAAAAGCAAACGTGTACACATCGGTTAAAGATGGGTTACCTACTAATATAGTAGCTGTTGGAAAAATAGATAAACTTGCGCCCAATAAAGCTGTTGTTATACCAAATAAAACAGGTATTAACCACGTTGCTATGAATAAATCAAATAACAAGATACCCACAACTTGTGGTGTGTTGGTCTTTGAGTATCGTTCATTTTTAGTCTTCACATATTTTGCACTAACACCGTACTCTGATAACACATTTCGAGCAATGACTTCTGGTGATTCTAAACTATCAATAATTTCTTGTTCTGTTTTTAATTCATACGTACTCTCAGTGTAAAATCGTTCTTCATAAAAAGCTAATATTTCTTGTCGTTCTTGTTCCTCTAATACTTGTAATAAATTCTCTAAGCGTTTTAAAAATTGTTTTTTACTCATAAATATCTCCCCTAATCATTCTATTAACAACGCGTTGGAATTTCTCCCAATCTCTGAGTAGAATGTCTAATTTTTTCTTTCCTTTTTCAGATAACTTAAAATATTTTCTTGGTGGTCCCTCTTGAGATTCTTTTAGATAGGTCTTTGTAAGTCCTGCTTTTGTCATCTTCCTCAAAATAGGATAGATTGTACTCTCACTTATTGACATATTTTTACTTATTTGTTGAAATATGTCATACCCATAACTATCTTTTGCATTAATTTTACTTAACACTAACATCTCAAGGACACCTTTTTTTAATTGTATTGACATAGACGTCCTCCTTTTATACCATATGTGGTACTACACTTAATATAGTAGCATACATTGTAGGGTTGTCAAGAAAAAAATAAAAAAAGTTGCCAAATGGCAACTTTTTTAGTCAATATCAATTATTCTCATACCGTTTGTTTTGGCTCCTATAGGGAATCCTCCGGTAATAATAACGCGGTTTCCAGAGACAATAGCATAGTTTTCTTTGATCAATTCTTTTGCGCGCTTTACAACTTCTTCAGTGTCGGGTTGTAGTTTAAATTGAACAGGTTCGACGCCAGAATGTAGTTTTAACCCACGTGCATTTTTAGCAGATGGTGTAAGTGCAAGTATTTTGGTATTGGGTCGGTATTTCGATAAGAATTTTGCGGTTCTTCCAGTCATAGTAGGGACAATAATTAAATCTACCTTACTTTGTATTACTGTATACGCAACACTTATTGCGATAGATGTTTCAATTTTACGTGAATCTGGATAACGTTTATTAGCGCGTTTTACAATGTTTTTTCGATCAAGTTGTCCTTCTATTTTATTTGCGATGCGATTCATTGTTCGAACACTTTCAACTGGATATTTTCCAATAGCACTCTCACCTGATAACATAATCGCATCTGTTCCATCATAAATAGCATTGGCAACATCACTAACTTCGGCTCTTGTTGGTCTTGGATGATCAATCATTGATTCTAACATTTGTGTTGCTGTTACACTGATGATGCCTTTTTCCAAACACATATTTATTATGTTTTTCTGAATCACTGGTACATCCTCGGCAGGTACTTCAACCCCTAAATCTCCACGAGCAATCATAACGCCATCTGCAGTATCAGTGATTTCTTCAATGTTGTCAACACCTTCTTTGTTCTCAATTTTAGCGATGATTTGAATGTTGGTGTTTCCACTATATTTCATAATATTTCTGATTTCTAGAATATCACTTGCGCGTCTAACAAACGAAGCTGCAATAAAATCAACGTCGTTTTTACAACCCCAAACAATATCTTCGTAATCCTTTGGTGAGATAAAATCAAGATGTAATTTAACACCTGGTACATTGATTCCACGGCGGTCTTTAATTGTATGGGTATTGTCTGCGGTACAAATAATTTGCGCCTTTTGTGGATTAATCTTATCAACGGTAAGTGATAAATACCCATCATCAACTAAGATTAAATCTCCCACTTTAACATCTTTATATAAACCAGGGTAATTGACACTAAATTTTGTGTCATCACCTTCAATTTCACTGTTATAAATTGTTATTTTAGAGGCTTTTTTAATTGTAGCCTTTGCATTTTTAAAACTGTGAGTTCTAATCTCAGGCCCTTTAGTATCTAATAAAGAAGCAACATATGTATCTTTTTCTTTATTTATTTCTCTAAGTTGATCTAATCTTTTTTTATGCGACTCATGATTGCCATGAGAAAAATTCATGCGCATAACGTCCATACCTGCTAAAACTAAGTTAGTCATAACTTCTTTAGATTCAGAACCAGGTCCAATTGTACATATTATTTTTGTTTGATTAAAAGGTATCATTATCTCACTCCTACTTTAATCTTCCAACAATTCCATAACGTTTATTTGGAATTTCTATTTTTTGTTTTAATGCTTCTTCTATCTCATAAGCAACAAGTTTTTTTCCGTCTAATCCTACAGCTTTTCCACTTTTTCCTTCTTTAATTAGTTCAACAGCAAATTCTCCCATTTCAGTGGCCAACACTCTATCAAATGCGACAGGATCACCACCACGTTGAACATGTCCAAGAATTGTTGCGCGTGTTTCATATCCTGTATAGTCTTCAATTTCCTTTGAGAATGCTTCAATATCAATCATCTTTTCTGTGACAACAACAATAGCATGTCGTTTCCCAGAGTCATAAGATTCTTTAATCCCTTCTAAGGTTATTTTTTTGCCAAATCCCGTTTCTGGAGTAATTATGAACTCACTTCCTCCAGCAATTCCTGCATATAAGCTCAAATCACCACAACTACGTCCCATTACTTCTACAACGCTACAGCGTTTATGTGACATCGATGTATCTCTTAAACGATCAATACTTTCAACAACGGTCTGTAGTGCTGAATAAAATCCAATCGTATAATCAGTTGACGCAATATCATTATCAATCGTTCCAGGTAATCCAATAGTAGGTATCCCCATTTCATGGAGTGAAAGAGCTCCTCTATAAGTTCCATCTCCACCAATAACAATTAATCCTTCAATCTCTAGCTCTTTTAAATGATTAACTGCTTGTTGTTGTACTTTTTCTTCTTTAAACTCGGGTAGCCGAGCACTTCCTAGTACTGTCCCTCCGCGTTTAATAATGCGGGATACATCATACCTATTAAGTTTTCTTATATTTCCTTCGACTAATCCTTTGTATCCAAAAAATACACCGTAAACTTCAAAACCATAATGAAGACCACTTCGTACAACTGCTCGTATCGCTGCATTCATACCTGGTGCGTCTCCTCCTGATGTCATTACTGCAATTTTAGTCATATTTATCACCTCAATAATTATAACATATTATCAAATAAATAGTAGAAATACAGTATGAGTAAGCGTTTTTTAGGATAATCTATGTAGTTTATCTATTATCAATTGTAGTGAATTATTTCTTTTATCTATTTTACCTTTAATTAAAAATATTTCTCCTAATGTTATTATATCATAATACTGTTTATACGTCTTTGGAAACGAAACAGAATCAAGTGTGCTGTTTTGGTCTTGAAAGGTCATAAAGGCCATTTGTTGATTGTTTTTCGTGGAAATTTCTTTTGTTCTAGAAAGAATTCCTACCAGTCTGATAACACTTGATATATGCGATTCATCAATATCAGATGGGGTTAACAACTGATTTTTCTTAATATATTTTTTATAGTCTTTTAACGGATCAATAAAGAAATTAAATCCCAAAGCTTTAATTTCTAAATCCTGCAAGTCTTTGAGTGTGTAATTGCCTGAAGGTGTTATGTCGAGGTTATCTTGTTCTATGAAAGAACCATAATCTACCCAATTAATCATTTTATCTAAATTTTCAATTAGCGTTTTTTTGGAATACTCAAACTCATCAAATGCACCAGCGTAAATTAAATTGGTATAAATACGTTTGTTTAAAAAACTTTTGGTTCGTGATATAAAGTCAAAGGCGTTTTTATACAAACCTTTATGTCGTTCATCAACAATTTTTTCGGCGCTATTTCTTCCTAGATACTTTATGCCAATAAAGGGGTAAATTAAAATATTTTTAATTGGCTCAAAAATTAATGTAGAGCGGTTAACAGAGGGGGGTTTTATATAAACATTCAGTCTGTTCGCTTCAAACATATATTCTTTTACTTTTTTTTCAGAACCGATGACACTCGTTGTTAAGATACTAATAAAATATGATGGGTAATTAGCCTTGAGATAAGCTAACCAATAAGATACCATCGCATAAGAAACACTATGCGCTTTATTGAATCCATAATTAGCGAACTTAACAATGTAATCGTATATTTCATTGCTTATTTTAGAATCTCTATTTAATTGTTTACTTTTTTTAATAAAATTCTTTCGCTCGTTTTCTAATACATCAAGTTTCTTCTTACTGACAGCGCGTCTTAATAAATCAGCTTCACCAAGTGAATATCCTGCGAATGAACTAGCAATTTTTATAATCTGTTCTTGATATATTATAATCCCGTTTGTTTGTTTTAATATAGGTTTTAATGTAGGATGTGGATAGTTTATTTTTTCTTTTTTAAACCGTCTTTTCAAAAAAGAAGGGATGCTTTCCATCGGACCTGGTCTATACAGCGCAAGACAGGTAACGATATCTTCAAAAGAATTAATTTTTAACCGTCTTAATAATTGTCTCATCCCAGCTGATTCAAGCTGGAATATACCCGTTACTTGAACATTTTCAAGTAACTTCAATGTTTTTTTATCATCTAGTGGAATTTTATATATATCAATTGTTTTCTTTTCATTTTCTTCAATTAAACTGGCTATATTTTTGATAGCTGTTAAGTTTCTTAATCCAAGAAAATCAATTTTTAATAAGCCTAGCAACTCAAGATCTTCGGCTTCATACTGTGTCTGCATCATATCTAGAAGACCTGGTTGTAGAGCTGTATAGTTCGTTAATTTTTCACCAGAAACAATAATACCAGCAGCGTGTGTAGATACATGGCGTTTTAAATTTTCAATTCGCATAGCAATTTTAAACAGTTTTTGCGCTGCTTTATTATTAGATGTAATTTTTTGTATATCAACTGATTTTTCCCAAGCAATTTTTAGTGTTTCATAAGGATCTGAAAACTTTAAAAATTGTTTTAAAATGACATCATTTGATTCTAGAATTCTTGCGGTATCTCTTAAAGCAGATTTTTTCTTAAATGTTCCAAAAGTACAAATACTAGCGACTTGGTCTAACCCATACAAATCCCGCACATATTTAATAACATCATCCCGTTTATCATCAGGAAAATCCATATCAATATCTGGCATGCTGATGCGTTCTGGATTTAAAAAGCGTTCAAAGACCAAATCATACTTTAAAGAGTCAACACTCGTTATACCTAGACAATAAGAAACTAAACTAGCTGCTGCACTACCGCGTCCAGGTCCAACTAATACACCGCTTTTCTTCGCATATTTAACAAAGTCCCATACAATTAAAAAATAATCATTGTATCCCATTTCATCAATGACTGAAAGTTCATAAGTTAAACGTTCATAATAAGGTTCTTTATTGCCTTTTTTACCTTCTAATCTTTTCTCAAGGCCTTTATGCGCCAATGCTGAAAGATAGTCTTTAGAAGAAGCATCTGTTTTTGTGGGATAGTTAGGTAATAAGGTTTGGTTAAAGTTAAGTGTTATATTACATGATTCTAGAAGTGTTTCAGTATTATTTGCTGCTTTTTTATAGGCGTTAATTTTAGGTTGCAGATTAGATTCTTCGTTAAATGCACGTAGTTCTTTTGAAAACGATACTTTAGGTCTATCAAATATTTTACTTAATGTTGCAAAAATTTCTTTATCTTCCTGCTTAAGATATCTTATATCAGATACTATTATTTGTTGAAACTTACTTAATTCTTTATTTATTTTTTTCTCTTTCGAAATAGAGAAGTAGCATTCCTTTGTTATATCTTTTAATTTTGTTAACAATTCATTTTTTTCATTTATTTGATTGTTTTTAAATAATGACAATAATTCGCTTTCATCTGTTTTATAAATCATTATTAAACCATTATTGTATTTCTGTAATTTGGAAAATGGAATATAGTTTTGTGTTGCGTAAATACTAGATAATTTCAACAAATTTTGATACCCTTGATTGTTTTTGGCATACAAGAGTATATTGTTTGACTGTTCGGAAAACAATCCTTCTAAAACTATTTTATGTCCTATTACTGGTTTAATATGATGTTTTTTACAAGTCTTATAAAAATCAATGACCCCATACATCTTACTATCTGTAATCGCCAAAGAACTGTAATTTTGATTTACAGCTTCTTTTACGAGTTCTTCTATTTTAATACTCGATCCATTCATTGCGTAATTGGTTTCAATTTGGATGTGTCTAAACATTTTACCACCATTTAAATTATATCATATAGGTACCATAAAAATCTACACAATTAGACGAGCAATATAATTAGTGTTTGTTGATATTCTTATAAAGCAACGCCGATGACCCTACAATCAATACTGAAATGACTGAAATACTAACAAAACTAAACTCTTTGGTAAGATCCTTTTGTTCCGGAAAGAAAACTGAAAACTGATACGTTTCAGAATAATTGTTTTCTCCTTTAATCTCTAGTGTAAATTCTCCTTGTTCATCAATCGTGATGGGAGATGAGACAAATTGATTATTCAAATAGCCATCACCTGTGAATGATATTTCTATAGGTTCTTTATACGTTTGGTTATTAATCACCCCTGAAATACGTGATACAATCGTAAATGAGACTTTCTTTTCATAGTCATTAATTCCCTCAATAATAAACTCATAATAACCTGGATGAGTTATTTCGGTATTTTTAATATATAATTCATTATTCAATAACGCCCTTCCTGATGAATAATCAATTTGTACTGCTTTATCATATACGCCGTTATTATTGATGCCAGTTATAGTAGGTTCAACTTGAAAATTTATTACCTGGTCATTTTTTTCAAAAATATAATGTCCCGGATACGTTATTAAAATCCCGTTTTGACAAAGATCACCATTTAATACTGCCTGATTAATAAATTCTAAGTATACACGCTCTTTAAAAACAGCATTTTGCTCAATCGGTGGCATTGATGATGAATCAATAGGCGTTAGATCAGACAGTATGCCACCTGAGTAGTCATTATCTCCATCTACTTTATAAACAATTTTTTTCCCAATGATAGTCGTTTCTCTTATTTTTTTACTAATGTCTAATTCTTTGTGTAATTCAAATGACTCATCTAATAATACAAATTTATTGGTAATAAAGTTAGGTCGTCTACTGGCTTGTTGTTCTTCGATAAATAACTGCAGTATAATCGAATTCTCTATAACATATACATCAATAATTCGTTCTAAGTAGTGATAATCAATTATATGTTCTTTAACTTTACTACCTGTTTTATCAAAAATATATAAAAACCCATCAGTTCTTGTACTTGTGTTTTGATTGTCATGAGCATAACCATAAATAAAAATGTAGGTTTCACTTTCTTGAATGTTATCAATATAAACATCCATAAAATCATAACTTAAGTCAAACTCAAAATAGTTAGTTCCTTGTTTGGAAATATGATAACTGTGATAATTTGCTTGATTCATATAACCTTCAACAATCACATCAAACTCAGTTAGAGAATATGTTTCAGCACTTGCATTAATTGGTTTAACGGTTAGAAAAAATACACATAAAAATAAAAAGATACCTTTTTTCATCAATATCACTCCTCGATATTATAATAATGATTAGGGGTATCTTTTTCTTAATTTTTTTTATTTTTTTAAGAGTCTTTGTGCATCTCTTGCAATCATAACTTCTTCATTAGTAGGAATACTATATACTTTGACGCTTGAATCCTTAGTTGAGACTAAGGTTTCTGTTCCGCGTGCTAAGTTTCTTTCAACATCTAAGTTAATATTTAATGCGCCAAGTCGATCAACAATAAGTTTTCTTGTTTCACTAGCATTTTCACCAATTCCTGCGGTAAAGCAAATGGCATCACAACCTTCTAATGCTAAATAATAGGCACCAATATAATCTGCAATCATCTTAGCTTGTTTTTCTACTGCTAGAATTGATTTTTTATCGCCTCTTGCAACAGCATCCCACAAGTCTCTAGAATCGCTTGATAATCCACTAAGTCCTAAATAACCTGATTTTGTGTTTAATTCCTCAATAACCTCATCTAAATGTTTATTTTCTTTATCAGCAATGTATTGTACTATAGCTGGGTCTATATCACCACTGCGTGTTCCCATGGCAATTCCAGCTAGTGGTGTGAATCCCATTGATGTATCGATACTTTTTCCACCTTTAACTGCACATAAACTTGCGCCATTTCCAATATGGCAGACAATCACTTTAGTATCTTCAGGCTTTTTCCCTAATAATTCTGCAGCTCTTAAACTAACATATTTATGTGACGTTCCATGAAATCCATATTTTCTAACACCATATTTCTTATACCATTCATAAGGAACACTATACATATATTCAACAGGGCCCATTGTTTGATGAAATGCTGTATCAAATACAGCTACACCAGGAGCATGAGGTAATGCCTCATTAAACGCTTTAATTCCAGTTAAATTCGCAGGATTATGTAACGGAGCCAAATCACTTACATCTTTAATAGCTTTCATGACTTCATCATCAATAATAACACTGTCACTGAACTTTTCACCACCATGAACAACGCGATGTCCAACAACATCAATTTCTTCTAAATCTTGTACAACGCCTAAACTAACAAGACGTTCTAATAAAAGATTCACTGCATCTTTAGGTGTTTCAATTTGTTTTATTTCTTTGTGGGGATCGTCGTTAAATTTAATGGAAAAAATAGAATCTTTCAATCCAATTCTTTCAATAACACCACTTGCCAAAACAATTTCTTTAGGCATATCAAGTAGTTGAAACTTTAACGAAGAACTACCGGCATTAACAGCGATTACTTTCATGATATATCATCCTCTTTTCTAGAAAACCAAGTATCTATTTTATCTAATGTTTTATTAAACGCTTCTATATCAGTAAATGGAGGTAAATTAGCTAAAAGAAAATCTTTTTGGTCGGTCAAATCTTCAGCTATTTTTTGAATGATTAAAATGCTTTTTGGATTGTTGTTAAATAATGATTCACTTAATTTAATTAAACCAAAAAGGTGCGCTTTATCACTTAATTCTTTCTTAAAAATATCACTTTGTTCCTGTTCAAAAAAGTCGTTTTCAATAACAGCAATGAAAAATCCACCTGGTAAAAGATTTTCTAAGTGATGATTAATTACCTTATAGGGAAAATAATCATTTTTATTTGAGGTATCTTGTATAGGCATGTCTGTTAATACCAAATCGTATTCCCCATTAAAAAAACTAAACGTGTCTTGAAAATACATCTGGTTTTTTATATCCATTAAATCTCCTAAATTTCGTGCCATATTAATACGCATTTCATTATGATCAACACCAACAACATCAACTTTAGTATCTAGTTGATTTAAGGTGCTATAAACATAGTTTCCTGACCCTATAAGTGGGTCTAAACAATTATTTAGACTAGCATTTTTAAATAATTTTTTAACTAAATATCCTGTAAAAATACCAATCGTATCGGGTGTAATTAATTCATTAGATGAAAATGAATGTTTATACCCTTTTAAAAGACCTAATTGTACAGCTTTTCTTACTTCTTCGTTTTTAAAAGGTTCACCTTTGATTTCATCTTTCAAACTCGAAAACAACGTATTATCAGAATCGCTATAAGAAACTTTGGTTTCATTATCTAAAAGGAAATTAAACGCCTCGTTCATCCCTTTTATATATGGCGTTGTGTACTGTTTATACAAATGATCGGCAAACTTATCAAAATAATCATAAAATTGTTCAATTTTTTTATCGTCTAACATCTAATCACCAAATTTTAAGACAGATTTCTTGTTTAACTAATAAATTTTTGATACTATTCAAATAGGAGAGTTAATGATGAAAAAACTAATTATCAAACTAATTGAAGCGTATCAAAAAAATACGAAAAATACAAACCCTACATGTAGATATTACCCTACTTGTAGCAATTATTCAAAGGAAGCGTATAAAAAGCACAATATTTTTTATGCTTCAATTTTAAGTATTTGGAGGATTTTGAGGTGTAACCCTTTAAGCAAGGGCGGGTATGACCCTGTCCCAAAAACCAACAAAGAAAAGCAAAAAGATAATCAATAATAAAGTCAGTTAATACTGACTTTTTATTTTTGTCTGATTTCTCCAGCATGTTCAAGAGAATATTTAATACCAATCGGTCCAAATAACTCATAAAATAATGTAGCAATTAATACAACAATTAATACAGTAACGCCAGCTTCTCCAAAATCACTCTTCGCTTGATACGCCATTCCTAACGCAACACCTGCTTGTGGTAATAAACAAATACCTAAATATTTTTTTACATTACGATGTGAGTTCATCAGCATTGATCCTAAATAAGCTCCAGATAATTTACCTACTATACGGAATATAATATAGGTTGCTGTAACGCCTAGCAAACTAATATAAGCCACATCAGTATTTTCTGAAAATGCAACGACTAATTCTGCACCAGCAATGGTGAAAAATGCAATTAATATAGGAGACGTGAACTCTTCAACACTAAGGCTTAAATCATGTGCTCGAACATTCGGTAATTTGTTAGATAAAACCATACCTAAAATCATAGGTGTCAAAATAGGAGAAAGATGAACAACAAATTCTCCAAATTGAATGTGCATTTTTGCTAGTGCAACGGTGACAAATACAGTAAATATACTAATAACTAAAAACACTTCTTGTTTTTGAGAATCTTTTGTCGATACTTTATTTGCAAGAAATGATGCAATCAATCCAAGAGAAATAGCTATTAAAGTTGAGAATAAAAGTTCAAATGCAGGTCTCTCCAACATTTTTATAAATGATAAGTTTGCACCGTTATATAGTGAATTGGCAATAGATAACATCATACCAAACAAAATAATTCCCACACCATCATCCATTCCAACCAGTGGTAATAACATATCTGTTAAGTATCCTCTAGAACGGTATTTTTTTGTTAAAAGCATAATGGGTGCTGGCGCTGTTGCAGTCGCTATAGCACCTAAAACCAATGCAATAGGTAAGGGCTGTCCAAATAGTAAAACTCCCACAGTAGTAAATGTTGCGGCTAAAAAGGCTTGTATGATTGTGATAACAAATACTTCTGTACCACTTTTTTTCAATTTGTTAAAATCTAATTCAGCACCGATACTAAAGGCAATAAATCCTAGTGCAACACTACTAATAACTTCTAAATTACTAATGAGTTCTCCTAAATGTAAGAAAACAAGCAGGCCTCCAAATAATACACCCACTGAAATATATCCAGTAATGTGTGGCAGTTTTATCTTTTCAAAAATTCTACCGCCATAGAGTCCTAGCAAAATAACAAAAGCAAGAACTAACAGTGTTTCATATGTGACAAAATAATTAGCATTCAATAAAAAAAACATTTTTGCGCCTTCTTTCATATATATCATTATTACGCAAAAATCATTTTAACGCTAACAATAAAAAAAATCAAGTGGTCTTTTATAAACCACTTGATTTAATAAGTTAATCCCAATCACTTTTAGCCGCATCAATTTCACCAGCTTTAGAAAGTGCTGTTTTTACAATGATTAATCCAAATACTTCATAAATAACTGTTGCAGCTAATACAATAGTCATAATACTATCTCCAATAAACATAAATTCTGATAAGTTTGGCGTTGTTTCAAATCTTAATTGAGTTGTCAATGCCATATCAATTGCGACTCCGGCTTGGGGAATTAAAGTGAATCCCAAATACTTAATAACTGTCGGTGGCGCTTTAACAGCTTTCGAACTAATATAAGATCCTGAAACTTTTCCAACAACACGCATTATGAGATAAATAACACCTATAATACCAATTTTAGGAAGTAATCCTAGTTGTAATTCTGCCCCAGCAATGGTAAAGAAAGCTAATAATATAGGCGCTGAAAACAGATCTGTTTGTTTTGTTAAACGATGTTCATATTTTTCATCAACAAGATTAGTTAATACTATACCTATTGTCATTGGTAATAAAATAGCAGATGCATGGACAGCTTGTCCAATAGAAATCCCAAAGAAAATAGCACCAAGTATTATCATTAACAAGAAACTGTTTTCTTCACGATTAAATCGCTTAACAAAATACGTGAGAGCTAATCCAATTAAAGCCCCTAATCCAAATGATAAAACAATTTCTAAAAAGGGTTCAAATAACATCGCACCGATACTTAGTGACTCACCAACATGAATCAATGATGTTCCAAAAGATAACATGACGGCAAACAACATTATACCAATTGCATCATCAAGTGCAACCAGTGGCAATAATACATCAGTAACAGGTCCTTTGGTTCTCAAGTTTTTTACCACAGCTACAATAGGTCCAGGTGCGGTTGCTGTTGCAATGGCCCCTAAAATTAACGCATAGGCCCAAACAACATTTATATCCGCAACAGACGCCACGGGAGATTCAATCCCTGAATTTGCTAAAAATATAAAGGCAGCTAAAGCTACTAAGATTGCAGTGGTAAATGCTTGAACAACGGTTATTGTCATTACTTGTTTACCTGTTTTTTTCAATTTCTTAAATCGTAATTCAAGTCCAATTGTATAACCGATAAAACCGATAGCTACTTTTCTAATAATAACAAAATTATGAACCATCTCTTGATTTAAAACTTTTAATACACTCGGTCCAATCAAAACTCCAATCAATATATATCCTGTAACACGTGGAAAGTTAATTAAAGAAATTAATTTCCCACCTAACAATCCAAAAATGATAAGGGCTGCTACGCCAAAAATCGGATTATCATATAGATGATGCCACGATGTTATAAACCATTCTAAAAAACCGGATGAATCCTCAGCAAGTAAAGTACCCATCAAACTCTAATCCTAGTTTTTTTGTTATGTTTAATAAAATTAGAAAATTCTTCTTCATCTACAGGTTTTTTGAAGAACTTTCCTTGTGCTATTTCTACGCCTAATTGTCTAACTAATTTTAAATCTTTTTTTGTTTTTAAACCAGCGGCAATAACACCTAGATCGAATTTCTTTGCAATGTCTACTAAAAACTCATAAATATGCATTTTTTGTTTAAACTCTTCACTATCATTAACATCTTGAAGTAACGTTTCACTTAATTTGAGTACATCAACAGTAAAATCTGATAAATGTGTTAAAGAAGAGGTATCATTTGAGTATTCATCTAAAATAATCAAGAATCCTAGTTCGTATAAGTTCTCAACTTGTTGTCTGATTTTTTTATCTAAAACAGATAGTTCATGAATTTCTATAATAATATTTTTTGCAGCAATATCATGTTGTTTTAACATATCAATAATTTTATCAATGTCTAAATTCATAAGTGTATGCTCAGAAAAATTAAATCCAGCTTTAAAACGACTAGAAAGATTAATGCTATCGTTTTCTTTAAGATGTTTAAAAAATTCTAATCCTTTTTTGAAAATATCCATGTCAATTTTACTAATTAGACCGGTCCAATTAGCAATTTCTAAAAAAGAGCTTGGTTTTAATATCTTGCCATTGAGACGCCATCTACTAACTGCTTCAAACCCAATTATTTCACTATTAAAGGTATCTACATAAGGACGATATACAGGATAAAAATCTTTGTTTTTTACGCCTTCAGAAATATTGTCTTCAATTTCTTTCATTTTCAGGTAATGTTCTTTGTGTTTCTGATTAGCATAAATTAAAGTGTTTCGACCATCAGCTTTTGATAAATCCGTAATCAAATGTAATAATTTGTGAATATCTTCTAATGAATCACCTTTGAAATCAGCATAATGTGCTGCTGTAATACTTACGTTAATGACTAATTTCATTTCATTATGGGTGTGTTTATATTTTAACATTGTTTGTAATTCTTCTGGCTCACAATAATATTTATTTTTTGTTACTAATAGAAATTGATCGTTTCCAACACGAAAGACATCAGTTTTTCCACAAAACTCTACAAGTGTTTCAGAAATAGTCACAAGCATTTCTTCAATAATATCCACACCAAAAACCATTGTCATACGGTTATAATCATCAATATCTACATAAATAAAATGATAATCTGTTAAGTCTGCATCATGATAACTCGAATACAATGATTTTAAATTCCTTAGTCCAGTTAAATCATCATGATATGCATCACTCACTATTTGTTTATCCATTTTAAATTCACCTCTCGTCAATATCTTTATTACATTATATCATATAATTTATTTTATTATACCATATAATAAGCATGAAAAAAAATAAAAAAGCAATGCAAAACATTGCTTAAGTTTTAAATGGTGCGGGTGACAGGAATTGAACCTGCACTCCGAAGAACTAGAGCCTAAATCTAGCGCGTCTGCCAGTTCCGCCACACCCGCAAATATGGCTGGGCTAGATGGAATTGAACCATCGATCCCGGAGTCAAAGTCCGGTGCCTTAACCGCTTGGCCATAGCCCAATATGGGGCGATAGATGGGAATTGAACCCACGAGTGTCGGAGCCACAATCCGATGCGTTAACCACTTCGCCACTACCGCCAAATTTCTTTTCTTGTTTAGAAAAGACTATTACTATTTTATGTAATTGCTTGGTGATTGTCAAGTTATTTCGTTTATTTTTTTTGTTATTTACAATAAACTATCGAACTGGTATTATATATATTTGGAAACGTAACTCATTTATATTATAATAAGTCTAGGAAAGAAGTTGATTTCTATGAAAAATAAATTGATTAATATTACAAGTTTATTTTTGGTAATATTTTTCTCAATAATATATCTAGAACTTATATTTAAAATTAGAGTTCTTTATTTAACGTTTGATAAAAATTTTTGGAGAGTTATATTATTCTCCTTGTCATATTCCACTATTTTATTATTTTTAATAATGTTTTTTAAACGTAAAACAGCGAAAATATTGTCTTATGTCGTGATTTCAATTGTTACTTTTTTATACTTAAACCAAGAAGTATATAATTCATTTGTGGAAGGGTTCTATTCATTTACAGTTATTGGAGATTTTCGGTTAGGCCTGTCTTTCTTTTCGGATTACGTGTTAGCTTTAAGATTTGGACACTTGTTATATTTGCTTCCTATCACAAGTTTAATCCTGTTACGGAAATTTGATATATTCAAATTTAAAGTCTATTACTTTAATGTTAAACAACCTCTAATACTGCTTATGTTTAGTGGATTATTAATGTTTATTTCTCTACAAACTATTGATCAAAATGTTGAACTTAAAAACAGCGATGAAACAGAATCAATCTCAGATATTGCAAAGACTCTGCAATTGATTTCGTATAGTGATAGAGATTTATATACATACATGTATAACTCATCTGAAGCATTAAAAAAATTCGGACTTATAACCTATACTCAAAGAGATTTTTTCACTCTGTTCCGAAGTGATCCTTTAACGCAAGATGCCTATGAAATTTTACTGGATGATTATTATAAAAACAAATATGATCACAACAACAATATATACACCGACATATTTGAAGATAAAAATTTAATTTTAATTATGGCTGAAAGTCTAGATACATTTGCCATCAATAAAGTCTTAACGCCCAATTTATGGTATCTAAAAGAAAATTATGGCTATTTTGAAAATTTCTATGCTCCCCTTTATTATCGTTCAACTGCTGATAGTGAGTTTTTGGTTCAAACAAGCATGTTCCCCGATAAAAATGTTACATTAAGTATGGAGACCTACTTAGACAATGAGTTCCCAAATACCCTGCCTAAATTATTTCAAGAACAAGGGTATAGCACCTATTCTTTTCATAATTATACAGACTATTTTTATCCTAGAAGTCAGTTTCATATAAATACATTGGGGTACAACCAGTATTGGGGAAGTGAAGAATTAGGCTTAAGTAGTAATTTTGAGGAAGATTCTATTATCTTTAATCACACATGGGAAAGTGATTTTGAAATGATGGAACTTGCTGTTGAAAAATTTATTTATGATGATAGGTTTTTTGTAAATATGTTAACTGTTAGTGGACATTTTCCTTACAATGATAGCCATGAAATGGCTAAAGAAGAGTATCTAACACGAGTTGATAATTATTTTGATAGTCTTGAAGACCCCGTAGAAGTTGATGAATCAATTAAATATTATCTAGCTGTAACGATGGAATTCGATAAAGCAATTGGCTACTTAATGGATAGACTAGATGAGACAAATCGACTTAAAGATACTGTAATAATGATATTTGGAGATCACTATGCTTATGGATTAGACAATAAAGATATCTGGGATTATACTAACAAATATAAACCAGACGATGATATGATGAACATCCATAAAGTGCCATTCTTACTTATAAATGAAGATCCTTTATTAAAGGGAACTACATCTAATTATATGTCAACAATTGACATACTACCTACTGTGTCTAATTTGTTTGGATTAGATGCTAATATGAAACTATTTTATGGAAGTGATGCGTTATCTTCTAGAAGAAATATCATTCGGTTTGCAAATGGAAGTTTTTTAAGTAAAGATTTTAAATATAATGCACTCAGTGAAGAATATACTGTCTTTAATAATTTAGTAACTAAACAATACATCTCTGAGATTAATAGAAATTTTATGAATGATTACATGTATAATTTATTAACGCTCAAATATGACTATTATGACAAAGAATAAATGCTTTCCCATAATGACAGCATTTTTTTCTTGAACATACCATAAAAAAAATAACAGAAATCCTGTTATTTTTTTTATGGTTTTACTTTATCAATCTAATAACTCTTTATATACATTAAATATATTTTGAGCATACATCTCTTTAGAGTAATCTTGTACAGACTTTATACAATTTTCACAATAGCTGTCTTTTATTGCATCACTATTATAAAGTGTGTCAAACAATGTAATGAAATCATCATCATTCTTGAAACTATATCCATTCAATCCTTCATCAATAATATTTTCTAAATTATCATCGTATTTAACTAAAATAGGAAGACCACTAGCAAGGGCCTCAATATAGGTTAACCCTTGTGTCTCAGACAAACTAAAATTAATAAACAAATCACCAATATTATAATAAAGTTGTGTCTGATTGTTCGGTACCATACCCGTTGAAATTACTCTGTCACTAAGATTATTATCTTTAAAAATTTTAAGCAAAGTAGCTAAATCTGGTCCATCACCAACAACTAAAAATTTAGTATTCTTATATCTTTTCAAAACAGTCATTACCTCTTTTGCCATTTGCTCAAGACTTTTTTCTTTGGAAACACGGCCTAAAAACTCTAACACAAAATCATTAGGGGCAATATTTAAGTCTTTTTTTAAGTTCTTTAAGTCATTTTCATTGATATTTTCAGGATGGAATCGATTAATGTCAATACCTGTTGGAATAATTTCAAAATCACCTTTATAACCATAATTAGCAAATGTATCTTTTACTTTTTTCGAAGGGAATATAACTTTATCTACACTTTCAGCAAATGATTTTGAATATTTTCTTGATGCATATTGTAATGGTTTTTCAAAAAATCTAGAAATGTAATGAACATATTCTTCAAGCATTGTATGATAGGTATGTACAAGTGGAATATTGTATTTTTTTGCAACCTTTCTACCTAATCTTCCCATCGTGAATTCAGAATGACAGTGGATTATATCTAAGCCCATTTCTCCGATCATTTTAATTCGTTTTCTGGTAACTTTACTAATTCTAAATGCTTCTAATCCTTTCATCGGTAACTTTATACCTGAAAGTCGAACAACATTTTTTTCTTGCTTTGCCTCATCATGAGAATTAGTGAAAATATAAAGTTCATGACCTTTTTTTCTAAGTTCTTCAGTTAAAATATCTATAGATACAGTCACCCCACTAATTATTGGACGAAAGGCATCTGTAAAAAAACCTATTTTCATTATTTAGCCTCAATTCTTCTCAAAATTCTAGTTTTATTATTGTGTGCATTTATTATATCATAGGTGTTAAATTTAACTAAGATTTTTTATGTAAATATCTGACTTATTTCTTATGTTATATCGAATAAAATAAGTATTTTCTAGAGGTATCCACTCTTGAAAATAACGTTTACTAATATCTTTCGAGTTTCTTAATTTGATACGCTCTTTTTGCGTTTCTTGATCGATATCGATGAAGATTGTAAGAGTGTAAAATTCAATGAATTCAGGATGCATTGAATATACCCCTTCAACAAAAATAATATTAGAGTTTTTTTGTTTAGTTTTTTTAATCAATTTTTGTGTTTTACAATTAAAAGAATTAGATTGAATAAACGTATTGTCTAATGCATTAAAAATTTCTTCTTTCATACGCTCATAATCTAAATTACCACCTATTTCTTGTAATCTACTTTTTATTTTTTTCTCATCAGGTAAAAAATAATCATCTGTATGAAACATTAAACACTCATAGGTATCTTTTAGTCTATTTGCTAATGTCGATTTACCGCTAGCACTCGGACCATCAATTGCAATAACACATTTCTTATTTGCTTTAATATGCTGATCAATTTGTTCAAAAATCATACGTATCACCCTAAGTATATTATCATTGAAAGAAAAAAGAGAAAAGAAAAACTGTAACAAAGTTACAGTTTATTCAACAAACCAACTTAATCCATATCCTTTTTTACCTACATGTATACTAAAAACAGGCCCTAAATACTCTGT
Organism: Candidatus Izemoplasma sp.; assembly: GCA_021736205.1. Taxonomy (GTDB): domain Bacteria; phylum Bacillota_I; class Bacilli_A; order Izemoplasmatales; family Izemoplasmataceae; genus JAIPGF01. Next base: position 34,904 of record JAIPGF010000010.1, read on the forward strand.
ATAGGTGTATTTAGCATTTGGAAATTCCGATTTAAGTACTGCTAATAGATTCTCAGTACTATCAGAAGAATTTTGAGAAGTTAGATAAAATGTAGGTTCTTGATTATCATCAATAGTTTCTTTAATTCGTCTAATAAAGTATTTATGTAAATTTTTATAGGTTCTTTCTTTGTTAACAAGTTTTAATTGCCCTTCAATAACTTCGATAACTGGTTTAATACGTAAAACTGTTCCAATGAATGCGGATGTTTTACTTAAGCGCCCACCTTTAACTAAAGAAAACAGATTCTCAACTGTAAACATTTGGTGTGAGGTAGAGATAATATGGTTAATGCGTTTAACAACTTCATTTTCTGTTTTGTTGTTTTGAACCATATCAATTACTTCAACAGCAATCATTTCTGTTCCATATGCGCACAGTTGTGTATCAAAGATATAAACCATATTGGGATCATCAAGCATGTTTCTAGCTAATTTAGCGCTTTGATATGTCCCACTTATATCTTTGGATAATAACACACAAAAGATCTTATCAAAACCGGCATCAATCATTTTTTGATACGCATCTAAAAACTCTCCAGGAGATGGAGCACTTGTTTTCCAACTAGCACCATCATCTTGCTGATCGAAAATAAAATCAACCGTTACATCTGATTCTTTATACGTGTTGTCTCCTTCAGTAACATTCAAAGAAACAACTTCAATATTGTTTTCTTTTATTACATCATCTTTTAAGTATACAGTACTATCAAATAAAATTCCTAACTTTTTCATTTTTTACCCTCAACAGTCCAAGCTACGCCAAATCCTTGAGCACCAAGGTGTTTACTAAACACTGGTCCTATATATTTCGAAAAGGTAATCTTAGTAGCTTTAATTTTTGATTCTATTTCTTCTTTTAATCTTGTAGCTAATTCTAAAGAATCCTTACTAACAACTCTTAAATAAATTTTTTCAAAACCATCAGTTGTCTTAACTATTTGCTCTGTTATTGTTTCTATAACCTTTTTATACGTTCGTTCTGAGTCCATCAGATGTAACTTACCCTCATCCATTGAAAGAATAGGTTTAACCCTTAATACCCGTCCAATAAACGCTTTTGCTTTAGATATTCTACCTGACTTCATTAACATTTTCAAATCTTCTATTGTGAAAGACAAATTTGAATTCTTGTTTAATCTGTTAAAGCGATTAATGATATACTCTAGCGGCCTATCTTCATCAACCATAATCCTTAGTTGATCAACTAATAATCCATTGCCATACGCTGCCATAATTGAATCAAACAAATGTATTTTATTCGGCTCATCTAACATTTTCTTAGCTAAAAGAGCGCTTTGATATGTTCCGCTTAACTCTTTAGATACTGTGACAACAAATATTGTGTCATATCCTTCATCAATAGCTTTTTCATACGCAGCCAAAAACTCCGCAGGTGATGGTTGTGATGTTGATAACTTTTTATTTGCTAATATTTTTTCATATATAAACTCATTTGTAATCTCAAGTTCTTTATATGTCTTATCCCCTTCTAATACATTTAAACTTACACGTGATATATTATGCTTTTCAAAATAACTTTCTGTAAAATATGTGGTACTATCAGTAATGATTTTATACTTCATAAGTAATTCCTCCTCGAGATTAATATAAACTTAAATAGATTGTTATAAAATGGAAAATACTCCCCATTAAAACAAAAATATGCCAAACAAAATGTTGATATTTAAACTTTGCTAAATAAAAAATTACTCCAAAAGAATAACTTAATCCACCAATAATAAGCAAATATAAATATCCCTCTAAAATAATTAACATCTCACCGAATATGATTAAGACGCTCCACCCCATTAATAAGTTTAAAACTAAGTGTAAGTAACTAAAACGACTAATCCAAATTGATTTAAAGACAATTCCAATAATAGCAAATAGCCATAATATTGATAACAATATGATGCCTGTTTTGTTTTGTAGTCCAATAGCTAAAAATGGTGTGTATGTCCCTGCAATTAACAAGTAAATACTACTATGATCTAATCTTTTAAAGACATTTACTGTTTGTCTCATACTCTCAGGAAAAGAGTGTAATAAGGTAGAAGACAAATATAACATAATCAATGAAATACCATATATCAGTGATCCAGTATATTCTAAGAAAGTGTCAGATCTAATTAATAATAATACAAGTGCAGAAATTGCTAAAAGCAACCCAATTCCATGTGATACTGCGTTTGCGATTAATTCTTTTGTACTTGTTTTTCTCATATGATATTACCTCTTATATATATTACTATGTTACACATAATAATCTACCAGATTTTACTCTGTCTGTCAAGGTAATCACAAAAGAAAAAGGATTGACAAGCAATCCTTAATTAAAGAAATGTTTAAGTTGTGGAAGATAGTCTTTATAAAACTGATATTTATCCTTGATTAACAATTTTTTTATTTTATTGTTAAGTCTTTTAAGTTTCTTATTATTTAAGAGACTAGGATATGCTTTACACATCTTTATATATGTATGATACCACAGTTTATAATCATCAAATTTAGCAAAATTATAAACACTTTTATTGTTAAAACTCCATGGCTTTAACCCAGCAAAATGTGTGCCATATATTACATCAATTTCTGGATATCCATTAAACGATGAATAACGGAGATCAATATTTGTCCATTTACCACTTAATTTTTGTGTAATGTATTGCATCTCTGGCCAATTATAGGTTGATATTTCTTGTTTTGTCTCTTCTTTAGAAATATCATCTAATATATCATTATACAACTTCATAGATGGTTTAAATACGTATAATGATGCATTTACCCCCATATTTTCTTTATCCGTATGAACTCTATCTGTGATGTGTTTTGGGATTAATGTTCCATGTGGAACATCCTTATAAATTGTATGCCAATTCCAAGTACCATTTGTGTAAACAGAATTAGGTTTTATATACGTGCCATCTGTATACTCCATACAGTGTTCTTTCTTTTCATTAATAATCCCTGCAGGGGGTGTTAAATCAAATAATGAATCATACTTTCGCAGCGGTAATAAATCACAATCAGCTATAATTATTTTTTCATATTTCTTATTTAAATCACCATTTTTTCCTAACCTTAAAGCATTAAAGCGCGTGAATAAAAAGGGGCGATCTTGACGCTCATGACGGCGATTATGTTTAACATATAATTCATCTAATCTAATAACATCATCATAAAATACGCGTAAAGAGCTTTCTGCATACTTAGAAATATTATCAGAAATAATACAAATTAAGTCTGCGTCAGTGTTTTGTAATTTTAAGGCATATGCAAAAACGAGTGCTCCAGGTAAATATGAATCATTTCGTATAATAAATGTGACAAATGCATGGTTATTCATAGTATCAATTCCTTGTGAAATATTAATTATAGTTTATACTTATTTTAGGTGATTCAAATGGACAAAAGAGAATTATACAAAAAACTAAGAGCCTCTAAAGCAGAAGAATTAGGAGTTATATGTGTTTATAAATTAGTCTCTAAATGAAAGATTCAACAAGCGATTAAAAATGGGGCTAAAAGTTTTATTAGTGTTAAGCGTCGAACAAATGCCGCAAGCAGTTGTGGTTTTTGTCGACCAATTGTAAAAGATATCATCACCGAAACTTTAAGTAGTGATTTATTAAAAAAGAATAATTGATTAGAGTATATTTTAACATCGTAAGTTAAAGCCATATCTAGTATGGCTTTTTTTATTTTAGAATTAATTTATCAGTAAAACAAAACAATACAAAAATAACTTCTTATAATTGCTTATTAATTGTCTCTAAAAATTTATTTTTCAATGTTTGATTTTGAATAGAAATTCGCTTATAGTCATTTTTATAGTGTTTTTTCAGCGTCTCGTCTTTTAAAGATGTTAAGTTTATTTTGACATTGAGTAAAGACCCCTCTATTGCACTTGAAATATTTAAAACTGCAACGCCCAAATCACTAATTGCATTTTTATTTCCGTGTTTTATTAGTATATCAAATTGCTCTAAAGCATCTAGACAAATAGTTGCGATTTCCATTGGTGTTTCTATCGCATGTATCGTTGCTTTTTGTATGGCAGTTGAACGTTCTTTTTTCTCAGCGTCTGTTGTTTTAGGCAATTTAAATGCTGACATGATTTCATTAAAGGCATTGGTATCTTCATCAATAAGTTCAATAAGACGCGTTTCAGACTTTTCTAGGGCGTTAAAAACAATTTTAAACGCTTTTTGTTCATCTTTTGATAGGTTCATAAATTTTTTCTTGTTGATTGTTACATGCCCAAGCATTCTAGCAAGTGCAATTCCTAAAGCACCTACATTTGCACTAACACTTCCACCACCTGGAGCAGGGTTTTTTGAATCTACTTTTTTTATGAATTCTTCAATTGTTACATCTTTTAACATGTGTTCTCCTTTACTTTTCAAAAATAACTTTTCCGTTTTTTATCACTTTTGATGTATGGTTAATTCCATAATGATATAAAACATATGGTAAGTTCGGTGCATCAAGTAATACAATATCCGCTTGTTTCCCAACTTCTAATGAACCAACACTTTGTTCTAAATTAATGGCTTTAGCAGCATTGATTGTTACAGCTGTTAATACTTCACCTGGTGTCATCTTCAATTTGTTTGCTCCTAGTTGCATAACAAATTGAAAGTTTTCACTGGGACTACTACCTGGATTATAATCACTACTAAGTGCAACAATACACCCTTCTTTAATCATTTTTCTAGCGTTAGCGTATGTTTTGTTTAAATAAAATGATGTGGCTGGTAATAAATTAGTGACTGTTTTAGATTTTGCTAATTCTTTAATGTCTGAATCACTTACAGCCATTAAATGATCAGCACTAGTTGCTTTTAATTCGGCGGCTAATCCTCCGCCCCCAAGTGAAACAATTTCATCCGCATGAATTTTTAAATTGAATCCTAAATCTTTTGCATAACTTAAAAAGTCCTTAGATTGTTCAAGATCAAATACACTGTCCTCACAAAAGATATCCACAAAATCAGCTAAGTTTTCCTGTTTGATCGTTAACAGGTCGCTTTTAACTGTTTCTAAATAATCATTCGCTTTATTTTTGTATTCATTGGGAATTGCGTGGGCACCTAAATAAGTTGCTTTAATATCTAATTTTGTATCTTCTTTAAGTTGTTTAATAACTTTTAACTGTTTAATTTCAGTTTCTAGATTTAACCCATACCCACTTTTTATTTCTAATGATGTCACACCATAACTCATTAAAATATTTAATGATTTTAATGACTGTTGGTAAAGTTCATCAAATGAGCTTGCTCTAGTTTGTTCAACAGATTTTAAGATGCCTCCACCCTGTTTTAAGATATCTAAATAAGGAATACCTTCTAGTTTTTGACGAAACTCACCTTCACGAGAGCCCCCATAAACAAGATGGGTATGTGAATCTATAAACCCAGGCATCGCAATCAATCCTTGTGCATCCATTAAGGTTGTACCTTTACCAACGAACCCTGCAAATTCTCCAGATTCAACGGCTGCAATATTGCCATCAACAATCGCTATAAATGCATCGTGTAGTTCGACTATTTTATCCATGTCCTCACCTTGTTGATATGGACCTGCACTAGTATACAATGTCTTTATATTATGAATTATTAAATCAGCATTCATAAAATTCACTCCTAATTAAATATAATATTCAATAATTTTTGTCTTATCAAAGTCTCTAAAATTCATATACGTTTTTGTGAGCTCAACTAATTTATCTAGTGGCATCATCTTATCGTAAACCTTGTTTTCTGCTTCTAAATAATATCTGACAGAACGTAAAAGCGCATCTTTAGGAATAAGTCCTACGAGTTCACATGATGGTACCCTTACATGAAATCTTTTTGCTTCCATCTTAATTGTTTCTAAAATACGGTATATTGGATTCTTCTTGTAATTAAGAATATTCATTGTTACTTGCGTATGTTCTCTTGATTCTAAATAGACAGGTCCTGCCTGAATGAAACGAAACCCACCACTTGAATGTCTAATAGCACGCGACATTTTTTTAGCTGGTGTTAACTCTTTTGTATCTATATCAATGTTGTAGGCGATAAGAGGGATGCGTGCCCCAACACCAATCGCACCGAATGTTGGATGAATGTTAGCTTCACCATAATCTGGCATCCATTTAGGATCTTTTATTTTTTCCTTAAGTCCTTCAAATTCACCTTTTCTTATTGTTGGTAAGTTAATTCTTTTTTTCTCGTTTGCCGCTTTCGCATACATATATATAGGAATATCAAAATGATCATTTATTGCTTTAGCTGTTTTATTTGCATAGGCAACGCAATCTTCCATCTTAATATCTTGTATTGGAATAAAGGGAATGACATCAACTGCGCCCATTCTAGGATGTTCTCCAGATTGGTGATTCATATCAATCTGTTTTAGCGCCTCTTTTACAAAGGGGATTAAGGCATCTGATATAGCTTGGGGATCACCAATTAGTGTCACGACAGTTCTATTATAGTCGGCATCTGGTTCATAACTAACAAGCTTAAACCCTTGCTTATTTTTTAACGGTTTTACAATTGCTTCAATTTTTGTTTGGTCTCTTCCTTCAGAAAAATTTGGTACGCATTGAACAATTTGTGTCATAAGGACTCCTTATCTACTAGTTTATCAATTAATGTATCTTTAGCTATAAACGGCATCGTAATGTGTGAATTATTATCTTGTTCATTATATTCAACGACCGTTTTCATTGCATTTTCATTACGTGCCCAAGATCGTCTTGAAACACCACCCATAACATCAAACAGTATCGCACTTTTTATTATTTCATCGACACGTTTAGACCCATCTAAAACAAGTCCGTATCCCCCATTTAATGCTTTAGAGATACCAACGCCACCACCATTATGTAAGGCAATCATCGTCATACCACGTGCGGCATTTCCTAAAGCAACATGTGTTGACATTTCAGCCATGATGTTTGATCCGTCTTTAATATTAGATGTTTCTCTAAACGGTGAATCAGTTCCCCCTGTATCATGGTGGTCTCGACCGAGCATAATTGGTCCAATTTCACCATTTCTAACAAGCTCATTAAATTTTAATGCTATCTTGCGTCTACCATAAGCATCTTGATATAAAATTCTTGCTTTTGTTCCGACAACTAATTGATTTTTATGGGCATCTTTAATCCAATTATAATTATCTAAATCTTGAAAACGTCTCTCTTTATCAATACAGGCCATAGCTGCTTTATCAGTTTTAATGAGATCTGCTTCTTTACCTGATAAGCACACCCATCTAAATGGCCCATACCCATAATCAAATAAAATAGGTCCCATAATATCTTCTACATAACTTGGCCAAATAAATCCATCTAAATCATTTTCTTTGTTTTGACATATTTCTTTAATCCCTGAATCATAAACAGCCTTTAAAAAACTATTGCCATAATCAAAGAAATAGGTACCTTTCTCTGTTATTTTTTTGATTGCTTCAAAATGTCTTTTTAGTGAATCATTAACTAATCTTTTAAATAAGTCTTTGTCTGTCTCAAGTAATTTAGTACGGCGTTCAAAGGTAATGTTTACTGGGCAATAGCCTCCATCATATACCGCATGACAACTTGTTTGATCACTGAGTAAATCAATGGATTGGTCTGTTTCCACGGCATATTCTAATAAATCAACTATATTTCCATAATACCCAATAGCAATAGATTCTTTGTTAGCCTGGTGTTCTTTTGCTGTATCAAATGCTTCTTTAGGGGTATAGGCTACATAGCTAATCCACCCTTGGTCTTTACGTGTCTCAATACGGGATTTATCCACTTCAGCAATAATCCCTACACCACCACTAATTTCAATAGCTTTTCCTTGGGCACCACTCATTCCTCCTAGTCCTGAAGTAACAAAGAGTTTACCTGTTAAATCTTGATCCTCAGGAATACCTAATTTACTTCTTCCGGCATTTAAAATAGTACTATATGTGCCGTGCACAATGCCTTGAGGTCCAATATACATCCACCCACCTGCGGTCATTTGTCCATAACTAGCTACACCAAGTTGCGCTGCTCTAGACCAATTATTTAGATCATTAAATATCCCCACCATTAACCCATTGGTAATGGTAACTCTAGGTGATGATTTAGCTGAATCAAATAATCCTAGTGGATGACCACTCATCACAACAAGTGTTTGTGTATCATTAATCTCTTCTAAATACTTTTTAATTAAATGATATTGCATCCAATTTTGCACAACACGACCTGTTTCTCCATAGGTCACAAGTTCATAAGGATATAAAGCTATATCAAAATCTAAGTTATTATCAATCATAACTTGAATGGCTTTACCTTCTAGTGTATTTCCTTTGTAGGTATCAACAGGACGACCAATGATTTGTCCTTTGGGTCTAAAACGATACCCATAAATTCTGCCGCGTGTTGTTAATTCTTCTAAAAATTCTTTAGCTAATACATCATGCCATTTTTCTGGTACATAACGCAACGCGTTCTTTAACGCTAATTTTGTTTCTTTTTTGGTTAATGTGTATTCTCTTTTGGGGGCTCTTCTAATCCCTTCTTTAAATTCTTTTTTAGGTGGAAGTTCATCAAAAATATCCCCTAAATGAAACGTGCTTTTACGCATTGGACTCCTCCTTAAGAAAATGTTCTTTAAATTCTTTTGATGCGACTAAATCTTCTATTAAATGTATGTGTTTATACATCACTTCATCGTGGTCAATGAAGGGGATGTACTCTCTAACTTTATTATACGCTTTTTTTGTTCTCTTTGAAAGATTAGTTTTTCCTCTAAAATCGATTGCTTGACAAGCAGTAAATAATTCCATTGCGATAACTTTTCTAACATTTTCCACAATCATTAACGCATGTCTAGCACTCGTTGTTCCCATAGATACATGATCTTCTTGATTGGCACTACTAGGAATACTATCAACGCTTGATGGATGCGCCAGTACTTTGTTTTCACTAACCACAGATGCCGCACTATATTGGACAATCATAAATCCACTATTTATCCCTGGTTGATCGACTAAAAATGGTGGTAATCCGTTAGATAAGTTCGGATTTACCATACGTTCTAAACGACGCTCTGAGATATTAGCAAGTTCACTCATTGCAATCTTCAAATAATCAAAAGCCAAGGCAAGTGGCTGCCCATGAAAATTACCAGCACTTATCACTTTATCGTCTTCAGTAAAAATAAGCGGATTATCGGTCGCTGCGTTCATTTCGATTTCAACTTTGTCTTTAACAAATTCCAGTGTATCAAGTGTTGCACCATGAACTTGTGGTAAACATCGGAGTGAATAAGCATCTTGAACACGTTTTTCACCTTGTTTGGTCGTTAAATGACTATCCGTTAAAATATCACGCATTATTTTAGCAACCTTGATTTGTCCATGTTGACCTCTTACTTGATGAACTCGATCATAAAAGATATCCGTAATTCCCTGTAATGCTTCAAACGTTAAACTTGAAACAACATGTATATCTTCCAGTAAGTCAAAAGCATCATGTAAAGCAAAAGCACCAATGCTTGTCATACACTGTGTTCCATTGATTAACGATAATCCTTCTTTAGCTAATAACTGTTTTATGGGTTTAATATCCAGGGTATCTAAGAGTTCTTCTGTTGGGAACCGTTCTCCTTTGTAAAAACACTCACCTAGATTAATAAGCGGTAAACTCATGTGCGATAAAGGTGCTAAATCGCCACTAGCACCCAGTGACCCTTTTTCAAAGACAACCGGCGTTACACCCTTGTTTAAAAACTCAATGAGTTTTTCTAAAACTTGTAAACGGATTCCACTATTTCCTTTTATCAGTGCGTTCACTCGTAACAGTATCATCCCGCGTACAATTTCTTCTTTTAATGGGTTACCCACACCACATGCATGACTTTTCAACAAGTTTTCTTGTAGTTTTGATAAATCTTTTCGGTCAACAGTCGTATCACTCAGTTTGCCAAATCCCGTATTTATACCATAAACTGGTTTATCTTTTTTGACTACCTCAGCAATATAATCACTGGCCTTTTTCACCTGTTGAACTGCTTTATCACATAACTTAACAGGTTCATTAAATCGTGCAACTTGGATGAATTTTTTTATGTTTAAATTTGTTCCATCAATTTTTATCATAGTATCAACCTCTGGCTTGATTATACCCTAAAAAGAAATAGTTTAAAAGAAAAAAAGCCCTTTGTTTAGGGCTTTATATCAGTAAAGTGGTGAAGAGTATTCCTTTTTTAACTCGTAATTATTTGATAAATTTTAGGCAATTCTTCTTTAAGTTTACATAATTTAAACGAGTCTTTTTTAACGCTTGCAACACTGGATTTACCAATCACTTTTATTTGATTTTTATCATTTTTAATAACATGTTTAAAGGTCATTTTATAATCTGTCAGTTCATCGATGGTTGTCTCAACAATGAGCGATTCATCTAGTGTGCTTGGTCTTTTATATTTGATTTCAATATTCCTTACAACAAACAATACACCTTGTTTTTCAATGTCTAAATAGTCTATGCCTAAGTCGTTTAAAAATGTTGTTCTTCCTTGTTCAAAAAATGTAATATAATTCGCATGATATATAACGCCCATTTGATCTGTGTCGCTATAACGTAGTTCTATGTGTTTCGTTGATGTCATCTGTATCAAATCCTTTATAGTAGAGTCTATCGTAAGTTAAGATTCCGTTTACCCGGTGACTGAGCATTAATGATACGCCTGTTACAGTGTAGGTAAACTCTTTAATATTTTGATTGAATGTGTGTTTAAAAACAGTTTTTTTGCTTAGTGTAATATGGGGTTTATATAATCTAGTGTCTTTTTTGTATCCCGCCTTAAAACAAACTTCTTCTAAGGTGTTTTTTAGTTGGTGTAGCTGATGACTATATGAAAGCCCCAAGTAAAGAATATGTTTACTTCTCTTTATAAATGTATCAAAATGACTCATTGTAAGTTCGAAAGGGGCGTGTTGATGTGA
>JAIPGF010000036.1 GCA_021736205.1 Candidatus Izemoplasma sp.
CCGTCGTAATAGTTCCTACTTTTTTATCGCCTTTATATACAGTGTATCCATGGCGTAATATACCACGGTCTTTTAACTCCAGTCCGCATAGACGTCTTTTTGTCTTTTCTTGCTTTTGTTTTTTTAATGCTTTTTTGCCGATGAAGTCTTCTGCTTCTAGTTTGACAGCAAAGCCATACCCAGCTTCTAAGGGCGTAATGTCTTTTGATAATTCATTGCCATAAAGGGGTAAAGTTACTTCAAAACGTAAGGTATCTCTTGCGCCAAGACCAATGGGAGCAATATCTTCTTCGCCCACATCAAGTAGTTTCTCAAACAGTTCTTTAATATCATCATGTGTACCATAAATTTCAAAACCATCTTCTCCGGTATACCCTGTGCGTGAGATGAGCATGAGTTTGTCATTTACGGTAACTGTTTGACTGTGGAAAAACGGAAAAGATGAAAGATTAAAGTCTGTGAGTTGTTGTAAGATGGTTTCTGCTTTGGGTCCTTGTAAAGCAAGTTGTGAAAAGTTTTCACTTTCATTTGTTACTTTTGTATCAAAGGAATTATGGGTGGTGACCCACTTAAAATCTTTTTCAATGTTTGATGCGTTGACGACGAGTAGGAAATGTTCGTTTGAAAATTTATAAACTAATAAATCATCAACGACACCCCCATCTGGATAACACATAAACCCATATAAAACTTGGTTCTCTGTCATTGATGTAATGTCGTTTGTGAAAAGGTAATCTACAAGTTTACTTGCTTCTTTTCCTTTAACACAAATTTCCCCCATATGAGAGACATCAAATAATCCTGCTTTTTCTCGGACCATCATGTGTTCATCTTGAATAGAGGTATAACTAATAGGCATGTCATAGCCTGCGAAGGGTGCCATTTTTGCACCGAGTTTCTTGTGTGTTTCATGAAGTACTGTTTGTTTCATATTATTCACCTTCAAATTGATTTATTGCTTGGTAAGAACTTCGTACTTTAGGGCCACTGGCGATAAAGCGAAAGCCTTTTTCTTTACCAATTTTTTTATAGTCATCAAATTCTTCTAAATCTACATAGCGATCAATTTCAATATGTTTGCTTGAGGGTCTGAGATATTGTCCGATGGTCAATATATCACAATCGACTGCTCTTAGATCATCCATCAAGCTGATGATTTCATCTTTGGTTTCACCGAGTCCTACCATAACACCTGATTTGGTTAAAATGTTAGGGTCTAGTTCTTTAACGCGTTTTAGTAATGTTAAACTATCGTTATAGTTTGCTTGTGGGGTAATTGATTGATATAAACGGGGAATGGTTTCTAAGTTATGATTAATCACATCGGGTTTGGCATCTACGACTGTTTTTAAGGCATCTAAATCGCCTCTAAAATCAGGAATTAACACTTCAATTGTAACATCGGGTGTTTCTTCTTTAAGATGATTAATGACATCTTTAAAGTGACCTGCACCAAAGTCGTCTAAATCATCGCGATCAACACTTGTCACAACAACGTGTTTTAATTTCATTAATTTAACCGCATAGACAATATTTTTAGGTTCGTTTTTATCAACAGGTTTTGGACGACCAAATTTAACATCGCAAAAACGACAATTTCTTGTACACGTGTCACCTAAAATCATAAAGGTGGCAGTTCCATTACTAAAACATTCTAGTTGGTTTGGGCAGTTTGCTTCTTGGCAAACTGTATGCAGTTCATGTTGTTTGAGAAGTGTTTTTATTTGTTTGGTTTTTTTATTTAAATTTTTTAAATCAACTTTTAAATAATCAGGTTTTCGGATGTTTTTTTTTAAGTTGAAAAGATCTAATAACTCATTATTGGATAAATTAAGGATATACTCATCCACTTGTATGTCTTTTAAGACTTTTTTCATTGATCTGTGTGTCCATACTTTATCAATAAAAGCGTTTTCAAGCGGTGTAATTTTTTTAAGACTGAAAAAGTCGCCATGAATCTTAAAGTCTTTAATAATTTTGTTTTGTAATTTTAGTTTTAATTCGATTAATCCAGCTGGTAGTTTATCTTTTCTTATCAGTGTAAACTTAGGATTTTTACCGTAGTTCCATTCATGTTTTGTATATTTATCTCCATAATAATTAATTTTTGATTGGTCTAATTCTTGGTAATCTAATTCTGATGTTTTAAATTGATCAACAAATTCTTTGTAGAAAGTCTCTAGTGGTTTTTTATACACATCAGAAATATTAATGACACGTGATTTTACACTTTTAATCGCGTGAGATGACAATTTTTGTTCATCGGGATTTAAGCTGTTTACTAAGTGCGTTAAATTACTGTTAAACAAAATTGTACCGTGAATAACCATTTTATTTTTTACAATATATTCGGCGGTTCCACTAAACTTTCTGCCATTAAGCAGAATGTCATTACGTCCACTAAAGGTTGCATCAATGCCTAAGTTTTGAAATGCATCAACGATTTTTTTTAAATGGCGTTTAAATAAATTGTCTGTTTTAGTTTTGGATGTTATGATGCTAAACTGAAAACATCCTAAGTCTGTATAAACTGCCCCACCACCACTGCTACGTCTAACAATTTCAATATCATTTTGTTTAACGTATGATTCGTTAATTTCTTGCGTGGTAAGTTGATGGCGACCAATCATCACAGTTGGTAGAACATTCCAAAGCAAAAATATATCTTCATCTTGATGTTTATCTTTTATTAAATGTTCTTCTAATCCAAAGTAAAAAGAACAGGTTTTTAAGGGGTTCTTAGTTGTATTAATGTATAGCATTCATACACCTACTTTCTAACACAATAATACCATAAATAATTAAAAACAAAAGGTTTTTACTAAAAAAAAAGGACAACAAATTGTCCCTTTTTATTATTTAAATTTGTCTTTAAATTCATCGTAAAATCGGAATCTTATTTCTTTGTGTGCAGGCACTTTAATTTTTTCTTTAGTTTGCGGATTTACGGCATCTTTTTCAGGGATGATAATGCCTTCAAAATAACCTATTTCTCCAAAGTAAACTGTCTCATCTGTTTTAAGTTGATTTGTAATCACTTCTAATATATCATTTAAAGCTTGTTTTGATTTGTTTTTACTAAGATCTGTTTTTTCATATATTTCAGAAACAATGGTTCCTTTGGTTGCTTTTGAATGACGTTTCTTTGGTTTTTTTACTTTTTTAGGTGCTTCTCTTTGTGCTTTTTCATCTTTAGTTTTTGTTTGAGGTTGTTGTTTCGTTTTCTTAGTAGGGTTTTGTTTGTCAGTTGTTGATGTTTTTGTTATTGATTCTTTTTCAACTGCTTTTTCTTTGGTGACATCTTGGTCTTTACTATGGTCTTTAGGAATTTCTGGTACATAGTTTTCAAGTGCTTTTTCTTTAAGTTGATCATCAGGGAAAAAGAAAACAGTATTGTGTGGTTTAATTGTTATTTCTTTTTGCGTTTCAGGGTTGATTTCGCTATACTTATTTAATTTAATTTTATCAAATGTTCCAAATGTATCTATTGTTACAGCTTCTTCTTTTATGGTTGTTTCTTTAATAACAGAGAATAACGCATTCACAAATTTTCTTGATTGCATAGATGTTAGTTTTGTTTGATCACTAACTTTTAAAATAAGGGCAGTTTTATTGAGTGCTTTTCGTTTTTTAATGGTCGGTTTAAGCTTTGTTTTTTCTTCGATCTCTTTAATTTCATCTTCTAGTTCTTTTTTACGTTCTTTACGTTTTTTCATATTTTCAATTGTTTTATTATAACGTTTTTTTGTTTTGCGTGAAAAGTTTTTAATACCATCTAATATATCACTAAAGAAATCATTGATTCGCGTGAAAACTGATGCGTGTGCTTTTCTAAATGCTTCACGTTTATGCTGCATTCTTTCTTTTGTTTTATCATCTTTTAATTTCATTTTCTTATAATAAGAGACTGACATTAAATTCGATTCTCTTGTCGCAAGAAAATAAAATATTCTTGTTGCAATCAAAAAGATGATAATCCCAATTAATAAAGGCCAAAACGTTCCTCTAATAAGGGGGTATCCTTCTTTAATTCTCGGAAAGAAATCAGTGGTTCCTGTGATAAATGCTTCTTGTGTTATACCAAAAAACACAATAAAAATAAATAGCAAGTATGATACCACAGATAATGATAAAAATATTTTTACGAGTCGTTCATATACTATCTGCAATCTTGTCATAAAATCACCCTTTAGTTAAACTATCCTCACATCCATTTTTGTTGCATTTGCATATCGTAAATATAAATCTTTCGCAAATTCTACATTATAAAGTAATTCGTCTCGACCAGTAAATGAAATGATAAACACCAATAAATTCTTGGTATCCTTCGTAATCATGGTGCGTTCTGTATCACTTGTTGTAGATCCAAATGGTCCTAATTCATCTTCATAAATTGGGATGTTTTCCACATCTAATTTCCCGCGTCCTATCCCGAAAAATTTATCATCTTGTTTACCAAGTCTTACATTTATATCGCCACGAATTTTATCTTTGTCTAAAACAGCAACACTTTTACGTGTTTTAATACTTAATAAATTCCCTACATCAACGACATTGTTAATCCGATAAAGCGCATTTCCTTTAGCTAAACGTCGATATAATGACTCGACTGCTAAGCGATATCGTGAAGGGTCTTTACCATATGTTTTATAGGCATCTCGCGCTTCTTTAATTGTGTCTAGCATAATGACACGACGTATATTTATCGATTCTTGAAGTTCACGTTCGATTTCTCGTAATTTTAAATCAAGGTCTTTGTTTTTAGCTACTTCGACTTTACATTCTATTACACCGATGTGAAAATCGGGAGTCAATTGTTTGAGTTTATCTGATATTTCTATGTTCATTTTTCCCACCTCATAATCTATTATAACATAAAAAGAAGGCAAATTAACGCCTTCTTTTAATTTTTTTACTATTTAGATAGTCTTAAGGTGTCACGTGCAATCATTACTTCTTCATTTGTTGGGAGTAAAAAGAGGGCAATATCTGACTCATCTGTGCTAATTAACTGTTCTTGACGTCTGACTTGATTTCTCATTAAGTCAATCTCAACACCAAGTGGTTTTAAACGCTTGGCAATTAATTGTCTCGTTAATATCGCATTTTCACCGACACCTGCTGTAAAACAAATGGCATCAACTGAGCCCATTGTTACATAATAAGCAGCAATATAATCAGAAATCATTTTCACTTGTTTTTTAATCGCTTGCAGACTTTGTTTGTCTCCTTTATGAGCAGCGTTCCATAAGTCTCTTGAATCGCTTGATTTGGTGCTTAGTCCTAAATAACCACTTTCTTTATTTAGCATGTTTGTTACTTCAGAGACTGTTTTATCTTCTTTTTCACAAATAAATTCAATAATCGCAGGATCAATGTCTCCACTACGTGTCCCCATTGGGATTCCAGCAAGTGGGGTGAACCCCATTGATGTATCAACACTTTTACCACCTTCAACCGCACAAATACTTGCACCATTTCCTAAATGAAGTACGATTGTATTTAAATCTTCAAGTGGTTTGTTAAGTAATTTGGCTACACGTTGTGACACATATTTATGAGACGTCCCATGAAAACCATATTTTCTCACACCATATTTTTTATACCACTTATATGGCACAGCATATAAGTATTCATCAGGTCCCATTGATTGATGGAATGCTGTATCAAAAACGGCAACGCCTTTAATATTTGGTAAAGCTTTTTGAAACGCTTTTATACCGGTTAAATTTGCCGGATTATGAAGCGGTGCTAAATCACTCACTGCTTCAATTGTTTCAATAACGTCATCTGTAATAACAACACTATCACTAAACTTTTCTCCTCCATGTACAACACGGTGTCCTACACCATCAATTTCATCAATCGAGTTTAAAAC
Source organism: Candidatus Izemoplasma sp. (assembly GCA_021736205.1). Classification (GTDB taxonomy): domain Bacteria; phylum Bacillota_I; class Bacilli_A; order Izemoplasmatales; family Izemoplasmataceae; genus JAIPGF01. Next base: position 5,879 of record JAIPGF010000036.1, read on the forward strand.
TTCTAAATCAATCAACTTTTCTAGCAGTAAAGTAACTGCTTCAGCGTGATCATTAATAGATATTTTTTCTTCAATTGTTCCACCATTTAGATCAAATTCAATCCCAGAACCCTCAATACCAATGCGTTCTACAACACCGCTAATTAAGACTGTTTCTTCCGGCATTTTAAGTAATTGAAATTTTAAACTTGAACTTCCTGCATTTACTGCGATTATTTTCATTTTATCGTCTCCTTAATTTATTTTTGTTTGATTTCTACCATTATTTTTAGCTTGATACATTGCTGTATCTGCTCGCTTAATAAGAGATTTAACACTGTCTTTTTTTCGAACTAACGATCCTCCAATTGATACGGTGACATTAATTGGTTTTTCATTTTTAAAACGAAAGGCAGATTCTGCCACTAAAATGCGCAACTTCTCTGCGAGTTTGTATAATAGTTCTTCGGAGTCAAGTTCTGCCACTAACAAAAATTCTTCTCCCCCAAAACGTCCAAAATTATCTGCTTCTCTGGTGTTTTGATTAATTGTTTTTGCCACCATTTTTAAAATGCTATCCCCAACATCATGTCCATAAGTATCATTAACATTTTTAAAGTGATCAATATCAAAAAACAAAAGACCAAATTTATCATTAAATGTTTTATATGATTTTAACTTTTGATTTATAAAAAAGTCTAAATGTCGTCTATTTGAAATACCTGTTAACTCATCTTGTCTAAGTAATTTTCTTAGTTTAGTCGTTTCTCTTTTACTGTAAGACTCTGACTCTTTATCGGTAAATGTTTCAATGGCTCCTGTAATGTTTCCTTTTTCATCTTTGATTGGAAAACTTTTAATACTTACAGCGACGCGATGTCCATCTTTGTGGTGAAGATACACATCTGCTTCGTTTATCTTTCCAGTTTGTAAGGTATCATGTAATGGGCAACCATCATGACATAGATGTTTCCCGTTTTTATCAATGTGATTTAATATATTATTATAACAATTACTATTAAGTACTTCTTGTTGTTTATAGCCACTAATATGTTCTGCGCCTTTATTCCAAAATAATATTTTTCGGTTTTGATCAACAAAATATATTCCTTCAAATAAGGCTTCTAAAAAATCTTTATTACGATCTATATTAATCATGATAATTTACAACTATCTTCAAAGATTTCTAGAGCTTTTTCCCTATCAATTGTAATAACAGTTCCTACTGGTCCTAGTTTTAATGCTTTATCAACATAGTACTCTGCAGGTTTTATATCTTGTTTATCTAACATATCACATAATTTAGTCTTAGCACCCCAAGATTGAAATAAGTGTTCGATTTGATTAATGACTTCACTTGGTTCTTCTATTTCAAATAATTCTTCACCCAGTAACATTAATTTTTTTGACATGGTTTCTTTATTGTATTTAAGTGCTGTTTTAGCCCATGAGATAAATAATAAAACAAGCGCATATCCATGGGTAATATTATGTTCTTTAGTTAATACATATGATAATCTATGTGTTGCCCAATCACCAATTTTATCTTGTCCTAAAATTTTATTTAAGGCAATGGTAGACGCCCAAGATAAGTTACTTCTGACATCATAATTGTCTGTACCATTTAATATTTTATAGGTATTTTTTATAACAGATTTAATGACTGCAATAGATAAATAATCACTTGTTAGTGTATGTTTGGTATTACTAAAGTATTGTTCAAAGATATGCATAATTATATCAATGCTACCAGCAACTGTATGATGCTTGTTGACGGTCAATGTATAACTTGGATCAATAATAGTAAACACTGGTTTACTAACAGGATTAATGCAAGCTAATTTCTCATTTGTTTCATCATTACTCAATACAGAATTTTCATTTGTTTCACTCCCTGTTGCAGCTAGCGTTATTATATTCCCTGTGGGAACTGTTTTTGATACACTTCCTTTATTTGTATATAAATCCCAAACATCTTTATCATACTTCACTCCCATACCAATGGCTTTTGCACAATCAATCACGCTTCCACCACCAACGGCTAATATAAAATCAATAGCTTCTTTATGACAGGTATCTATGCCAGAACGTACACTTGTCACTTCGGGGTTTGCTCTAACATTTGCTTCTTCAAATACTGTTACATCTGCATCGTTTAAAACAGAAATAACCGCATCATAAATCCCGTATTTCTTAATTGATCCCATCCCATAAACTAATAATACGTTTGAGACATTCAGTCTGGATAATTCATTTTTCAACTGTTGTACCTGGTTTTTTCCAAATATAATTTTCGTAGGACTCTCATAAATAAAGTTCTTCATTTTTCATTCCTTTCATTAAACTATACTAACGTCATTATACCATATATATTAACTGTGTCTCAATAGCTTTAAAAAAAAGACAATTTTCAAAAAAATTGTCTTGTACTTCTAGGTTGGTACCAGTAGTCGGACTCGAACCGACACGGCCGTAAAACCACCAGATTTTGAATCTAGCGTGTCTACCAATTCCACCATACTGGCATCAATAAATATTATACACCACTTTTGCTAAATGTTAAGAGAAAATTGAAAGAAAAGGATTAGTCCTTTTCTTTCAATTTATTAATAACCATTTCATAGCCACCAGGACCAAATGCGAATGATTTTGATATTTTAGAAATTGTTGCAGCTGAGATACCAGTTTGTTTTTCGATTTGTTGATATGTTTTCTTTTCAATCAGTAACTTCGCAACTTTTAAACGTTGTCCGAATGCTTGAAGTTCATTGACTGTACATAAATCATCAAAAAATCGATAACATTCTTCTTTATTGTCAAGTGTTAATATTGCTTCAAATAATTTATCAATCTCATCGTTTTGAACTTTATATCTATAATCCATCGTCTCACTCCTCATACTTATTATATCAAAAAACACAAATTTAAAAAGAATTATTTAGCTTGATTAGCAGCAACAGCTACAACGTCCCATACACCAGAAAAGGGTGGAGCATATGCTAAATCTAACATGCCGAGTTCTTTGGTTGTCATTTCTTTTGAAATTGCAACCACGAAAATATCAATACGCAATGCTGTGTCATCTTCGCCATAGAGTTCAGCACCTAATATTTTAAATGTCTCTGGTTCATAAATGATTTTCGCCGTTATTTTTTTCGCGTTGGGATAATACCCAGCATGATTTCGACCGGTAATTTTTACTGTTTTATGTGGTAAATCGAGCTCTTTTGCTTGTTTTTCTGTGATACCTGTTTTTCCCAGTTGCTTATCTAATACTTTTATGACAATCGTGCCTAAGACACCATCAATTTTGACATTTTCACCTATAATGTTTCGGGCGATAAGTTTGCCTTGTTTATTCGCGTTATTTCCCATTGGATAATATTTTTGTGCTTGTAGTTGGCGATTATAAATGGTTGCGCAATCACCACCGGCATAGATATCCTTTACCGACGTTTGCATGGTTCGATCAACTAAGATTGTTCCGCGTTTATCTGTTTTAACATTGCTATTTTTCAAAAAACTTGAATTAGGACGAATCCCAATGGCTAAAAGCACTAGGTCTGTTTTGTATTCCCCTTTATTTGTTACAACTGTTTCAACTTTTTTATCGCCTGTAAATGATTGAACTTCTTCACTTAAATTTAATGTGATATTTTCAGTTGTTAAATACTCATGTAAGGGTTCAATTATGTCTTTATCAAAGACATTTAACACTTGATCAAAAAATTCAATAATACGAACATTTAATCCGCGAGTATGAAAACTTTCTGCCATCTCCATCCCAATGAAGCCACCACCAATAATGGTCACATTTTTATACTTGCCAGTATCTAATTTCTTTTTAACAGCGACACTATCTTCAAACTGTGTCATGGTATGAATGTTTTCTAAATTGATTCCATTCCACTTTGGCATCACGGGGGACGCACCAGAACCAATAATTAATTTATCATAGGTGTCTTTAAATGTCTCATTTGTTTTTAAGTTTTTAATCGTCAATTCTTTTGCGGTATCATCAACATCGATTACTTTATGAAAAGTATGGACTGTGATGTCTTTTTTAGTAAAGTCAGCTTTGGTTCTTGCCACAAGTTCTTCTTTGTGCTTTATTTCATCAGACACATAATATGGCATACCACAAGCACCATAACTTAATACATCACCTTGTTCATACACATCAATGGTTACATCTTTATCTAACCGTCTTAATTTGCTTACTGCACTCATTGATGCAGCAACACCACCAATAGCTACTATTTTCATCGAATCATCTCCTGTGTTTATTTTATCATAATTTAGCATGTTTCTAAAACTCTTAGCATTTTTTCCAATAAAATCACGACTTCATTTGTATTCTTTTTGAAAAGCAAGATAAACTCGCCATTTTATGATACAATTAAAATAGTGAGGTGACCCTATGACAAATAATGAGTTAAATCAACTAGCCAAACAACTTAGGCAGGGAAATAAATCTGTCTTTGATGATATTTATCACGAAACAAAAGATGTTGTTTTTTATACCATTTTAGGTATTTTAAAAGATCGCAGTCTAAGTGAAGATGTTATGCAAGATGTGTATATTCAAGTCTTGAAAAAAATAAAATCATTTAAGCCTAAATATGTATTTAAATCCTGGGTAATAACCATTGCAAAAAATATGAGTTATAATGTCTATAATAGACGCAAAAAGGAAGTTGCATTTGATGCGACTGATGACGCTTATATTTTTGGTAGTGTTGCTAATAATAGTGAAAAAGAATTAATGGTGAAAGAAATGCTTGAATCACTCGATGAAGATGAACGGGAAATTGTTATTTTAAAAGTCATCGGTGATTTTACACATAAAGCAATTGCAAAAAAGAAAGAGATGCCACTTGGTACTGTTACTTGGAAGTATAATGAGGCATTAAAAAAATTAAAAGAAACGTATAGAAAGTAGGTGATTGGATGGATAAATTTGAAGATAAAATCAGAGATGACTTGACAAGTCAAACACCTGATGTATTAGGATCTATTAAGGAAAGTCGTGCTTATAGAGATTTTGGACGAAGTCCATTAGATGTATTTAAATCAGTATTAAGTCCAAAAAGAGCGCTCGTATTTGCGGGTATGCTTGTTGTTTTATTAATGGTATTTATGAATGTTAGGGAAACAACTGATGTTGTTGCAGCAACTGTTACACTAGATATCAATCCGTCCATTCAGATAGAACTTAATGGTGAAGATGAAGTGATTAGTATTGTACAAGTTGATGATAATGGTGAAACAATCATTGAACATGATGTCCAATATTTAGGTTTATCACTCGATGAAGCACTTGAGTTGATTATTGAAAGACTCAATGCCCTTGGCTATATTGTCGAATCAGATACAGAAAGTAATGTGGTCGTCATCTATGTCAACGCTAAAAACACATCCATAAGAGACCGGTTGGAAACAAAATTAGAAACTAAAATCGGACAAGAATTAGGACGTTTTTCATCGATGCACCATGTGATAAATTCACGCTTATCTGATTTAGACCAAGAACAAGTTGAACTTGCTAGACGCTACGCACAAAAACATGGTATCACAATGGGTCGTATGCGTTTTATGTATCAAATTATACACAACAATAACACCCATACATTAGCGGAATTAAAAGATAAATCTGTTCGTGAACTATATGATATTTATCAGGAAGAAATGGGACAACATCATGATCCATTTAATCATGGTCCTAGACATTAACTTATAACAAAAGGTCAATCCAAATTTGGATTGACCTTTTGTTTATGTCTTAGTTTCCTTTTTGTTTCAACGTTAATTTAGGTGTGTTATATTTTACAGCTTCGCGCATTTCTTTTAGAGATTGATGATTTTTTAATTCTT
>JAIPGF010000037.1 GCA_021736205.1 Candidatus Izemoplasma sp.
GTAACGTTATCCTCTCAATAGATGTGTTAGGAAAGCCTAATTTAAAAGAAAATAGGCCAGGATTAATAAATCCTCTGGCCTATTACTTAAACCGTACTTAAGAAATATATAACTGAACCGCCGTATACGGTTCCGTATGCACGGTGGTGTGAGAGGGGCAAAATAAGTAGAATAAAATTCTATTTATTTTCCTCTACTTGATTTGAGTTTTCAATTTAAGTAATTCACCCAAATAAGTTCCTAATAAATTAAAAATACGATAGCAATGTCTGATATCATTTTGGTTTATTATCGTGGTAGGTGGTCTGCAACTCCGTGAACACCGGTTCGAATCCGGTCGGGACCTCCAGATTTGGCATAATAAAGACGCTTAATGCAAGCGTCTTTTTTGTTTTGTTGAAAAAATGCTAGTAGTCCGTTGCTTTTGGACTGCTTTCTTACTGTAAGTAATGTATCATCTTACCTTTCGAAGAAGTAAGGATAAAAAGATACATCGAATAATGATGTATCTTTTTACTATGTAGGGTTATTAACTGTTTAATTCAGTACCCTCCCTTAGTATTGCAAGATAATCTTCATAGATATAAATTCTATTTCTATCTTGCTCATTTTTGATTATCAAGATTCCAAGATCTTGTAGTTTTTTGATTGCATTAGCAGTAGTGTTATATGCTTTTCCGATTTTCTTTGATGTTTCTGGGATATCAATAATAGGGTTTGATTGGATATATCTAAATACTTCAAAAACAGATTTTTTAGAACTAGGTATTTTAGTTTCTATTAATTTAGCATTTTTTTTATTCAATGATATTAACAGGTTGATACATTCTAAGGAATTATTACCTGCTTCAATGATTCCCTTTAAGAAGAACTTAATCCATTGTTCGTAATGCCCTTTTAATCTTACGTCCATCAATCGATCATAATACTCAATTCTATTTCTTTTGAAGTAATAAGAAATGTATAAAATGTCAGTGTTTAGAAGTTTATATTCTTTTAACATTAATCCAATTAATAGTCTTCCAATTCTACCATTACCATCTAAGAAAGGGTGAATCGTTTCAAATTGATAGTGAGCTAACGCGATCTTTATAAGATGATTAGATTCATCGTAATGAATATAATTTTCTAACTTAGACATAGCATCATTCATATCAGATACATTTGGTGGAATGAACTTAGCGTTCTTAAGTGAACTACCTTGTGGACCAATCCAGTTTTGTGTTTTTCTAAACTCACCGGGATTTTTATCTTCCCCTCTAACTTCTTCTAATAAAACCTCATGTATGTTTTTTAGGAATCTACTAGATAAAGGTAGTGTTTGAATGAGTTCATTTGAATAGGTAGATGCTTTAATATAGTTTATTACATCAGTCACTTCTAAATTTATATTAGCATCTATATTCGGATCAAAAATGTCATCGAGAGTAGCCTGTGTTCCTTCGATTTGACTTGAAAGTAATGCTTCTTTTCTAATATACATCGATATGTATAATTCTTTATTTGGTATATCATCAGATTTTTGATCCAATTTTCCTAATATACGATTAGCTTTTGAAATGAGATGTAACATGTCTTCATCAATTTTAATACTAGGAACCGGTGGTAAGTCTGATGGGTTAAATGATTTATAACTCATTTCACCACTTAGGTTATTTACAAATTCACCTTGTCTTTTCATAATACACCTCCATAATTGAAATTACATTTATATTTTATCACACTTATTACAATAAAACAATAAAAATGAAATAAAACATAGAAAAGCATTTATAAATTTCAAATATTTTATATAACTGAAATAAGGTATAGAAATTGATAATTATATTTCAATTATTGAGTTTAGACTGTATTGGAACTTAAACAGTGGTGTTGAAATACATCATACGCATATAAGAATAAGTTGCAAATAATTACTGTTAAAACGAGTGGTGTCTTAACTATTTAAATCTAATAATATTTAAAGCAACGGACTATATTTATGGAAACTCAGAAAAATGAGTAAAAACATACTCCATTTCCACACTATGCGGAACTATCAGCAGTATGAAAATACAAATGGTTTGGTCAAACCGTTTTTTAATTAGAAATGGACTGCAACTCCGTGAACATCGGTTCGAATACGGCTGGGACCTCCTTTTTTTATTAAGTAATAGAACAAAGATAGAATAACAAAGGGATTTTGTAAAATATAGTTATAGACAAAATATCATGATGAGAAGACTGAGAATAATCTATGTTGTATCTTTGTAATCCTAATTTTGTCTTTTTTTCTGATGTGTGGTGCACTGTGTTGTTAGTAAAATTCACTAACAGCATAACCGTGCAATATATCAGTTTTTTAATTTTTAAGATAATTTTTTAATCAAAAATGGTATAATATAAGTGACAAACAACTCAAAAAAGGAACCCAAAAGCGAGTATTTTACCCTGGGTTGTTTGGCGACTTTCCTTAGTTGGGTGAAGTACGCGCTTTTGTGGTCCGAGGAGTACAATGCCTAAACAAAAAGTATGCCCAATTTGTGGTACAGTAAGTTCAACCATTAAGCATGGACGAACAAAAAATAATATTCAAAGATATAAATGCAAGTCTTGTCTCAAAACATTCATCCTAGATGATTCACAACCAGTTAGCTTCAAAATAGTGATTATACTTTTTAGAGGTATATAGGTTTTATGATTGAGAGTTCCTCTTTAAGTTTTTATTTACACAAACTATTTTACACTATCTTCTTGAGTGTCCCATGGAGTTCTTAGTAAATAGTGAAGGCATGTCTTTTTTATAGGCCATTGTCCCATAAGAGTGCCTAATCATATGGCTTGAAAACTTTTCAATTCCCAGTTCATCTCTTATCTTTTTGAAGACTTTTAAAACACCAATATATGTTAATGGTGTATTGTGTTGTACATTTCTAAATAAAAATCTGTTAGAGTTATTAATTTCATTTAAGTAAGTTTTTAAACAATTTGAAGTGAAATCAGTAAAATATATTACTCGTTCTCTTTTTGTTTTGGTGTGATCAAGAAGTATTGTATTATTATCTGTATCTACATTTAATAATTTTATTTTGCTTACTTCAGATAGTCTTGCACATCTATCAATAAAGAGAAATATAAGAGCTCGTTGTTGCATTTGATTTGAAAACTTACATTCTTTTAAAATAATTCAAAATTAAAACATAATTATGGTATACTATATTCTAGGTAGAAGGAGTGTGTTTATGGATCAGACAATAAAAAAGCAAGTTTTAAAGATGCAAAAAGATGAAATAACGAGTTCAATTCTTTATGGTCGTTTATCAAAACGTTCAAAGTCTGAAAATACAAAGAAATTATTAAAAGAGATATCTAAAGACGAAAAACGTCATTATGAGTTTTTTAAAGCATTAACTGAAGAACAGGTAAAACCTAATAAACTAGAAATTTCTATTTTAGTATTTCTTTCAATTATATTTGGCATCACATTTACTTCAAAAATATTAGAAAAAAGAGAAGAAGATGCTCAAGAGATTTATAAGAAGTTAGAAAAAGATATAACAGGCATCAAGGAAATTATTGAAGATGAAGAACGTCATGAAGAAGAATTAATTAATGATTTTAATGAAGAGAGATTAAGTTATGTGAGCAGTGTTGTTCTTGGTTTAAATGATGCTTTAGTAGAGTTGACAGGTGCACTGGCTGGATTAACATTTGCGCTTGCTGATCCTAAAACTGTTGCCCTGGCGGGACTTATTACCGGAGTTGCTGCTGCTTTTTCAATGGCGAGTAGTGAGTATTTAGCTACAAAACAAGATGAATCGCATAAAGAAGCACTAATCTCATCTGTTTACACAGGAACTGCCTATATTATTGCAGTAATGTTCCTTGTGTTCCCGTATCTGTTGGGTCTTAATGTTTACGTTGCTTTAGGAATGATGATTGGAATTGTTATTTTAATAATATTCTTATTCAACTTTTATATTTCTGTTGCAAAGAATTTAAACTTTAAGAAACGTTTTTTTGAAATGGTTACGATTAGTTTAGGCGTTGCTTTTGTTTCCTTCATTTTCAGTTTTATTATTAAAGCCTCTTTAGGAGCATAAATTATTTAACATACATATTTTGTCTTGATAAATAAGTAATTATGTATTAACATAAAATAGAGAAAAATTACTTGTTTAGGAGAAAACACACATGAAAACAAAGAATTTATTTACTGCACTCGGTATTTTATCTGGCGCTGTTGCGATTACAATTACGATGCTATTATTACAATCCAGTGTTTTTTGGAACAGTTTAGTCGTAGGTTTATTAATCATTATACCGGGATTACTTACTATTTATCATTTCATTATAATCATATTCAAGAAACAATTGAATCAACTATGTTTTAGATATTTCACTGGCTATACGATGACAATATTTATTATTGTAGTAACTGTATTCTCCATTGATTTACTAAAATAAAAAAAGCACTTCTTGCACACACTAACCTAATAAATTTAGTGTAAACAAGCGTGCTTTTTATTTTTGTTTGGATTTTTCTAAAAGACGTCGCAAATCCGTTTTATATTGATTTTTTTCCTCTTTCATTTCATACATTTTCTTGTCAGCTTCTGCAAGAATTGTATCGATATCTTTTTTACCATCAGGATTTAAAGCCACCCCGTATGAAAAATGAACCTGTTCTAAAATGTCTTTATCTTTATTCAATGATTTTAGTTTAGTGATTAACGTGTCCAGAAAGCCTTTTTCCTTTTCAGTAGCAATGACTAAGAACTCATCGCCACCCATTCTAATCGCAACAACATTATGATAATCGGTTAGTTTTTTAAGCTGTGAAGCAAAGCGATTTATCAGTTGATCACCAGCATCATGTCCCAGATAATCGTTAAATAATTTCAACCCATCTAAGTCAAACATGACAACTGAATAAGAATTTTGTTCGTTTTTTAATCTTTTGGCTAATTCCTCAAAGAAATTACGATTATATAATGAAGACATTAAATCATGGGTTTTAATATAATTCATATCATGAATATATTTTTGATTAGCTGTTTCATCATAAAACAAATAAAATGATCCAGAGAATTTATAAAACGGAAGATGGATATCTTTTTCTTTCATGCTAAAATAAAGTTTATCTTCATTGAATTTTTCATCTGTTTCTGATTGATTCCTATAAATGACTGCTTTTTTTTCAATAAACAACTTAAGTTTTTCAAAAGAAATCTTATCTTCTAGATTAATATTAAAGAGTTTTATGAATTCACTTGAAGCATCAACAACAATATTGTTTTGATTAACAATCACGTATTTTTCTCGTAAGTTATCCAAAATGAATCTGTTTCGATTCATCCCTAAGATGAGTTTTAGATCTCTCATATAGAAAATATAATAAAGAAGAGATAGTACTAAAACGAATGTAGTGTAAGTTGGATCAATAGTAAATGTATAAATAAATACATGAATGAAGTTGAGGACAAGACCGGAGAGAATACCAATTAAAATAAATAAAAACGGATAAATATCATGATGGCTTTTCAAATTAGTATAAAATTTCTTTACGAGTAATACGGTTATAATTAATAATAGTAAGTAGGAGAGTATTGTATGGATTTGAAATACCATTCCCACGTCAACTGTCTTATATACTTCATAACTTGTTGATTCAGCTGGTGTGAGTTTTAAAACTAAAAAATGAAATTGATTTGTTAATGAAAAAACAGCATCAATGATAACTAATAGGCCTAATAGGTACAAGTATATTTTATTAATAGATATGTCAAGATAAGTTATTATTGCAATAAAAAGAAGCGTAACAATTAAAAAGATAATTGGGTATAAACCAAGACTTAAATAGTATAGGAAAAAGGAATCTTTCACCACAAATCTTAAAAAGTTAATAAATGACCAAATAACTAAGACAACGCTTGTAAATTTAAAGTATCTGTATTTTTTATCTACGTTAAAAAGATCCCAATGCGTGAGTGGGATGATTGAAAGAATAAATAAGATAATAAAAATGACCCATAGATAGGTTTCCATAATAAACTCCTAGCTGTTAATGCTTTTTAATAAAATCAAATATATTTGTTTGATTATTATTATAAACATGATAATAGTAGAGTGTATATACCTTTTCAGCTAATTCTTCAATAGTTAAATCAGATGTATCAACAATATAATCAACATGAATGAGATTTTTCATTTCAAAATAATTTGTGTCGTGGTTAAGACGATCAGCGATTTGAATTAAATTATCACCGCGGTCCATCATCCGTTCTTTTCGAATATCTTCATCAGTTTTTAATAAAATAAAAACAATTTTTTCAAGATTTTTTTTATATAAAGAATTTGCTCCTTTTGGATCAACAATTAAAACTTTATTTAAATCTGTACCCTTTTTAGGAGTACCATAATATTCATCATTATATGTTGTTGTTTCTAAAAATTCATTGAGTCGTTTTTTCTTAAGAAATTTCTTTTTTGAAATAAAGTGATAATCAACATGATTAATTTCTTTATCTCTTTTTTGTCTTGTTGTAGTGGTAACCATTTTCTCGAAGTTGTATGTTTCTATTAGGTTCTTTGCGATTTCTGTTTTACCACTGGCACTTGCGCCAATTAATACTAACACATTGGACCCTCCTATTCGTATATCAATATTATATAGTAAAATAAATAAAAATGTAACATCATTTTGAATAAATCTGTGTTTTTATGGTAAAATAGAAGAAAGAGGTGATTTGATGAAGTTGTTGAAAGCATATGAGGCCTATAGTCCTATTTATCGTGGAGGGTTAACCAATCACTTACCAATGATGGTAATTGCACTTTATGAATTGGGGATTGATGAGGAACAAATAGAAGAAATAGCTAACACATACATTGATAAGACCCATATTTACGAGTTATCAGATAAAAAAATACCGAAAACACGTTTTGAAAATAAATTTGTTGAACGAACAAATTTTTATTTATCAGAATTCAAAACGCAGGGAAAAGAACCGATTATTAAACGTGTATTAAATAAATACAATTATGGTGTGTGTTCTGCATTATTTCATGGAGTTATAAGGTTGCATTATGCCATTATTAGTAAAGATGACTTACAGATTGCTCAAGCACTTGCTTACCACGAATTATCATATGATCATTATGAGTTATCAGGACGGTATGTTGATAAAGATGTCTTAAAATACGAACTTAAGAAACTTCAAAGACAAGTAAAGATGAAAGAGATTAAAATTAGCACAAATTCTAGTATGGTCCGATTTGAACAACTAAAAGACACCCCTATTGTTAAAAATAACTTGTTTTATCCAAGTAGAATAGAAGACTCAAAAAAAGAAATTTTAGAGTTTCTATTAACACGTTATTTAGAAACAGAAGACTTTTATAATTTACATTTAATAACAAGTTTTGAAGCACTTGAAGCGTTACAAGATTATTATGAGGATTATGAAACTATCTTGAAACAATTTTTTATGCAAGCAATTGTGTTTTTGCTGTTTAATCTAAATGACTATGATTACGATGTAGAAGTAGAGTTAGATTGGGATGGTATTATTTCTGAAGTAGCCAATCTAAAAACAGCCCATGAAATAAAATTAATCTTTACATTACATAATCTTAGTAAAAAATATAAAACTAAAAGACTTTTAGAAGTAGCAAATTTAATTGTTATATGACGAATAATCAATTATTGTCTATTTCAATTAATCACTATCTCTTTTATAATTAAATTAGAACACACAAAAAGGGTGATTATTTTTGAAAATTATTAAAAATGCAACATTATTTACAATGGAAGACAAAAAAGAGTTTTCTGGATCAATTGTTATTGATGGCAACAAAATTAAAGAAATTGGTGAAGATATTGATTTATCTGCCTATAAAGATGCCGAAGTTATTAATGCGGATGGTGCAATTGTAACACCGGGTCTTGTTGATCCACATTGTCATATAGGAATTATGGAAGAAGGAATTCGTTTTGAAGGAAACGATACCAACGAAATAAGTGGACCTATTTATCCAGAATTAAGAGGAATAGATAGTGTTTATGTTAAAGATATGGCATTTGAATATACGTATAAAGCAGGGGTAACAACTGTTAATACAGGTCCTGGAAGCGCCAATATAATCGGTGGGACATTTACAGCAATGAAAACTTTTGGTGAAACTGTTGAAGATATGGTTATTAAAGAAGAAACATGTATGAAAATGGCACTTGGAGAGAATCCAAAACGTGTTTATGGATCAAATCAGAAAAATCCAGCCACACGTATGGCAAGTGCAGCTTTAATGAGAGAATGGTTGTTTAAAGCAAAAGAATATCATGAAAAATATACAGCATGGAAAAATGAAGAAGAAGATGCTAAAAAGCCAGATTTCAATATGAAGTTACATTCATTAATGCGTGTATTTGATGGTATGTTAGTTAAAATTCATGCTCATCGAGCAGATGATATTATGACAGCATTGCGTATTATTGATGAATTTGATCTAAATGCAACAATCGATCATGCAACTGAAGCCTATTTGATAAAAAACGAAATGAAAAAAAGAGATGCTAAACTAATTATTGGACCAACACTAGGGATGGCCTCTAAATACGAGTTAGTAAATAAATCTTTTAAATCAGCTAAAATATTAGAAGATGTGGGTGTTGAATTCTCTATTATGACAGATCATCCAATTATTACACTGGATACGATGTTAGTTCAAGCTGCGTTATTTGTTAAAGAAGGTCTCAGTAGACAAAAAGCGTTAGAAGCTTTAACAATCACAGCTGCTAAAATGAATGGTATTGATGATTCAGTCGGATCATTAAAAGTAGGAAAAGATGCCGACATTGTTATTTGGGATGGCGACTTATTTGATATTATGACAAAAACAAAATTAGTTATGATTAATGGTGAAGTTGTACATAAAGCTTAAATAGAAAAAGTGAAAACTCGTACTGTGAGTTTTCACTTTTTTTCGTTTATTTTTGTGTTGGGCTTTTAAATCCGATACTAAAGACAAACCGACCCATGTCATCAATATATTTTGGAGTGAAGTATAATTCTCTAGATATTTCATTGTTGTCAAAATGAAAAATTAAACTTACCTCAAATTCAAAATTATCAAGGGAACGGTCCACGCGGTTAAAACTAACAAATTCAATTGATGAAATGTCATTTTCCAAATCATCACCACGTAATAATTCGCAGTAATCAGTATCTAAGAAGTATTGTTGACAAAAAGTATTGGTTGCAATAGTTTGATCAGGATAATCTTTAATAAATCTAAAAATATATTTTTCAGGAATATCATTTAAACTAGTACTACTTTCTTTCATGCGTTTAAATGAGAGTTGCAACTCATTATTTAAATCATATCGTAATATAACTTTATAATTGAAAAATTCAATTATATTTCCTATGTTATTGTAGCGTGTACCACCTACATAAAAATAAGGATAATCGAGTCGTTTAATATCAACATTAATATCATAATCTAATTCATCATCATTTGCTCGTCTAACTAAACAAAAACGTTCTTCGGTTCCATCAAAAAATCTAGAACAAAATGTTTCATCATCTATATTTTCATCTATATATTGACTATCAAATTCATTTACAAGCGCATAAAACATTGATCTTGTTATACCAGAAGGATAATTTTCTTGGATAGCATCTTTTTGATCAATAATATAGTTACCTGATGAATCTTGTGAAATCTTAAAATACCCAGTTTTTAAAAATGTATTCTTATCTTCGGTAAGTGTATACTCAAATTTAATATAATCATCTTTAACGCGTTTACTCTCTATAGAATCAATTGTTAAATCGGTGTATCGTTTTACCCGCGTACTGGCTGTGAAATGATATTTTTCTTTGAGTTGGTCAATTGATAACTCAGAGTTATATAATTCATCCAAATACGTTTCAAAAAATGACACTGATTCGTTATATGAAACAAGTGAATCCAACTTTGTTACATCAGTTAATTGGATGTCATAAAATAAAAATTCACCAGGTATGATACGATAAGTTAATGCGTATCCATTTTCGTTATCATGGTTTAAAAATAAATGCGATTCAATCAACGTATCCGCTTGTGTAACCATGTTAGAAGAAGACACATAAACATCCCTCACATTATCTCTAACTGTTTCACAAGTCAATGTGTTATTAAAAAACACATCATAAGTCATACAAAAATCGTCATTAGTCCGTTGCGATAACACGTTATTGAAATACGTTGTAAATTCATTTGATATATGTTTTAAATCATAACTCTTCACAAAATAATGACCTAGTTCTTCCCCAGTATAAATATTGCCAAATAATGAAAAAGTACTAATAACATTTGAATTACTTTTTTGTCGTTTACTTAGATGTATTTCTATTACATCTTCGTGATAGGTTATATCTGTTAATTCTAAATACATTGTCTCATCAAATTCTTCTGGTCCTAATAGACAATTTGAAGACTCAATTGAGAAATAAGTAGCACAAAAATCATTGTAAGATTGATGATTAAAATCACTAATCATTGTTTGGATATATATATCAGAATCTGTACTAGAAATGTGTTCTTTATCATTTAAAAAATTAATGTTTAATTGATAAGAATTATCTATCTCTTCAAGAGAAATCTCCGTCATTAATGTTGCTTTATCTCCGAAGGGTGTATTAAATGTTAATATTGTTTTAAAATGCGTATCAAGTTTCTCTATATTACCAGTTGAAACCTTCATGTTCGATGCTAAGGTTTGGGCTCTAAATTGACTACATCTTTCCTGACTACTATCAGAAAAGTACTGGTTACAAACATCATCTGTATTTATTGAGGAATCATTAAATTCTTTTAAAAATACATTATCTAAATAATATTTTAAGAAATCTTCAGTTCCAAACTCAAAAGGTTTAGTAGACGTTTCTATTTTTTTTATTTTATAGGCATCATCAAACGTCAAATTATAAATAATTTCAATTTGGAATTCAACTTTAATTTCTAATCCTCGATTATAATCTTTATATAAAAAAACATAATCCATTGATTCGACATCCATGCTTTCAAAATCAAGTGATGTAATCTCATTTAAAGCTTCAGGCAAATCAAGTTCTTTATTAGTACATTTATTTAATAAATTTTGATTTGTGCCATCAAAATAATTTTCACAGAAATTTTCTTTTTGGTTATTGAAATAGCTATCTAAAAACGTTTTATAATAGTTTAAAAAGTCTAGAACACTTAAAGGTTCTAAACGCTTTCCACATACTGTTTCATAAGGGTTTTCGGTACATATTTCTTCTTCCGTTTTTGAATCTTTTTGACAAGCTGTTAAAAAGAAAAAAAGAAAAATAATGATGACTAGATAAAATTTTTTCATACGAATCACTCACTTCTAGTTTAATTATACAATAGACTAATAAGTAATTAAATACAAGAAACTTTTTCGATAGTGTAAAATAGTTTTGGAAAAGTATTAAAAAAGGATAAGCCCTTCGATATAATAAAAGTACCAACCAAATATTATAAAGGAGCTTACCCAATGTCTATTATAAACCAAAGTTACTCAAAAATCATTCAAAATT
>JAIPGF010000038.1 GCA_021736205.1 Candidatus Izemoplasma sp.
AGGAAAATATGAAAAAACTTAAACTCGTACTAATTGGTTTTTTATTAGTCTTACTCTTAGTAGGGTGTCAAAGAGGTAGTGATGAAACAGAAACGTTCAATCCTTTTTTGGATGAGCGTTTTTCAGGATATACCAGTGATTTAACCTTTGAAGTAAAATATCAAGAAGCTGCGTCAAACAATAGTGACTTGTATTTTTCATCTGACATATATGATATTAATTTCAAACACATTGTAAATAAATTTTGTTTTAAAGTCGATATTGATGATTTAAAGTTTGAAAATGCAACTTATTACTTTATTTTACGTGATGTGGAACAAGCAACTATAAAAGAAGAAAAATCATTATTTATTGCTGATTCTAAGGTGACTGTTTCTATGTGTTTCAATAATGTTGATTCTGCAGATGAGTATGAATTATTGCTTGGGAAAATTGATGCAGATTTAGATTCAGCATCCAAAACGATGAAAGTGTCATCTACTATTACCTTTTCCTTAGACAGTTATAATGAACGTCAACAAATAAAAGATATTAGCTTAAATCAATCAAAAGCAGAGTATGATCCAATTAAAGATATTCCAACGGTTGCTATATCACCGACTATTACTGTAGAAGAAGGTGTGTTAAGAAAACTAAGAATCGAAGTAATTTATCAATATTTTCAACTAACAGTCTATCAATTTCATTTAGATGTTGAGGATTTAACGAGATCTAATAATGCGTATCAATTACCCAAAGAGATTTTAGCACTTACCCCTAATACAAATTATAAAGTAAACATCTATGCAACAGGGCATGATGGTGTCGATGGATTTGAAGATGTATTAATTTATGAAGAGAAAATCAAGTCTGTTGATTTAGAACAAATAACAAAGTCCTACCACGGATTTTATGGTATTTTATGGTCACATGAAAAATTAGAAGATGTTACACGATTTACTTTTTCATTTGTTAATCAAGGGTACATCAAAAATGATAAAAATGAAACGATTTTGGTGGTTTTACGTGTTTATCCGAGTGCCGATTCAACGGAACATGTTTATTCGACAACAATGAATAGTAGGCAAAATCACACATTGGACATAGATAATACGTATTTAAAAAACAATTATGTATTAAAAATGCAAAATATTAGTGGTTCAATTGTTCTAACAGAATATGAATTACCTGATGATTTCGAAGGAGAATAAGATGAATAAAATTACGACTAAAAAAGCGTTTATTAAAATAACAATCACATTTGTGTTATTTCTTGTAGTTGTATTACCAGTCATGGCGGGATTTAGCGCAATAAATGTCGGGGATGTAACACCTGATACGTTATTCTTATTAAGTGCTGAACATTTATACGAAATCGCTGGTAATATTTCAGCTGATGGTAGAAGTATGTATGTCTTACTTAGATTCACATTTGATCTTATATGGCCGATTGTTTATTTGTTATTTTTATTATCAACTATTGGTATTTTAACGAAGAAACTTAGAGTTGAAAATACGGAAAATTTACTTCTAATTCCGATTTTAGCGTTTACGTTTGATTTATCAGAAAATATATTTTTCTCTATTACATTTTTAGTTTATCCTAGAAAAATGGATTTCATATTATTTTTAGGAAGTATTTTTTCTAATTTAAAGTGGTTGTTTATTTTGGTTGCTTTTGGGAGTGTGATTGTATTATTAGTTAAACTACTATTAAGACAATTTAAGAATAATAAGGATAGATAATGAAAACTAAGGTAATAGCTATAATTAGTTTGTTTTTATTGAGTATAATAGCCATTCTTTTACATTATTTTTTATCAACTGTGATTACATTTGATTTATTCTTTTTATTACCATTTTCTGTTTTAACCTTGTTCGCAAGTATTATACTGGTATTTGCGTTTGGTGTTGGAATGGCAATTGATTATTTTAAAAGTAAATAAGGGGGATTTATGATTACTAAGAAGTTAACGATTACAAAGGATTCGCATGTTACATTAACAACATTTATTCATGAAGTATCAGAGGAAATGGGTGTAAAAAAAAGACCTGGTATGTTGATTTTACCGGGTGGTGGATATGAATTTTGTAGTGACAGAGAAGCTGAACCAATTGCAATCGCTTATTATAATAAAGGATTCAATTGTTATGTTTTACGATATAGTGTTAAAGAAAAAGCTACCTTTCCTAGACCACTAAAAGATGCTGAGGCTGCTATGACCTATATTACAAAACACGCAGATCAAGATCAGACAAATAGATCAAAAATTGCTACTATTGGATTTAGTGCAGGCGGTCATTTAGCTGGCGCATTAGCTACAATGAGTGACTTGAGACCACAAGCACTATTGTTAGGGTATCCTGCGTTAATCAAATCAGAAGAACAAGGTTGGCCATTCCCAACAATAACGCCTGATAAAAACACCCCACCAAGCTTTTTATTTCATACCTATACAGATAATGTAGTCCCTATTGAGACATCTCTTTATTTTATTCATGAGTGCCGTAAACAAGGAATTCCTGTTGAATTTCATTTATTTAATAAAGGGCCTCATGGTCTTTCACTGGGAACTGAACTTGTTGCTAATAATAATGCTGATTACATTAATGCACATTATGCAGCGTGGTTTGAATTGAGTGTTGAGTGGTTACTTGATGTTTTAGATGTAAAGTGGTGAAAAAATGACTGTTTACAATGAAAAAATAAAGAAATTAGTTAATAACTATAATTCAGATATCGAACACGGCTTAACAAATGAACAAGTTAAAGAAAACAAGCGTCAATACGGCGATAATAATCTTACACAATCTAAACAAAAAACAATATTTATGATGATTGTGAAAGAGTTATCTAACTTTTTAAATATTTTATTGATTATTGCTGCTTTAATAAGTATTTGGGCTAGCGGAAATTTGTCTGATGGTCTATTTATTATTGCGATTGTTATTTTAAACATTTCCTTAAGTGTTTTCCAAGAGAAAAAAGCAAGTAATGCCGTTAATGCATTGAAAAGTATGAGTTCTCCTAAAGCAAGCGTTTATAGAAATGGGACACTAACAGAAATCAATTCTAATGAATTAGTTGTCGGAGATATCATAGAAGTTCAGGCGGGCGATTATATGCCTGCAGATGTACGTTATATTGAGACAACCAATTTAAAAGTTGATGAAAGTGCCTTAACGGGAGAAAGTGTTCCAGTAAATAAAGATGCGGATGCAAACCTGGAAGATAAAACACCTGTTGCTGATAGATTAACAATGGGACATATGAATACCATTGTTACATACGGACGAGCTAAAGCGATTGTGACACAAGTTGGCATGGACACTGAAATTGGTAAAATTGCTGATTTATTAAATAAAGTTGAAGATGAAGAAACACCCCTGCAAAAAAAGATTGATAGTTTAGGAAAACTTTTAGGAACAATCAGTGTTATAGTAGTTATAGTTATCTTTTTTGTTGGATGGCTGTATGAATTTGAACTACTCGAGCTGTTTTTAGTATCTGTGTCACTTGCTGTTGCAGCAATTCCTGAAGGACTCCCGACAGTTATTACAGTCGTTATGTCTATGGGGATGAGAAAGATGGCGAAGAGAAAAGCGATTGTTAAAGAATTAAGCGCTGTTGAAACACTGGGTTCTACAACTGTTATTTCAACAGATAAAACAGGAACTTTAACGCAAAACAAAATGGTTGTAACACGTATTTTTGATAATAATAAAGTTCATGAAGTTACAGGAAAAGGCTATGAGTATCAAGGTGAGATTAAAGGTTCAAATGATAACATAGATAAAATTGCTTTGATTGGTGGACTTTGCAATGATGCGAAAATCACACAAGACAATCATATAGGAGACCCTACCGAATTAGCCCTTGTTACTTTGACAGGTAAACACAAACATACAAAAGATGAATTAAATGAGATGTATCCTCGAATTGATGAATACCCATTTGATAGTGATAGAAAACTAATGAGTACACTTCATCAACGTGATGATAAGAAATTTTTGTATACAAAAGGAGCACCTGATCAATTACTAAATGTATGTTCCCATTATGAACTCAATGGCGAAATAAAAGAAATTGATGAAGCGTATAAACAAGTCATAAAATTAGCCAATCAAGGTATGGCACATAATGCATTACGTGTCTTAGGGTTTGCTTATAAAGAAATCTCCGAGTATGATGATATCACACAAGAAGAAAATGATCTTATTTATGTCGGACTTGTAGGGATTATTGACCCCCCACGAGATGAAGTCAAAGATGCGATAAAGATTTGTAAAAAAGCAGGTATCAGAGTCGTTATGATTACAGGAGATCATAAACTAACAGCTAGTGCAATTGGTAAAGAACTCGGTATTATAAAAGATGAAAAAAATGCTTTGAGTGGAGAAGAAATTGATCTGTTATCTCATGAAGATTTCCTAGAAAAAGTAAAAAAAACAAATGTGTTTGCAAGAGTTTCACCAAGCCATAAAGTTGCAATTGTAAAAGCATTTCAAGAAGTTGGTGAAATCACGAGTATGACTGGTGATGGTGTCAACGATGCGCCTGCTTTAAAACAAGCAAATATTGGTGTAGCAATGGGAATTGCTGGGACAGATGTTTCTAAAGAAGCAGCAGATATGGTTTTAATGGATGATAACTTCACAACCATTGTTGACGCGGTTGAAGAAGGACGTGTCATTTATTCAAACATTCGTAAGTTTGTTGGTTATCTTGTAAGTTGTAATGTGGGAGAAGTATTGTTAATCTTTGTAGCAATGTTACTGGGATGGGGAAGCCCTTTACTTCCAATCCAAATTTTGTGGATAAACCTTGTGACAGATTCATTTCCAGCGTTTGCCCTTGGCTTAGAAGGGAAAGAAGAAGGGATTATGGATAGACCCCCTATTAATCCTAAAGCGCCAATTGTCGATAAACTTATGAGTATTACGATTGGAACACAAGCCATATTTTTAACCATCGCCGTGTTGTTTTCATATTATATTGGAGAATTTGTCCTTGGAACACATGAAAACATGGGAAGCACCTTAGCATTTATCACCATCATAAGTGGTGAATTATTACGCACATATTCAGCTAGAAGCGAAACTAAAACACTCTTTGAACTAAAAGTTTTCGAAAACAAATTAGTTAACTATTCAACGCTAGTTGGAATCTTCCTTCTTTGTTTTGTTCTATTTGTTCCAGGGGTTAATGATTTATTCCATACAAACGTTAATTTACCACTACCTTATTTCTTTATGGCACTATTATTAGGGTTTTTGCCTTTGATAGGGGCCGAATTACAAAAAATCATTAAAAGAAGATTATAAAAAAACTTTAAAAGCATTCATTGAAATGGTATACTTACAAATAGTATTGATTAATAAGGCTAGTGATAAGGATGAAAACAGACAGAACTTTGACTAAAGAAGACGCTAAAGTCTTCTTTAATAGTGCATTTAATACGATTGATGATGCATTTGGTAAAGCAATAATAACTAAAAACGAAAACATGATTTCGTTTGATTTTAATGCTGCGTTATTACTGAAATTTAACGAATCTGTTTTTGCAAATAAAACGTATTCTATTAATTCAAAAAAATTTGATAATAAATTTAAAGAAATTATTAGTAAAATCCTGAATGAAGATATTACTGAAAAAACACAATATTTTTACACTCGTGAAGTTGATGATGAACTACATAAATTTAATTTTAAAATTGAAGAAACACCTGCCTCATATATTATTCATATTATTAGTAAAAACAAATTGTTAGAGACAGAAAGAGAGCTTAATAAGATTGCAACAATTTTAAATTCAGATTTAAAATTTTTTCAAGCCTGCACGTGGTGGATAGATTATGATCAGTATGATGATCATTTTTATTCAAGTCCTGTGGGGCCAAAAATATTAGGATTGAAACCTAATGAGAACAGGCTTTATAATACTGGTAAATTTCAAAAAGTAAGACAAACTGTTAGGAATTATAGTGATTTTTATGAAGAAGCTATTGATGCAGAAGCAGAATCTTTTGAACGACTTCGCGATAATAACACAGATTATTTTGGTGGTAAAACACCTGCTTTAACGCGTAATGAAAATGTTGTTTGGGTAGAAGCGTATGGAAAATGTTTTTTAAGATTTTCTGATGGATCACCACGATTTGTTGTGGCGATTGATTTATACTTAGCTG
This sequence comes from Candidatus Izemoplasma sp., assembly GCA_021736205.1. Lineage (GTDB taxonomy): Bacteria > Bacillota_I > Bacilli_A > Izemoplasmatales > Izemoplasmataceae > JAIPGF01. Next base: position 6,169 of record JAIPGF010000038.1, read on the forward strand.
ATGCGTTAGAAGATTTTAAACAAGGAAAACTAAAAAATAATCTTATTGATTTGGGATTAATGAATTCTAATGTAGGTGTCTTATATTATCAAAAGAACTTTAAACAAGGTAAATATTATTTCACAGAATCATTATTCAATATATTTCCTGTGCTAAAAAATGTATCATCAGATAATTTTATTGATAAAACAACTAGTTTATTTGAAAATATTACTGAATTTTTTCCGGAATACAAAAATTATTTTAAAGCATTAGAACGTTCTCATAGTAACGTATTTAATGGCACAAAGAACACTTATAAAAATGTCATTCCTAATTATAAAAAAGGAGACTCCCCTCAGTGGCTTGAAGTTAGAGGGAAAGTCGTAAATAGAGATGAAGATGGTAATGTATCCTTGTTCATCGCAATTGTTGTTGATATAACAGAACAGTTTTTAAAAACAGAAGAAATTAGAAAGCTTAGAAATGTTAATGAACGTCTTAGTTTAGCACAAAATCTGGCTATTGATGCTGCTGATTTACTAATCTGGTATCAAGATCGTTCAGTCGGCATGGATAATCGTATATTTATAAATGAAATCTTTACAAGAAAACTAGGCTTAAAGCGTGATAAAGAAGGATTTATTAACTTTTATAAAGTCTTACGTACTGTTATGAAAAATGAAGATCATGAGAACTTTAAACGTCTTCAAGATGATTTAAGATTATTATTCAATAATAAAAAGCAAAAAGTATCGAGAAAATTATTGCGTCATATAAATAAACACACGAATGAAACATTTTATTTAGAACATACCATTGAAGTAAAACAACGAAATAATGATGGATCAATTAGTTTAATGGGTGGTATTATTCGTGATGTGACAGAACGTTTTAAAAAGCAAGAAAAAATTCGCTTCTTAGCTGAACGTGATGTGTTAACTGAACTATATAATAGAAACTACTTTGAAACGTTTATTCAGTCGGATGCATATCCTGGAGAGTATACGCTTATAATGTTTGATTTAGATGGGTTAAAATTATTTAATGATGCATTTGGTCATAGCCTAGGCGATGAGGCAATTATAACACTTGCTAAAATTTTTAAAAAAGTTTTTAAAGATAGCTTATTAATTGCCAGAACTGGTGGCGATGAATTTACTATTTTAATCTCGTCTACAAATGAGCGGAAAATTAATCGTTTGTTGTTAGATTTAAATTTAGAAATTAAAAATGCCAGTGAAACGTTTCCTTTAGAATTATCGATTTCTATGGGATATTCTATCGTGAAAAATAATAAGGAAATTAGTAAAGTTATTACAGAAGCTGATAATAACTTATATCGTGATAAACTAGATAAACGAATCAACAGGAAGTCAAAGTCACTTAAACAAATAATGTTAAAACTAGAAAAAGATTCTTATGAAACAACCGTTCATATGTCTCATGTTGTTCAAAATGCTGTTGCTGTTTTAAAACAGATGGATTATACCAGAGAAGCTGATATTAGAGCCTTGGCAGAAGCTGCAAGACTTCATGATATCGGAATGATTACTATCTCTGATGAAATTTTAAATAAACCTGGCAAACTGACAAAAGACGAATACGAGATTATCAAGAAACACTCCGAAAGTGGTTATAAAATTACTAAAAACCTTATTGAAAATGAAATGGTATGCCAAGCTGTACTATCGCATCATGAACGTTATGATGGAACTGGTTATCCTCAGGGACTAAAAGGTAAAAATATTCCACTATTTTCCCGAATTATTGCTGTGTGTGATGCCTATGACGCGATGTTAACAGAAAAACCATACAGTAAAGCAAAACTTAAAGAAGATGCAATCGAAGAAATAAAAAGTTGTGCCTATACACAGTTTGATCCTGTAATTGCAAATGCATTTATCGAAATCATAAATAAGTAATATAGAGAAATAGTTATATTATTATAGATTTTTAAAAGAAAAAACTTAATTTAAACAAAACCTAAAAAAAAACGGTCAATTATTGACCGTTTTTTATGAGAGATACATTTTAATCTCATCAATACTCAATACTTTACCAGAAGAAATCACTTTATCATCAACCACTAACCCTGGTGTTGATATGACATTATAGTTCATAATTTCTTCAATCTCAGTCACTTTTTCAAGTTCGATATCTAATTTTAACTCTTTTGCGGCTTTTTTTATGTTTTTTTCCAATCGCTTACAATTTGAACAACCAGAACCAAGTACTTTTACTTTCATATTTTTTCCTCCCACTCAAAATACATATACCAGTTTTAACTTCATCTATAGTATAACAAATTATCTTGAATGATAAAATCTTAATTTATAGTTTATAATTTTTAATAATACTTATTGCGCTTAACACAATAAGTATGATATACTAATTGTGTGAGACACAATAAAATGAAAGGAGAACTAGATGAATACCCAATTTAAACGTGGTGTTTTGGAACTTTGTGTAATGAAAGTAATCTCTAAACAGAAATTAAGTGCTTTTGAAATCATTGATCTAATAAGTCATGAGATAGATGTGAATGAAAACACAGTGTACCCCATCTTAAGACGATTAACAAATGATAAATATTTCTCAACAGAAAAAAAACGTGGAGAAATAGGTGCACCAAGAAAATATTATTCATTAACTAAAAAAGGAGAAGACTATCTTTTTGAATTAGAAGAAACATGGTTTAATTTTATTAATGGTGTGAGAAATATTATGGAGGGAAAACATGAAAACTAAATTTTTAAAAGAGTTAAAAATGTATTTGAATCAATATGATATTAAACAAGAAATTGTAAAAGACATTGTAAATGATCATAAGGAAATAATCGAAGACGCTGTTGCTTCAGGACAATCAGAAGAAGAAATTATAGAAAAACTTGGGAATCCAAGAATGATTGCAAAAGAACTTAGAAATGAAAAGAAGAATAGGAAACAAACGTATGATGAAACATTTATTGCCCTATCTCCTTTTATTGCGGTGATTGCTTATATGTTAATGGGATTTTTAGGCGAAATGTGGCATCCAGGATGGCTAGTTTTCTTAATTATTCCCCTTACTGGTCTTATTGTTTCAGTTAGACGTGATGGTTGGCAAATTTTATTAACGTCTATAGCTCCTTTTATTGCTGTGGGTGCATTCATTATTATGGGAGAGTACTATGATCTTTGGCATCCAGGGTGGTTGGTATTTTTAATTGTCCCATTCGTTGGATATACACATCACAGTGATTATGTTAAACGTTATGTAAGCATGACTGGCTTATTAGTGTCTGTTGGACTATATCTATTTATTATTTTAACTTATAGCAACACTGAACAATATGCTTGGTTAGTCTTCTTAATACCTGCAATTATAGGTATTATATTTGGCGATATTACATTTGTTTGGCATAGTGATTTTGAAGAAACACCAAAATCATTCTTAATGATTATTATTGTGGCTTTAATTACGTTTATTGTATTAGGCTTAATGACAAGTTTATGGCATCCTTTATGGTTGATTTTATTAACAATACCAGTTGGTGGAATCTTGTTATTTAATGAAAACACAAAAAAAAATCTAATTGGTATATCACCATTCATTGCATTAACAGCTTTTATACTAATTGGAGAATTTGTAGGAGCATGGCATATTGCTTGGTTAGTCTTTTTAATAATTCCTATGGTAGGAATCATTTCTAGTGCAAATGAAAAGTAATATAAAAACGGCTTTTAAAAGCCGTTTTTATTATGATTGCTCTGTTTCTTTATTAATATGTTTAACATATTCTTCAATATCAAATTTACGTTTTAATCCATTGGCATTCATATATCGTATTTTACCAAATATTTCACGTTCCTTCCACGCACGATCATGTTTGCCAAAACACCAAGCAACACCGGTATATCCATTAGGTGTATTCCCATCTAAAAAGTAATAGTTGTTTAAATCTAAGGCAATTTTGTATGCTTCTTTATACGATGGAGACCACTCAAGAATCTTTTTACACCAATACATGCGCATATAGGTGTGCATTTTACCCAGATGAACCATTTCTTTCATCGCAGCGTTAAAATAAGGATCATGGGTATTAAATGATGTATAATCATCTTTTGTGTAGATATATTCTCGTTTATCTCCTAGATGTATTTCCATGGTATCATATGCCCAACCATAGGTCATATGATCAAATTGATTATATTTTTCATTGAAAAATATAAAATTATAAGCCAGTTCACGTCGTACAACTAACTCTTCAAAATAGTCTTCCTTATTGTCATTATTGATTGGAAATAGTAATCGAATAATGGTTAAGGGTGAGATAAATCCATATTTTAAATAAGGTGATAAATTACTTGTATATTCTAAGGAGGGATCATTTTTCAAGTGATATTTTTTTAGTTTACGACTGACAAAATCTTGCGCAATTTCCATTGCTTTTTCCGCGTAAGTTAGATCAGGTTCTCCTTCAAACACTGGATCGATGAACGCATCTTTATTTTCGTGTATTTTTTTACGGATAGTACGTGCGTTATATTCTTCCTTGTTAGAAGTAACAGTTACCGGAACTAATGTATTACTTTCAACATATTCTAGACCAATGTCTAAATCACTTATTAAGTTTTCAAGTTCTTTTTCTATCGCTTTTTCTTCTAATAGATATCCTTTATCTTTTATGATTAAATCAGCCTTTTTTATCACTTTTTTTAATGTGTTATTAAAGGAACTAAAATGAGAAACATCATCCGCATAGGTATCAAAGATTTGTTTGTAATTCTTTATACCATGTTCAAAAAAGGTGTTGTTGCGGTCATTTTCTTCAGGTTCTTTCAAAAGAACAATATGTAATGATGCGCTATATTTTTTAGCTAAATTATAGCTATGGTAAAGCGCGTGATTATTTTCTACTCTAAAATCAGATGACATTATATAAAGAAGAGATGATACTTTTTCCGGTGTGTTTTCTTGATGTATTACGCGTTTTTCATTCATAGAGACCTCCTAAAAAATAATTCCTGTTTAAAAAGTTAAACAGGAATTGATTTGTTTACCATAAGTAATGAACTGGATTTTTAATATAGGTATTATAGATGGTTTTTACTGCATCCATCTGTTTTGGTGTTAGTGGATTTAACTCAGAAGCCTGTGCAT
>JAIPGF010000039.1 GCA_021736205.1 Candidatus Izemoplasma sp.
AATAAGTTCTTCTGTAGCGATTTCTTCCATTCTTTCCTGGCGATCAATAATAAATGTATTACTAAGTCTTACATCACGATCAGCCATCTCATCAAGTGTAGACTCAACTAATGTCTCAACTTTTATTGTCGCAAGTTGATCGGCTTCCTCTTTGATGTCTTCAACACCATTATCAAACTCTATTTCTTCTATACGTCTCAGTTCTAACCCCAGAAATTCATACATGTCTTTATTAGTATATGATATGTTATCTACTTCAACAATATTGTTAGACGCATCATAAAATAAAAAGGTTTCTTCATCAAATGTTAGATTATTAGATTCTGCAACATCATGTAATAAGCTATAATCTTCATATGCGTATGAAGATGTGGGATTAAAATCCACATGATTATAATAATACCAGGTTGGATAGTAATTAGATAATTCCTCTTGGATTTCATCCCCTGGCATCTTATCATCGTATAAATCAAATTCATGTCCGTAATTTCCAGTACCAAATTCTACACCTAGAATTAATGCAAATAATAAAAAGAATATGAGTGCTTTAACATATTGTCTATTTAGTAATTGCCCGAATCCCCAAATAATTCCAGAAAGTACCGCTTTAACTATTGCTGGAAGTTTTGTTAACGCTTCAAACAGCTTTATTATCGGCCAAAAAATTATAGTTAAAACAGGTAGAACTTTTTCAGAAAAAACAATGATGAATTTATTTATTTTTTCTTTCATAAAAAAATCACCTCGAAAGTTAATAATAGAAAAGGCCATGTGCAAAACATGGCCTTTTCATGTTTTATTAGTTGGTTAAGTCAGCTTGTGACTCAAATCCTTCTTGTGCAGTTGTTGCTGCAGCTTCAGGGGTTGCGGAACCGTTCCACGCTTGTGAATACATAGTTCCAGCATTACTCCAGAAGAATCCCATTTCAGGAATAATTGGCATTGGATGAGAGTAAGCAAGTTGAGCAGAAATTCCACTTAAATATGGATCTGTTGCAACACCTTCGATGTTTGAAACATCTTTGAGTGCTGGTAATTTGTTTGTTTGTGCATACATGATTTCCAGACCTTCAGCAGATGTCATAAATTCAACAAATTTAAATGCAGCTGTAGGTTCTTGAGATCCTTTGTATACAGCAGCTATTTGAACACCTGAGAATGTAATTGGTTGAACCCCATTAATTGTAGGTATTTTTGTAACACCAAATTCAAAATCATTTGTTTCTCCAGCGTTTTTATAACGTTGAATAGACCAAGGTCCATCAATAATATACGCTAACTCACCGCTTTCAAATAACTGACGGTTTGCTTCACCACTTAATGTCGAAGCATTATAATCGTTTACTGCTGGACGTAATGTGCTATTTAACCAAGTTAACGCATCAATCATTTCTTGTGATCCTAAATTAGCAGCATTTTTGTCTAAGTGATTTTCACCGAATAGATCAAATCCAAATGCCGTTGCAGCAAAGTGCATATCATATGCATTTCCTACATCCATTGCGAAATAAGTTTGTGCTTCATTTATTTCTGGTGTAGTTGGGTCATCTACTTGGTTATAATCAAGTGCAGAAGCAATTATTGCTTCCCAAGTAGTTTCTGGTTCAGGTGAACCATTAAATTCTTCTAATAATGTTTGGTTATAAAATAGGGCAACTGATTCACCAGATAGTGGTGCTCCAAATAATTTAGATTCTTCAGTACCGGTACATGAAACAGCTTGGTTATTCTCTGAGTCATAACATGATGTAGCCGTTCCAACAGCTGATCCTACCATACGATCTACGATATCTTGACGTTGGGTTTCTGGGAATGGATAGAGTAAGTTTGAATTTAATGCAGCACCAATGTGATCATGTGGAAACACAACAACATCTGCAGCATAACTTGATCCACTATAAGTTTCTAAGCGTTGACGTGTATCAACAGCTCCAACTTCGTCCCATTCAACTTTTATATCTGGATATTTAGCTTCAAATGCATCAATTAATGCAGTTGCATAAGCTTCGTCATCTAACCAGACTTTAATTGTGATTATTTCTGATTGATTTTTATCAAATTCATATAATGTTCCATTTGCAGCATTATTTGTACAAGTTTCAACTTCTTCTTTTGGAGAACAAGCTGATAGTGTAAACGCGACCAATAGAACAGAAACTACCATTAATAATTTTTTCATTTTATCCTCCTTATTAACCGCGGCGTAATGTAGCTAATCCAACAAATGCTAATGGTAAACCAACGACTAGTGAAATAATTCCTAGGCCAAATCCATTATTTGCATCTGTGTTATCAAAATCAGCACAAGGGTCTATAACAGTAACAGTTATAGTTTCTTCAGAAACATTTCCAAATGTATCTTCAGCTGTGATAACAACTTCGTAAACACCAGTATTTCTAGTATCTACAGTTCCATATCCATCTTTAACTTTTACACTATAAATCTGAACAGGTTCCTCTTCAGGATCATCTGTTGAGATATCGCTTGCAGTGTAAGTAGGTAAAGAATAGCTATCTCCAAGTTCTAATTCAACATTAGTAGATCCAATAATTGTAATTGTTGGTGCGATTGAATCAACTGTGAATTCTTTTGCGTAAAATTCTCCTTCTTCAGGTGAGTAAGTTACAGTATAAGGAGACATATCTCCTGATAAACTTTCTTCGATATTTACAGTGAATATTGTGTTTGCTTCAGTAGTCGAATCATATGCAACAAAGTCAACAGGTACGGTATTGCCATCTTTATCTGTAACTGTAAATGTTGTTTCATCAAATACATCTACATCATCAACCATAGTAACAACTTCTTTATTGAAAACTACCTCAATTGAAGTTGGATCTAAGGCACGAGCACTAGAGATTTCAAAGAAATTTACAACATTTTCAAAGTCAGCAAAATTATTGTAGAACTCTCCTTCACCAGCAATATAGAATGTAAATTGTGTTCCACTACCTTTGATACCACTTATATCAATAAATAGATCATCAGCATATTTCTTTTCCCATGAATCAGTACGTACAATGAATCCCATTTCATCCTCAGCATCTGCAGCAACATTGAAAACTGCCACTTTAAATTTACCTGCATCTTGGCCTTGATCGACACCTAAATCATATTGGAATGGTACACCTGAACCACCAAATGCATCTCCTGCGGCAGTTCCATCAGTTCCAGTACCCCAATTCCAAATATTCCAACCATCATAACTTTCAGCTGGGTCATAGTAAACTACTACAAGAGTTCCGAACCCTTCTTTTTGGAAATAAGGCATAGATTCATCTACGGTATAAACATCTTCTTGACCTTGTAGAATATACACATGTTTAATACCATTTTCGTCGAATCCAATAAAGTCTCCGTTTTCATCTCTTAGTGGTACAGCTTTATCGTCTCCGCCACCATCTTCATCTAAATCGACACCATCTTTATAACTCCAGTCATTAAGACGTGGAATTAAACCAGCTTCAGCCTCTGCATCATCATCAACACATAAATATGCAACAGAACCAAAGTCATCTTCACCAACTATTTGTGGATTTTCGCTTCCGTTTGTCCCAGTTCCCCAAGACCAGAAATCCATGTCAGTATAATCATTATCCCATCTGCATCCCATCTGCGATAATGAAGTACTACTGTTCGATTTGTGGTACAATCATTCGCAGGAACTTCAGCTTGAACATCAGTAGTTCCTACTGCAAAAAACACAAACACGAACGTGAGAGTTAAAAAATAACTCAGAATTTTTTTCATTAATTCTCCTCCTATTTTTATTGTTTTATAACTTGCCCTAAATATATCACAATGAAAACGCTTTTTCAATTAAATGCACCTGTAAAAAATAGGTAACGCGTTTCATATTTTACATAAAAAAGGCATTCATAAATGAATGCCTATAATTCCTATTTTGTTTCTTCTAACATACGACTACGTTTAAACATAAAGAATGCAATTATAGGAGTTATAAAATTGTAAGAAATCGATGTAAATGCACTAAGTCCATAAAATCCAAGAATTAAATTGATTATTGATGGAATTGTTGAAGCAAAAATCATTAATTTAATCATATTTTTAAATTTAGGGAAATTACTTAAATTTATTGAAAACAACATTGAAATTGCAGCGAGCGCTACAATCAATATTATATTAGTAACAGTTAAGATTCCTACAAACAATAATATAAGTGGTAATATTAAAACTGGTTTTATTGACTGGAAAACAGATTCAAATAATAAATCGGATGCGTCTTCTTGAGACATCTGACGTACTTCTGCAAAGTCTGTATAACCAAATCCCCTGTAATTAAGTTCTAATCGACGACCGTTTGAAAAATTCATATTAAATCCATCTTTATGAAAAATAATTGTTGCATCTTCTGTATAATTGCTAGGGTCAGATACGTTAAAATAAATTGTATATAAGGTATCCCGGTTCATGATTTGATACTCAAACACATAATCTGTCTCACATGTTAATTGCTGTGATTCAATTTTACATGAGGAGGGTAATTCATTAGGTAACCAATCAGGGACATCTTTATGAAATGTGAATCCATATCGTGAATAATCAATATCACTTAAGCTGACCACTTGTGTTGTTATTGGCAGAAACATCATGAAATTTAGTAACAAAAAATAGAGGATTACTTTTCCAAGACTTGCTTCAAACAAATCAAAAACATTTTGAAATTTGTAAAATGAATTAATAAATATTTGAGAAAAGCTAACTTTACTCTTCATCTAATTCACCAATTTTTTCAATCGGCAATTCAAATATGACAGTTGATTTTGCTTCTAACGTATTTGTGAATGACGCGTTACCTTTTGAATAATATAAAACATCATAGTTATCTAAATATAACTGATAATCTCCATCACTAACGTTGTGTAATACTAAAGTTATTGATTGGTGTGTATCATCATAGTTAAATACGCGATAATAACCAAGTAAAACATTAGATGCTTCTTCATAGGGAATGAATTTCCCATATTTTAGTGACAAATTTGTTTGACGAAGATTTAATAAAGTCTTGTAAACATTTAAAAGTGAGTTAGGGTCATCTAATTGTGTTGTTACATCATCTAAATTTTGATTATACGTATCTTCAAACCACGTAGTAGTATAATCATCTCCAAAAGGAAGCGGTAAACGCCTCGTTTCATCCCAAATATCTGGTCCATAAGTCTTTACACCTTTCATACCTAATTCTTCACCATAATAAATAAAAGGATTCCCTGGTAAGGTTAATAACATTCCCGCTGCTAGCTTTAGTTTTGAACGATCATTCATAATACTAGCAATACGATCTTGATCATGATTGTATAAAAATGGTGCATATATTGCTTTATCTTCATACTCATTGATAATATTTAATTGACGGGAAATGGATGTAATATAATCATTACTGAAACCAGCATTTATAGCGCGTGTAATGTCATCTCCAGTTTCAAAATTAAATGTCGCGTCAATCGCTTGATAAAACTTAGATGAGGTTGAAAAGGCGTCCCAAACTTCTCCGACAATAAATGTATTAGGATAGTCTTCTTCAATTTTAAATTCAAAATATTCTAATTTTGTAAGAGTCGATTCAATTGGTATTGTTGGAGCTTTAACTTCACCAACACCTTCTAGATGTATAGTAGCATCTAGTCTAAAGCCATCCACACCTTTTTCAAGCCAATATTTTGCGATATCAATCATCTTATTTTGCACTGTGGTATTTGACCAGTTCAAGTCCGGCATAGATGACCCGAAGTAACCAGCATAATATTGTCCACTATCAAATGCATGCCAAATAGAACGATTTTCTTCAAACCTATCATCAGAAGATGTTATGTCTCTATAAAAACCTAAGTACTCTTCTTCGCCATTTAACCATCCTTGAAACCATGGATGTTGGTTAGATGTATGATTGATAACATAATCAATAATCACATTAATACCTTTTTCTTCTGACATATCTAATAGATTTTCAAAATCAGCCATTGTTCCATAATCTTCATTCACAGCATAATAATCTAATACATCATATCCGTGATAAGAGGGCGATGGATGAATAGGCATTAACCAGATACCATCAACTCCTAAGTCTACTAAATAATCCAATTTTTCAGTAATTCCATTGAAATCACCGATACCATCGTTATCGCTATCCGCAAAACTTCGAACAAAGATTTGATAATAGGTTCCGTGTTCAGGATAAACTTGTTCAAAATCTATAATATTTTCCTGAGGATCTTCTTCATTATTAGTTTGTTTACATGAGGTAAGTATTAAGGTCGAAACTAACAAAAGAAACAGCAATCCTTTTTTCATATAATCCACTCCTTCATATACAATTTAGCATAGCACATTACATGAACTTTTTGAAATAAAACCGTTTCTGTAACCACTTACATAATTTTTTAAAAAAATAATAATAACTACTTTTCCTGCCACATAAAATGTGAAATTTTAAAAAAAGATGAGGTAACTTTTTATTCTTTATCTTCACTATCAAATTTATTTAATAGATATAATAACTGCTTTTTTGTTTTGACATTTCTTAAATCATTTCTTACATTGTCATTCATTAAACCACGTGATAAAGTAGCTAAGATTTCTAGATGTAAATTTGCTTTATCCTCTGGTACAGCAATCATAAAAAATAAATGTGATGCTTTTTGATCGATAGAACCATAATCTATTCCCTTTTTAGATAACCCAAATGCTAAAGTTGGTTCTTTTATAAGTGTTGTTTGAGCATGAGGAAATGCAATTCCAGATTCTACTCCAGTACTTCCTTGTGTTTCACGTTTATGAATTTCAGATATAAATTTAGTTAGATTATCTATTTTTTGATTTTTATATAATAACTCTGAAAGTTCTTCTATAACGGTTTCTTTTGTTGTTGATTTTAAATCTAATGAAATTAAACTCTTATTTGTTAAATCAGTTATCTTCATGATAGTTTACCTTTTTAAGTTCAATTTGTTTTTCATATTTTTTAATTTCATTTTTGGTAGCTAATTTATAACTGTAAGCTGTGGCAGTTCCTGCAGCAACAGCATTTTTATAAGCTTTTATTAAGTCTTTTGTTTTATGATATTCACTAACAAATCCAGATATCATACTATCACCAGCTCCAACAGTATTTTTTACTTCTCCGGGTGGTATAGTTGATTTATAAACATTTTGCTTTGTTATCATTAATGATCCTTCAGCACCGAGTGATACAATAACAGTTTGAGCCCCAAGATTAATGAGTTGTTTCCCATATTTTATTATCTCTGATTCAGTTTTTATTGTCACATCAAAATAATCCATTAACTCATAAATGTTTGGTTTTACTAATAATGGCTTAAATTGAAGCGTTTCAAGCAATGTTTCTTTAGAAGTATCAATGATAAAATCAATGCCTTTTTCATCACATCGTTTTGCTATTTGATAATAAGTATTTTGACTATTTCTGCCTTGTGATCCTGCACAGATCACTAAATCACTGCTAGAAAATGTGTTGATTTTATCTAGCAATTTTTCTAAATCATTTTGTGTGATTGATGGTCCAAGTTGATTAATTTCACTTTCTTGATTACGGACTAATAATTTAACATTTATACGTGTAGTTGCAGTCAACTCAATAAAATCTGTTTTTAAACCATGTTCATTTTGCAAATGATTTTCAATAAACTTCCCTGTAAAACCACCAATAAATCCTAATGCAACGTTTTTAGTATCAAGATTATTTAACACAATACTAATGTTGATTCCTTTACCTCCTGCAGAAAATTTCGAAAATTTTGATCTGTTGAGTTTTCCTTGCTGGAATTCTTCTAATTCAATTTTATAATCAATTGCTGGACTAAGGGTACATGTATAAATCAAAATTAACACCTGCTTTTCCCTAATTAATTTACCTTGTCTTTTTGACAGGTAGTCGTTTCTTTGATCTTTTTATTCGTAAAACCAACTAATTCCAAAGCCTTTTAGTCCTACATGAATTGTCATCACTGGACTTAAACGATTGGTCATTGTAATAGTTGCTTTAGGAAAGTTATTATTCAATACGGTGAAGAGTTTTTTTGCTGCATCATAAGAATTCTCGTGAATGATTAATATCTTTAACTTACCTTGTTCTACCTTTGTATCTGTAATAGTCTCTAAAAAATAGTTAAAAACTTTTTTATAAGTTCTTTCCTTGTTTACAAGTTTGAGTTCTCCATCAATCATTTTAATGATGGGTTTTATTCTTAATACGGTTCCAAGTATAGCTTTCGCATGAGATAATCTCCCACCTCTTACTAGGGAAAATAAATTTTCAACAGTAAATAACAACTCTGAGTGTTCTGCCATCGAAGTTATATTTGATTTTATTGTCTCAACAGATAACTTTTTATGAATCATATCAATCATTTCATAGGCTAACATTTCTGAACCATAAGCTGCCATATTTGTATCTAATACATGAATAGATTCCGCTTTATCACACATGTTTTTAGCTAGTAACGCAGCCTGATATGTTCCACTTAATCCTTTGGAAATACCTAAGTAAAATACTGTCATATATTTCTTTAATTGTTTATTATATGCCGCAATAAAATCAGTTGGCGCTGGTTGTGAAGTTTTAAATGTTTTTCCTTTATCTAACTCAGAAACAATAAAGTGTCGATCAATATTCTTCTCTTTATATTCGTTGTTTTCATTATCTGTAACAAGTAAAGACACTACTTCTATATCTTCTTTAGTTATTAGATCTTTTGGTAATGATACTGTACTATCAATGATTAATCCAATTTCTTTCACACGCCCTACTCCTCTACTTTATATATAGTTTGATTCTTGCCTTTTTCTTTTGCTTGATACATTAATTTATCTGCTTTGGGAATTAAATCTTTTCCTGTTGTAGATTTAATAATCCCAATAGATGCAGTTGTTTCAAAGCGATTATCATCTTTGGTAATTAATTTAGTTTCATTTATAATCTCATTGGCAATTTGTAAAATGCGTTTTTTTTCACCAAAAAATAACCCAACAAATTCATCACCTCCAACGCGATAAAATCGATCGTAATTATCTTCTTTTGAAAGTAATATTTGCCCAAATTCTTTTAAAAATTTATTGCCATTTTCATGCCCTATTATATCATTTATTGGCTTAAAGTTATCCAGATCAATATACAGCACATGAAACCCGTCTAAATGGGCACGTTTTCCATAATGAAAATCTAAGGTATAACGGTTAAAAACTTGCGTCAAAGAGTCACGATGTGTTTTTATAAAAAGCTTTTCTTCCCCTATTAAGTATTTCGTTACTTCGTTGAGATAAAGAGCCTTTACATCAGGGTGTTTATCAATATTTGTAATATAAATTCGAATCCAGAATCGTCCCGTTTTATTGATGATTGGTAGTGTTACATTAGGTTCTTTTGAAATATCAAACAACGCTTCTTTTATCTCAGTAAAATACTCCCTTTTTCCTGCAACTTTTGCATATGAATTATCATAATCAAAGTCAGAAAGGATCTTAGAAAAAGGAAGTGATAATGTATCTTCGTAACCAATCATGTTAAACGAACCATAAATAACATTTAATTTAGGATCTTTTGTATTAATATCGTCAACATACCCCAGTAACATATCATCTCTTGACATAATAACGTCTTTTATACCGTCTATGTTATAAAGATCTTTTACTTTTTTTAAAGATTCATAAACATGGTTAATTTTCATTTTTAGTTCCCCTTTATTTATTAAGTTGTACGTCTTGACCCTAATTTAACTCTTGGATCAAGTAACATTTGTGATATATCATTAAATAATCCAACCAAGATACCAACAGCAGAATATAAAAACCCAATTAGAACAATAATATTAATGTCATAATAAACAACATTCCCTCCACTATACGATTGTAAAATCGCATCATATAATAAATTAGCGATTCCCGCTACATTGTAAACAATTTCAACTAAAAACGAAAGACCTAACACTTTTATAAAAGTGTTTGTTAATACGGGTAATACCACAATCATAATGTGTTTTAATATATGTCGTTTTATACGTTGTGCTTTGTTTAATCCTTTAGATTTTGCTAATAATAAATAATCAGCATTCATACTTTCAACCAGCTCTGAACGGATTAGTCTTGTAAGACGACTAATAGGTGTAAGCGATAATGCAGTAACAGGAATTATTAAACCTTTAACTTGTTCGACAAATCCAGGTCCAACTTGTGTATGAATTGGATCTAATAAGTGAAATTTATATCCCAAAATAAATATCAAGGCTAAAATACTAATATATATTGGTATAGAACCGAAAATTAAGGTGAAAAAGGAAACTATCTTATCATATAATTTACCACTATAAATAGCACTTGTAATACCAAAGAAAAATCCCCAAAATGCATAATTTAGATAAGCAAAAACATTAATAAAAAGTGTTACTCTAATTTTAGATGTTACAATTTCCCAAACAGGAAGAGGGTAAAGTTTTGTCTCTCCCCAATCATGTAACACAAATAAGCGATATAAATAATTTTTATAGGTAAGATAGGTAAGACGTAACATTTGATCGTTAGTTAAATTACGACTCCACTTAGATATTGAGGCATATTTTAACCCGATAAAAATAACAGAAATTATAATAAACAATGTGAAAATTGCTAATAGAATTCTAATTAGAATATATTTGAGCATTTAAAAAACTCCTTTTTCAAAATAGATGAAATTTTGCTTGCAAGTTAGTCTATTAATAATTATACAATAATCTTACATTGAAGAAAAGAGGCAAATTAAAAGGGATAGTGTAAAATAGTTTTGGAAAAGTATTAAAAAAGGATAAGCCCTTCGATATAATAAAAGTACCAACCAAATATTATAAAGAAGTGACCCGTTTTTATTATAACTAAAGTTATCCAAAATTATAAAAAAAGGTCCTCATGGAAAGGCACTCTTCATTTTGTTTTGTTTTTTTTCATATCTTGTTTTTGGAAAAAATTTTATACTAATCAAGTAGAGGAAAATAAATAGAATTTTATTCTACTTATTTTGCCCCTCTCACACCACCGTACATACGGAACCGTATACGGCGGTTCAGTTATATATTTCTTAAGTACGGTTTAAGTAATAGGCCAGAGGATTTATTAAT
>JAIPGF010000040.1 GCA_021736205.1 Candidatus Izemoplasma sp.
TTTAGAACGAGAATCTTTTCATGCATTAATCCCAATATCACTATCTCTTCTTAAATGAAAAAAAGGAACCATTTCTTTCGAAATGATTCCCCATATTTCTTTTCTCTTACTCAATACCCCTATCCTTGACATTCAACCTTTATCCAATAGAGCCTTCCATTTCTAATTTAATTAATTGATTTAACTCAACTGCATATTCCATTGGAAGCTCTTTAGCAAATGGTTCAATGAATCCCATAATTATCATTTCTGTAGCTTGTTCTTCTGTCAGACCACGACTCATGAGATAAAAGAGTTGTTCTTCGCTAACTTTCGAAACTGTTGCTTCGTGTTGGACTTGTGCTTGATTATTCTTAACAATATTGTATGGTAATGTGTCACTCACGCTTTGATCATCTAAAATAATCGTATCGCACTCAACATTGCTTTTGGCACCTGTAGCATTTTTACCGTGTCTAATTAATCCACGATAATTAACGCGTCCACCGCGAGCACTCATTGATTTTGCAATAATTTTGCTTGTCGTATCTTTTCCAATATGAATCATTTTAGCACCTGTATCTTGATTCATACCTTCACCAGCAAACGCAATTGAGATTGTTGTTCCTTTTGAACGGTCTCCCTTAAGAATGCATGAAGGATATTTCATGTTTATCTTACTACCAATATTCCCATCAATCCATTCCATATGAGCGTCTTCTTCAACTAAGGAACGTTTGGTTACTAAGTTGATAATATTATTAGCCCAATTTTGAACTGTTGAGTAACGACAATGTCCGCCTTTTTTAACGAAAATTTCAACAATCGCAGCATGCAATGAACTTTCTGAGTAAACAGGTGCTGTACAGCCTTCTACATAGTTCACAGAAGCCCCTTCATCAACAATGATCAATGTACGTTCAAATTGTCCCATTTTCTCAGAGTTAATTCTAAAATAACTTTGAAGTGGTTTCTCCACATGTACCCCTTTTGGTACATAGATGAAACTTCCACCACTCCATACAGCACTATTTAAAGCGGCGTATTTGTTATCGGTATATGGTACAACTGTTCCAAAGTATTCTTTTACAAGTTCTGGATACTCTCTTAAAGCAGTATCTGTATCTGTAAAGATGACACCTTGTTCTTCTAACTCTTTAAGTGTTGAATGATAAACAACTTCACTTTCAAATTGTGTAGAAACCCCTGCTAGATATTTTTGTTCTGCTTCCGGAATTCCAATCTTATCAAACGTATCTTTAATTTCTGCAGGGACATCATCCCAACTTTTTTCACTACGTTCACTTGGTTTGATATAATAGGTAATATCCTCGAAATCAATACCTGATAAATCAGGTCCCCAAGTTGGATTTTTCTTTTCTTTAAATTTTTTGAGTGCTTTAACTCTAAAATCAGTCATCCATTTAGGTTCATCTTTAATGCGTGATATTTCTCTCACTTTTTCTTCAGTGATTCCCTTACCTGTATCTAAAACAGATTTAGTTTCTGTCTTGAATCCATATTTATAATCCCCAATGATAGTATTTATTTCTTGTTTAGTTTTATCGCTCATTTGGGTCACTCACTTTCTTTAATTGCACGCTCAAATGCTTTCCAAGCAATTGATGCGCATTTTATTCTAGCTGGAAACTTTTTTACTCCTACATATGCTATAGCGTCTTCTAGTTCTACGGTTTCATCACGATCTTTATCCATTAACATCTTAAGGTATTCATCTTTAATTTGCAGGGCTTTTTCAACTGGCTTGTTCTTTAGCGTCTCACTCATAACACTAGCGCTTGAACAACATATACTACAGCCACTACCTTCATGATTAACTTCTTTAACAATACCGTCTTCAACTTTTGTTTCAACTGTTATGTCATCCCCACAAGATGGATTTTTAATGTGTACTTTGTGATACCCATCTTTGTTTTTCAACCCTTTGTTACGAGGGTTTTTATAATGTTCCATAATTACTTGTCGATATAATCTTTCTAATTTATCCATTATGACCTCCTAAAATCCTACTTCTTTAAAGAAGTCTCTTGCATTTTTTAGTGACTTTATAAATTTATCGGCATCTTCAACTGTATTATATAAATAGAAACTAATACGTAAAGTGGCGGGAACCTTCAACCATTTTATAAGTAATTGAGCACAATGATGTCCTGCACGCATACTTATATTATCGCCATCAAAATACGTGATTGCGTCATGCGGATGCACGCCTTTTATATTAAACGTTATAATACCTGTATCAGTATTGGGATTATAAATCTCAATATCTTCAATTTCTTTCATTTTATCAATCGTATATGCGCTTAATTTTTTTTCATGATCTGTAATGGTTTTTAGTCCGATATTGTCTAAATAATCAACAGCAGCACCAAGACCTATAGCTTCAGCAATTGGTGGGGTTCCAGTTTCAAATTTGTAAGGAGAATCTTTCCATGTTGCATGTTCTTTTTCGACCGTATCAATCATGTCTCCACCAAATTCAATTGGCGGCATTTGAGCCAATAAATCAGGTTTGCCATATAGCACTCCAATACCTGTTGGACCACACATTTTATGACCGCTAAACGCTAAGAAATCACAATCAATTTCCTTTACATCTATTGTTTTGTGCGGAGCAGCTTGAGCAGCATCAACACAAACAATAGCACCTTTTTCATGCGCTAACTTAATAATTTCTTTAATGGGGGTTATATATCCCATCACATTACTAATGTATGTCAATGCAACAACTTTTGTATGTATTGTTAAGACTTTTTTAAAGTTTTCTACTGTTATACGTCCCGCTTTATTTAAAGGGACATAAACCAACTTAGCCCCCGTAATTTTACTAACGTTTTGCCAAGGTAGAACAGAAGAATGATGTTCTAACTCACTTACTATAATTTCATCATCAGCGGATAAATTAGTTAGTCCATAACTACTTGCAACCAAATTTAATGCACTACTTGCACCACGTGTAAAAACTATTTCTTCAAATTCAGCATTGATAAAAGACGCGATTTTTTCGCGTGCTTTTTCATATTTAGATGTGGCTACATAACTTAAATTATACACGCCACGATGAACATTAACACCATATTCTTTGTAATACTCATTGATTTTATCAATGACATTGTTAGGTTTTAAACTTGAGGCTGATGTATCTAAATAGACAAGTGTTTTGTCCTTTAGAATGGGAAAGTCTTTTTTAATGACATGTGCATCCATGTAATCACCTACAGTGTTTTATTTTGAACTTGGTTTTTAAAATCCTCTTTTAATTCATCACTTGAGAGCACTTCTAACACAGGTGATAAAAATCCTGAGATAATTAATCGCTCAGCATCTCTGGTTGAAAGGCCTCTACTCATTAAATAATACAGTTGTTCTTCATCTATTTTTCCAATTGCAGCACCATGTGATGCTTCAACGTCAAATTCATCAATTAATAATAGTGGATTGGCATCTAATTGGGCTTTTTTACCTAAAACAATTCCATTATTTGATTGTCTTGCAATACTATGTTTCATAAACTTATTGATTTTCCCAACACCTTCAAACTCGAGAGCACTTTCATGGTTACTAACCCCATAATTTTCAATATAGCCTTCTGTTTCAGGCGCTTGATGTTCAATTAATTGTCTAAATTTTGCAGATTGTACACCTGATGTAATAGCAATAGTTTTTGCCTCAGCATAGGCATACTTACCTTGTAGGTAAACATTTGTTTTTGTTTCTGTAATTGAGTCATTCACCTCTGCTATACGAATACTAGAGGTACCATAACGAGCAACACTTGAGTTTCTTGTAACATTAATTACCGCTTTTTTATTAAACAAACTTAGACCACTATACTCTAATTTTGCGTTTTCTTTAACAAATGAATTGTTGACATAATTAATACTAGCTTGACCTTCATTATATAAATACTCAAAATACTTTAGTTCACTACTTTCATCTAAAATAATAGTTGTATTTTGCACTAAATCAACTGACTCTTGTATATAAAATATATGAAGTTGTTCAGCAACAACTTTATTTTTTGGTACATGAATAAAGAGTCCACTATTAACATTTTCTAAATTGTACTGATAAGCATCATCATCAAGTTCATATAGTTCTTTCGTTTGATCGAAGAAATCAGCTTTATCAGTCATAGCTTCATCATATGACTTAATATATATATCGTTGTATTCATCTTCTAGGTTTTTATATAAAATATGACCATCCTTAATAATTAATACGTTGCTAAGTTTTGATGATAAGGTATTAATCTTATCAAAAATAGTATCATTTGATAAAACTGGTTTGTTGTATTTAATCATTTAATATCAAGCGCTTCTTTTGTCGCGCAAGTTCCTAATACTGCTTGATCTTCTTCATCTTCTACTATGACACGTTCATCTTCAATACCTACTTCTTCTTTGATCCAATCATACCCTTCAGTATCAATACGTTTTATAATATCAATATTTCCACTTTTAACAATACGTCCCTTCATCATGACATGGACTTTATCTGCTTTAATATAATCAAGTAACCTTTGATAATGGGTTATTAACAACAATCCAATATCGTCTGTTTGCATCTTTGTTACATTATCTCCAACAACTTTTAATGCATCGACATCAAGTCCGCTATCTATCTCATCTAAAATAGCAATGCGTGGTTTTAACATTTTCATTTGTAAAATCTCGTTGCGTTTTTTCTCGCCACCACTAAAACCTTCATTTAAATATCTATGAGGTAAATCTTCGCTCATTTTAAGTTCTTCAACAGCTTTATCATACTGTCGAATAAAATTAAATAAACTGATTGTCTTGCCTTCTTCTAAACGCGTATTCATCGCAGTTTTAATGAAGTCACTGTTTGTTACACCAGGTACTTCTGCAGGATGTTGCATCCCTAAAAAAAGACCAGCACGGCTGCGCTCATCTACGCTCATATCTAATACATTTTTACCATCGAGCAGAATTTCACCTTCAGTCACATCATATTTAGGATGTCCCATTACAACGCTTGCGAGTGTTGATTTACCTGTTCCATTGGGACCCATAATCGCATGGGTTTCCCCTGTATCTATTTCTAAATTTACACCTGTTAAAATTTCATTATCATCTACTTTTGCATGTAGATTTTTTATAATTAATGTACTCATTGTATATCACTCCTTAACCGGTATTCATAATACTATATATCAATAATTTATTCCAACAAAACGATATATTTTTCAAAGAAAAAAACCAAAAAAAACGGAGCATAATTGCTCCGTTTAATTTTGATTTTTAATAATCTATTCGAAATCTCCATCTTCAACTCGATCTGTGCCTTCAACAATAGTTCCACCTAATGCATCAATTTCTTCAATTTTAACATTATCAATGAATACTTTTGTATTGACAGCAGTTGCTAGTTCAAAGACTAATTTACCTTGATCAGCAGTTGTTGGTTCTGTCATTTCAAATTCAATAGTATAAGTTGTCATTTCTGTTCCGAGTGTAACGGTTGTCATTTCTGCAAAGTTTGTAAACCATGGGTCTGTATCTAATGCATCACCAAATGCAACATTAATATCTTTTGCTTCATTAGCGCGAGCATCAAAAGTAATACGGTAGAATTTCCCATTTTCAACTTCGAAACCTTCTTGGAATACTTGTGTTGCATAACTTGCAGGTGTCCCTTCATAAATAACATCTACAGTTAACTCACCATTGTCTATTAGTACAACAGAGTCTGTTTCTCCGCTCCATTGATCTCCATACCATGCTGCCCATGCAGAATCATCAAATGATAGTGGTTCAAAATCACCATATTCAACTTGATTAGTACCTTCAACAACAGTTCCACCTAATGCATCTATTTCCTCGAGTTTTACATTGTCGATATATACCATTGTATTAACAGCAGTTGCTAGTTCAAAGACTAATTTTCCTTGGTCTTCTGTTGTTGGTTCTGTCATTTCAAATTCAATAGTATATGTTTGCATCATTGTGTCAAGCGTCACAGTTGTCATTTCTGCGAAGTTTGTAAACCATGGATCTGCATCTAATGCATCACCAAATGCAACATTAATATCTTTTGCTTCATCAGCGCGTGCATCAAAACTAATACGGTAGAATTTCCCATTTTCAACAGCAAATCCTTCTTGGAATACTTGTGTTGCATAACTTGCAGGTGTTCCTTCATAAATAACATCTACAGTTAATTCACCATTGTCTATTAGTACAACAGAGTCTGTTTCTCCACTCCATTGATCTCCATACCATGCTGCCCATGTTGTACTTTCAAATAATACATCTGGATTAGGTAATTCAAATGTTCCTTCTAAAACTTGATTTGTTCCTTCAACAATATTTCCATCAATCGCAGTTGTTTCTTCAATTTTTACATTGTCGATATACACCATTGTATTAACAGCAGTTGCTAGTTCAAAGACTAATTTACCTTGGTCTTCTGTAGTCGCTTCTGTCATTTCAAAATCAATTGTATAAGTTGTCATTTCTGTTCCGAGTGTTACAGTTGTCATTTCTGCAAAGTTTGTAAACCATGGATCTGTATCTAATGCGTCACCGAATGCAACATTAATATCTTTCGCTTCATCAGCGCGTGCATCGAATGAAATACGGTAAGTTTTACCTTGTTCTACAGCAAATCCTTCTTGGAATACTTGAGTTGCATAACTTGCAGGTGTTCCTTCATAAATAACATCTACAGTTAATTCACCATTATAGATTTCAACAACAGAGTCTGTTTCTCCACTCCATTGGTCTCCATACCATGCTGTCCATGCAGAATCATCAAATGATAACTGTGGATCAGGTGCAGTAAATTCACCATCTATAACTTGGTTTGTTTCCGCAACGATGTCTCCATCAATCGCAGTTGTTTCTTCAATTTTAACATTATCAATATATACTTTTGTATTAACAGCAGTTGCAAGTTCAAAGACTAATTTACCTTGGTCTTCTGTCGTTGGTTCTGTCATTTCAAAATCAATTGTGTAAGTTGTCATTTCTGTTCCGAGTGTTACATTTGTCATTTCTGCAAAGTTTGTAAACCATGGATCTGTATCTAATGCGTCACCGAATGCAACATTAATATCTTTCGCTTCATCAGCGCGTGCATCGAATGAAATACGGTATGTTTTACCTTGTTCTACAGCAAATCCTTCTTGGAATACTTGAGTTGCATAACTTGCAGGTGTTCCTTCATAAATAACATCTACAACAAGTTCACCTTCATTAACAGTTACAATTGAGTCAGTTGCACCACTCCATTGGTCTCCGTACCATGCTTCCCATGCAGTATCGCGGAATGTCCATGCATCTAAGACAGTTACCATAAATGTAACACTTGTTTCTTGATCAGCACTGTCTGTTGCTGTTAATGTAACTTCCCATTCACCAGGAATATTAGAATCAAATTCAGTTTCACCGTTTGGTCCTACAGCAGTGATAACAGGAACCAAAATACCATCTTCGATATCATAAGCTTCAATTGCATCTAATGCTGTGTCAACTTCGATAGCATTACCTTTGAATGATTTAATTTCTCCAAAGAATGGTGCGTTATCTACCTCAGCTGCAGCAGCTTCAGTTAATACATCAATATCTTTAATTGAGATAACGTGTTCACGTCCACCAACAAAGAATAATAATGCACCGTTTAATGTTGAATTTCCAGTATATCTGAAAGTTAATGTTTGTGTTCCATAAGTATCTTCAACAACAAGTGTTTTTTCTGCTGCAAAGTCAGAACTTTCAACTTTAACCATCATATTAGCTGTTTCATTACCCATTTCATCTGTCTTAGCATCAAAAGTAATACGATAAATTTGACCGTCAACAAATTTCATGTCTGTATATCTTACAATGTGATCCCAGTAATTTGTACCATAATCTTTGTCGCCATCTTTAGCAGATACAATAACAAGTTCTCCATCTACTACTTCAGCTGTAAAGATTGGTTCACCATAGACAATCGTTGTAAACCATGATGCAGCATCATCATCACTGATAACCATATCAGCATCAAATGCTGTAGTAACATCTACGTTGTTTTCATCAGCTACAAAATCAACTACTGTAACAACACGAGATACACTCGTCCAGTTACCTGCTTCATCCGTTACAGTATGAACAACATTGTATGTACCAGGAACAGTTGTATCAACAGTCTCTCCTAAAACTTGAATCTCATCAGTAATGTCACCATCTATGTTGTCGTTTGCAGTAACACCTTCAAGTGCATCAAAGTCTTCACCAACAGCAACATACATGTCATCGGCACCATTGATTGTTGGAGCAAATACATCTTCTCCACTTCCACCTTGAATTTCAAGATCATCGATCCAAATTGTAGCGTCTAAATCTTGCGAACCTTCCATATTACCCATTTCGAATAATGGTCCACCAGATTGGTTATTTATATTCATTGTGAATGTTACTTCAAATGTTTGCCATTCATTAGTTAATGTAAATATATCTACACCTTCTGCTTTGAATGGAGTAAAATATGGATCTGAAGGTAATAATTCACCAAAATTTAAATGGAATTTTTTACCATCAGTATCTGATTTTGCTTTGAATGAAATTTTGTAATCTTCACCTTGTTCTAATGGAACACCTTGATAGTCTAAACGTGTTTCATAACGTGCTGCTCCAGATGTCGTAATTAATTTCATAGCGCCATCTTCAACCGACATATCAATTGAACCACCGTTGGCAACATAAATGCTCCAACCTTCTAAATCAGTTTCATCTTCAAAGTCCCAATTCATAACGACTGGACCTGAAACTTGAATTGGTTCAGTTTTAATTGTTACTTGAGCTTGTGCTCGTGCAACAACACCTTCAGCAAATGCCTCATAATCAATTGTACAAATCATCGCACCTGAAGTGTCTAAAACGCCATTATCACTGATAGTACATGTTTCTGAATCAACAGAAACAGCGTCAGAATAATCTTCACCGTCATTACCTGTTGCAGTTACACCATCAAGTAAATTAACTGAATCATCAACAAACACTTCGCGGTCTTCAATACCCTCCAAAGTGATCGTGTCTAATGTTGTATCGTCGCCACCATCATCACCAGGTGTTTGATCACATGCTACTAGTCCAAACACAAGGGTTAATGAAGCAACTAACATTAATAATTTCTTCATACTCTCTCTTTCCTCCTATTATAATAATTTTATTTGGGTTAATGTCATTTTTGCTTATGACATAGTAAAGCCCTATTTGTCAGTAGTATAGCATATAACGAAATCGTTTTCAATATTTTTCTAAAACGATTTCATAAATCGCTTACAATTTATAAACAAGCAAAAAAAGAAACAGAATTTACTCTGTTTCAAAGTTGTTAGGAAATAAGCCAGTTTCAATTAAACGTTTAAAATCCCACTCGAGATGTGATTCTCTATCTATTTTATAACTCCAAAAGAAGTGGCCAAAAGTTGTTTCATATAGATTTAATTGTTTGTTAGCAAAGGCTTGTTTCATTTTTGTTTTTGCGTCTTCAGAAAATCCTTCAAACACATTATTTTGTAGTCCTAATGACCATTCACCAATAACAATAGGTACAATTCCTTTATAACGATTAATTGTCTTTGTTTGTTCAACTTCTACCCAAGTTAAGTGATCAAAGATATCAAAGTCTTGCCAAGAATCACCGAACGCTTGGTATAAATGCAGATCAAAAAAGACACGAGAGAAATTATTTTCTTCAAAAAATGTGGTCCATGTATCAGTCAGATAACTTCTAAAACCATCATGAAATCCTATATAGATTGATTGATTGTGTTCTCTGATTAAGTTATAGGCATCTACATAAAATTGCTGAAGGGTATCGATTGGGACTGACCATCCCGGTTCATTTAAAACTTCTATTCCCCAAAAGGAAGAATAATTATTAAATTCTATAGTCAGTTGCTCAAGCACTTCTAATGTTTTTTGGATATATTCCTCATGATAAGGCCACTGTAAAATGTCTGTTAAGCCACCATTATCAAATCCGTTTTGACCACCTGGTGCAGTATGTAAATCTAAAAGAATGTTCATATTAAGTTCATCAGCCCAACTCATAGCTCGATGAACATAAGGTAATGCACTATGATATTCAAGTGTTTCATCATATTCGTAAGCAACTCCACCAAATAACCACCAAGGTATAGGTAAGCGTACAGTAGTGATTCCAATTGATTTTAAATAGTAAAAATCATCTTTTGTAATGAAGGTGTCCCAATGCTCTTCAATTCGTTCAATTGCATTGGGGGCTTGATCTAAATAAACAGTCTCATCAGAACCACTGACTCCTTCAAATAAATAAGGTGTCATCCATCCTTCAAGCACAAACCAGCCACCTAAGTTCACACCACGTATAACATCAGGGTTTGTGAAACGCAATTCTTCTATTTCTAATGCACCTTTTGACAAGTAGATATTGTACTCATCTTTACGCTTATAGGCATCTCTATCTTCTTGTTTTATAACATCAATTTTAACAAATTCATCCTTGGGTGTGTTGGGGTCAAATGTATAAAAGAAACGATATTTTTTAATATCTTCTTGTTGAAAGAAATTTTTAATTGCTTCTTGTGACTGACCAGTAAAATCTGGTAAGGAAATTACACCTTCTGGATCGTAGCCTCTTGAATAAGTAATAGCTATGTCATCTCCTTTATCTATTATGGTTCCAGGTTCAATTGATTGGTCTAATACATTTAAGGGTTCTACTTCGTCACTATAAAGACTATTGGGGGTTACTGAAATATCATTATCAACGCCCCATTTCAAAACGTCATTATATGGCTTGTCATAAAAATTGGGAACCGTTACTTTGTCACTATTACATGATACTAATACAGCTGTCATTAAAATAACGAGTAATATGATTATTTTTTTCATTCAGACACCTCATTTCAATAAAAATAATAGCATTTAATATCTCTTTTATCAATAAAAAAAAGAGTTTTTAAACTCTTTTATTTATAGGTTCTATAATCTTCTTAGGGGTGTGGATAAAAAAAGTGCATTGGAAAACCGAATCCTATATAATTAAGTTAACGACAAAACCATAAGGAGGTTCCCAATGCAAGAAAATTATACCAGTGAATTAATAGAAATCCAAGA
>JAIPGF010000041.1 GCA_021736205.1 Candidatus Izemoplasma sp.
ACCAATTAAGATTTCTATTTGGTTACCTTCAACTTCGCCTTTTTGTCGTAAATTGACTTGATTCTGTAATGACTTTCTCAACTTTTTTAATTCTTTTAAACTTTTAATTGGCATTATTTCTCACCTCGATAACTATCTAACAACTCTAATGCAGAAACTTTTGTAATATGTCCAAAGACATCTTCATTGATTGTGACAACAGGGGCAAGTCCACATGCACCAATACAACGCACATCTTTTATAGTGAATTTTCCGTCTTCAGTCGTTTTTCCCTGTTCGATGTCTAGTTCTTCAAGTAATTTATGTAAGACCTTTTCAGCACCTTTTACATAGCATGCGGTCCCCATACAAACACTTATTAAATAATCTCCCGTTTTTTCTTCATTGAAGTAAGAGTAAAAACTAACAACACCGTTTACGCGTGCAGCACTCACATTTACTTTACGAGAAATATATAATTGTAAATTATGTGGAATGTGTCCAAAAATTTTCTGAGCACGGTGTAAAATATTAATTAAACTTCCTTCAGGATTTTCTAACGAATCAACGTAGTTATCTAACTTTTTAAGTAAACTTTGATCTAGTTCATTAAGGTTTAAATTAATATCAATCATAATATTCTCCTCTCATACATATCGTCAAGAATTAACCGTATTTATTTTATCACTTTTAATACTAGATACAAAACCAATTTATTACGAAAAATAAAAATAAATTTAATTTATCATTAAAGACCTAAACAAAGACATATAATAGATGTTTATAAGCTTTTAGTTTAGTTTTTTTATTTATTAAAGGTTATTTCGTCATTATGGTTGTTTTAATTTAACCGCTTTATACCTTGCGTTTAATAGTAAATAGAATTATTATATTAATAGAAAGAAGCGTGATTATATGTCTTTAAAACCCAACAAAAATTTATGGATATTTATTACACTAAATCTAATCCTTATTCTACTTATTTTTTCATTTTATAAATACATTCACCCAAATCACTCGGGATTTATTTTTGGATTGGTTGAGATTATTTTATTTAGTATGTATGGGATTTATTTATTAGAAAGTTATAGACGCTTTCGCGTCATAAACTTAGAAGAGAAATTTTTATGCGCTGAGAATATTACAACGATTGAAGAGCTAAACGAGGGTGTTATTTCAGTCGATAAGGACTATAAAATAACGACACTTAATAAGGCAAGTAGAGAATTTTTCGACTTAACGAAAAAGGATTATGGTAAACGTATTTTTGATGTGCTGCCTGAGATTGATTTAAAAAGTACTCTTGAACATAAGGAAAAAAGTTATAATAAGATTAAGGTTTTTAAAAATAATAAATTATTAGTTAGTAAATTTCCGCTTTTAAAAGGAGACAATGTCATTGGTGCAACGGTTTTATTTCGTTCATCATTAGAAGTGGATAGTCTTCAAGGACAAGTAGAAGGATACCATAAAATAGCCAATGCTTTACGAAGTCAAAAACATGAGTTTCAAAATAAATTACATGTGTTACTAGGCTTAATAAAAATCAAAGAATACAAAAAAGCCGAAGATTATATTATGCAAAAGGTGTATAAAACAAATCTTGCGAGTGATTATTATACCTCGCGTATTAATGATGGACGCGTTCTAGCGTTGTTTGTCGGGAAAGAGATTCAATGTAAAGAATATAATATCAATCTTTTATTAACAGCAGATTCTTCTTTAAGTGAGATGCATACGCCAATTGATTCTGATGATATTGTATTACTTTTAGGGAATCTTATTGACAATGCTTTTGAAGCATATTTAGATAATGAAAGAGAAGATAATATCGTTGTTGATTTGTTTGATGATGAGACATCATTAAAAATCACTGTTATTGATCATGCAGGCGGAATTGATCCTAGTATTAAAAATCGTATTTTTCATCGCGGAGTTAGTTCTAAAAACGGTAACTCACGAGGAACAGGATTAAGTTTAGTAAAAGAAGTTATTTATTTTTATAACGGAGATGTTAAAATAGAAACAGATGAGTTGGGTACCAAATTTGAGATTGTATTAAATAAGGAGAAAAAATGAAATTAAAAATATTAATTGTAGAAGATGATCCAATGGTAGCTCAGATTCACAAACATTATTTAGAACAGCTTAAAAATTTTGATATTTTAAACACAATTGAAAATGGGAATGAGGCCTATCGTTATATAAGAGAACACGATGCTGATATTGATTTGGTTATATTAGATGTGAATATTCCAGGAATGTCTGGATTAGAAGTACTTAAAGCTTTAAGAGAAGAAGGAAGCAATGTCTCGGTGATTCCTATTACAGCTATGAATGATAACAAAACAATCAGTGAATTTTTAAACTTAGGAATCGTTGATTATTTGGTTAAACCTTTTTCACAAGAACGCTTTAATAATGCCGTTTACAGATGTGAATTAAAATTTAAAACATTTAATAAAAAAGAAAATTTACAACAAACCGATATTGATAAGATGATTCATACAAATTCTCAACAAGAACTACCAAAAGGACTCCAAAAAGAGACACTAAATTATATCGTGTCCGCTTTAAAAACGTATAAAAAACAACTTCTAGATGTTGAAGAAATATCTAAAATTACGAATTTAAGCAAAGTGTCACTGCGAAAATATTTAGATTATTTAACAGATCAAAATGAAATTGAAAAACGCATTGATTATGGGACTGTTGGGAGACCTAAATATAAATACTATATTAAGTAATTAAAAAGATGTCCACGTGTGATATATAGTCGTAGACATCTTTTTTTAATTTGTTTATTTTTTTTATTATATAGCGCTTGAATCTCTATAGAAAAACTGTATTATATACATTGTAACAAAGTAAACATTATTCTCTTTGTAGCAACGTGAACATAATTCTCTTTCGAAAAAACAGACTTTGGCCAAAGTCTGTTTTTTTTATATTTAATTCAATGAACTAATCAATAGATCCTTATCAATT
Organism: Candidatus Izemoplasma sp.; assembly: GCA_021736205.1. Lineage (GTDB taxonomy): Bacteria > Bacillota_I > Bacilli_A > Izemoplasmatales > Izemoplasmataceae > JAIPGF01. Next base: position 2,968 of record JAIPGF010000041.1, read on the forward strand.
GTTCCACGCAATCTATTTTTACTATCAACAATTGGTATATCAAATTCACATTCATCCATTAAAGGAATAATTTCTTTTAAGTATCGTTGACGATAAAACGATTGAACATCTGTTTTAATTAAATCATCAATTTTTTTATGTCTCGCACTTTTAATGAAATCAATCGTGACTGAGCCAATAAATTTATTATCATCATCAACAATGTAACCAGTATATAATTCGTGTTTTTCCATTTGTTTGATGACTTTTTTACGTGTCATGCCTTTTTTAAATACAACAGGGACATCATTCATAACTTGTTTAGCTTTTAAAATTTGTGTTTTATCTACATCGGCAATAAAGTCTTCAACATAATCACTTGCAGGATTTTCAAAGAATTCATTCGGTTTACCAAGTTGAACAATGACACCATCTTTCATTAAGGCTATGCGGTCACCCATTTTGAATGCTTCGTTCATATCATGAGTGATGAAAACAATAGTCTTATCCATATATTCTTCTAGGTTAAGCAACTCTTCTTGCATTTCGCGTCTTATAAGTGGATCTAGTGCACTGTATGGTTCATCCATCAATAGTATCTCAGGATCATTTGCCAAGGCTCTTGCAAGTCCAACACGTTGTTTCATTCCCCCACTTAATTGATCAGGATAATAATCTTCCCAACCTTCTAATCCAACGATATCAATCGCTTTTCTTGCATTTTCATCGCGATCCTTCTCACTAAAACCAGAGACTTCTAAACCATATTCAACGTTTTCTAAAACGGTTCGATGAGATAATAATCCAAAATGTTGAAATACCATTGAAATTTTTTCTTGTCTAAATTTAATTAACTCCGCTTTATTGTAGTCTAAGATATTTTCTCCATCTATTTCAACAGAACCATGCGTGGGCATATTAAGTAAATTCATACAACGAATAAGTGAAGATTTACCACTCCCACTGAGTCCAACAATTACAAACATTTCTCCTTCTTTTACAGAAAAGTCTGCTTTACGAACCCCTACGGCTGCGGTTGTTTTTTCTCTTATTTCTTGATTAGAGGCACCATCATGTAATAGTTCAATACCTTTTTTAAGTTTTTTACCTTTTCCAAAGACAAGTTCTAAGTCTTTAATTTGTATTTTAGGGTTATTCACTAGTGTTCACCTCCAACTTTTTTGGTGGATCCTTGTAAAATTCTATCGAGTATAATAGCTAAAAAGACCACAGCAAAACCAGCTTGGAATCCATCTCCAACTTTTAGCCGATCAATAGCGGTTAAGACTTCTTTACCAAGTCCTTCGGCTCCGATCATTGAACTGATTACAACCATCGCCATTGCCATCATAGTTGTTTGGTTTATACCAGTCATTATCGTTGATAAAGCTTGTGGTAGTTCAATTTTAAATAACATTTGTCTGGGATTTGAACCAAACGATTGGCCAGCTTCAATAACTTCTTCGTCTACATTTGAGATACCAAGATATGTTAAACGAATTAGTGGGGGGATTGCATAAATAGTTGTTGCAAATACCGCCGGGACCTTACCTAATCCAAACAACATAATAGCTGGTATTAAGTAAACGAAACTTGGCATTGTTTGCATCATATCCAAGACTGGTTTTAAAATAGCTTCTAATTTATCACTTTTAGCCATCATAATACCAACAGGTAATCCTATTAAAATTGAAACAATAACACTAATTATAACAATAACTAATGTATAGATCATCATTTCCCAAAAACCAAAGACTCCTATTAGAAGTAGTAATCCAGAAAGCATAAATCCTGTTTTAATATTGTATTGCTTGTAGGCAACATAAAATAAACCAATGATATAAACCCACCAGGGGACAAAGTTAAGTGCAATTTCAAGTGTATTAAACATTGTTGCAATAACCAAGGTAATAAAATCAAATATAAATGAAAAATTCCGTAATAGCCAATCAACAGCATAATCGAAGATTGGGCTTACAGAGAATTCTAAAAATTCGGGAAAGTTAAGCATTTAATCACTCCTTATTCAAGTAAAATACAATGTGTAAAAACACATTGTATTTTTTTTATTGTTTATTTTGAATTGATCGCATCAATGATGTTATCATATGCATCATCGGTGACCCATTCAGCCCAAATATCTTCGTTATTTTGTAAGAACCAAACAGCTGCATCTTCAGCTTTTAAATCATTTTCTTCCATATAAGCGAGTGCAGAAGAAGTAATATCAGATGTTGTTTCATAATGTGTTAGAAACTCGAATATTTCAGGATAATTCTCTTCAAATTCAGAATCAACCACAACATTTACATCGACTGTTGGAAAGGCACCAATACCTTCAGCAAAGTCAGCTTCATTATAAGGTGTGTCTTCTAACAACACCATATCATAAAGTCCCATTGCCCAAGTTGGTTCCCAGTTATATCCTACCCATGGATCTTCACTTGCATAAGCAGAAGCCAATGTAGAATTTAAAGCAGCTGTTGAATCAGCAGTTTTAAACGTGTAAAATTCATCAAGACCATATGCTGGAATTTTGTTATTAAGAAATGCTGTTGCACTCCATCCTGTTGGTCCTCCATAAATTATTCCTTTGTCTCCACCTTCTGGATTTGGAAATAAATGTGCGTAATCTTTAAGATCTTCAACAGTTTGTAATCCTGGATATTCTTCCTGTAAATATGCGGGGATATAAATCCCTTGAAGATTATCATCAAAGTTTGTTGATGCTTTTACATATTCACCTGCAGCGATGTCATCTTTATACGTCGGAACATTGTCACTCCAAAGTTCCATTGTTAAGTTAACATCATTTGTTTTTAATGCTGTAACCATTACTGATGTATCAGCAGGTACAACATTAACGTCTACACCATATCCTTCTTCAATGATGAGTTTGGCTACTTGGTCATGAAAGGCATTTGATGCCCAGCTTCCCTCACCGACTTTAATTGTTTCTTCTGGTACACATGCTGTAAATGTAAATACAGCAAATACCGTTAATAAAAATAATAATATTTTTTTCATATAAATCCTCCTTTAAACTTACAACCTACATATTATCACAAAGTTGTCAGTAGTGCAACAGATTGGCTATGAAAACGAGAAAAAATAAACGAATAAAAAACGCCTAAATAAAGGCGTTTACTAGCATGTAAGCAATTTCAGGTTTTAGGATTTATAAATGTAAGTGTTTTCTTAAAAACGGTATTGTTTCCCGAAAAGAATAATATATCTCCTTTTTGTATTTTTATATTGTAATCAGGCGAGGAAATAATCTTGGTTTCAGATTGAATTCCATAGAGTGTTGCACCAGTATTGGTATAAAAATCAACCTCTTTTACAGAATGATTTATCACTTGTGATTTTTCAGGTACTTTTATTTCAAAGACTTCAATTGGAGAATCATCAAATAACTTACGTTGTTGATCATTTAATTTCTTAATCTCCTTTTGTAACTTTTTAGCTTGTTTTTTCTGATTGCCTATAATCTCATATATTTTTTTAAACGTATTTCTTGAATTTTCTTGTTCATTATATATTTTTAAGAATCTAATAGCTTTTGCTCTTGAAAGAACGTAAGTACCACTGTTTTTCTTAATCTCTACAATCCCGTTATCTTGTAAAATAGAAAAAGCACGTCTTACAGTTTCTGATGAGACATTAAATTCACTACTAGCTAAGGATCGTCCTCTTAAACGTTCATTTTCTTTGACTTTCCCTTTTTTAATTTTTTGGGCAATTAAATACGCAATATGAATGTATTTTGGTACAGGTTGATTAGGTCTCATTGTCAACCTCCTCGTATTGTTTTATAATTTCTAATAGAATACCAACGATATCTGGATCAAAATGTGAATGTTTACCATCGCGTATAATTTTAATCGCTTTCTCTTTAGAGAATGCTTTACGATAAGAACGGTCTGAAGTTAGTGCATCAAACACATCAGCTACAGCAATAATACGAGCAAAAAGTGGTATATTATTTTTAGAAAGACCATCTGGATAACCTTTTCCATCATATCTTTCATGGTGATGCATAATGCCAGAATTAATTAAGTCAAAGCCCTTTATACCATTTAGTATATCAAATGCGTGTTTTGGATGTTCTTTAACAATATCATATTCCTTTTTAGTAAGTTTTCCCTTCTTATTTAATATGTCCAGAGGAATGAAAACTTTCCCAATATCATGCAACTTAGCACTCAAGACAAGTTGATCAATGTGTGTTACATCTAATTTTTTTCCAATGAGTTTCACTAGATGGCTAACTGAATCACCATGTTCTTTTGTGTAAGAATCGTTTAATTCACTTACACGAGATAAGATTTTGACAATTTCGATATTCTTTTTAAGAACTGTTTTGTAATTATTAGAGACTTTTTTACCTAGAATATTAAAAGGAGCAATAATACGATTCAATTCGGGAAACCTTGATAAAGGGATTTTTTTATAATCTGGATTATTTGGATCTTGAAGTTGGATCTTATTAACTGTATAATTCAATTCTGAGTTAAACTTCTTTATCATTTTGATAAAAGAAAGTGAAATTATAATAATAGCTACTGAAGAGATTATTAGACTATGCCTTAAAATACTACTTTTTAAATAATCAGAAAACTCAAATTCAAAATGAGCATAAATTTTAACCGGATCATCGATAGAATCAATTGTAATAAATAACGAATCATCGATACCTTGTTCTAAGAAAGATGATTGATCATTTGAAATTATAAGATGATCCTGATGTAATTCACCAAGGATTGTTTTCAAATTATCTTGTTTTTCATCATCAAGTTTCATTCCTATAATGAGTATACCATTTTTATCAGTCCTATCATCGTTTTGAAAAGGGATACCACTAATTAAATAGGCATTTTCGTTAATCCAAATTAAACTTTTCTCAAAGGTTTTGTTGTTTAGAACACGATCATATAGTTGTGTTGAAGTAAGTTGAGAAGAATCAATGTTATATGCTTGTGTAAATGTTTCATCTTCATTTCTAATAAGCACAAAATCTACATCAAAATCTCCCTCTATTAAATATTTTGAAACGTAGGTTTCTAGCCAAATAGCGTCCTTAGCTTTTAAGGCGATGTTGGAATCAGTCCAAACTGCATGAGAAGTGAGGATGATTTCAAGTTGTCTATAAAGACCATCAAAGTAAAGTTTAGTAGTATCTTTTTTGTGTTCAATCTGATTTTTTTCAAACACAGAGATTCCATTCATATTTATTAAATAAATACCGCTAATCACACCAACAAAAGAAATGAATACACAAATTAAGAAAATCAAAGCATATCGTTTAAGCATTTTATTCACCTCAGATAGTTTATGAATTAATTATACATTATTATTTAATAGAAAACAAACAACACTCATTCCATAAAATTTTCTATATTTAAGTTGAATAATAAATGTTTTATGCTATAATTCATATAGTAAAGGAGTGAAATCATGAAAGTAGAAAAAAGAAATGACAAAAATAAAGTCATTAGAGAACAAGGTTTAGTACCTGGTGTTGTTTATGGTAGCGGTATTGATCCAGTTTCAATTCAAATTTTAGAAACTGACGTCCGTCAAGCTTATAATAAATATGGAACAAGTATGACATTCACTATCGATTTAGATGGCGATGAGCATATCGTATATATTAAAGACTATCAAACTGATATTATGAACCATTCTCATTTTCTTCATTTTGATTTACAAAAAGTTTCATCTGGAGACACTATCACTTCTGACGTTACTTTAGCATTCTTGAATAGAGATAAAGTTAAAGTTGTCGGACATGTATTAACTGTAAGTATGGATGAATTAGAAGTTGAATACCATGTTGGAGAAGGTGTATCATCTATTAAAGTAGATGTTAAAGACGTTACAGTAGATGAACCAATCTATGTACGTGACATTGATGTACCTGAAGGAATTACAGTGTTAGCTGATCCTGATGCGGTTGTTGTAAGCTTAGCGACAATTTCTGAAGCAGAAGTTGAAACAACTACAACTGAAGAAGGAGAAATCGACGAACTTGAAGCAGAAGATGAATTCGTTGAACCTGAAGCAATTAAACAAAAATCACCAGACGAAGACGAAGATGATGAAGAAGAATAACTAAAAAAGGCGAGAAATCGCCTTTTTTTTCTGGAAAAAAATCCCTATACAAAAGAAAAAAGTATGTTATAATATCAAATGTAATGTAAGCGTTTTTAATAAAGGAGACGATTATGAAAACAGATAAAGAATTTATGACAGCTGTCGTTAAGGATAAACCAGAAACAGGGTTAACAATTACTAAAAAGAAAATACCAAAAGATTTAGCTCCTGATGAGGTCTTGGTTAAAGTTCATCATACGAGTGTGTGTGGAACAGATTATCATATTTATATATATGATGATTGGGCTAAAAAAAGATTAAAACTACCATTTACTGCAGGGCATGAATTTAGTGGTGAAATTGTAAAATTAGGATCAGATGTTTCACGTGTTAATCTTGGTGATATCATCAGTGCAGAAACACATATCATCTGTGGTGAATGTGAGTTTTGTAAAAGTGGTAATGGTCACATTTGTGAGAACACAAAAATCATTGGTGTGGATACAGATGGGTGTTTTGCAGAGTATGTAAAAATTCCTGCAGCTAATTGTTTTATTAATAGTAAAGACGCTAATCCCTTACACCTTAGTATTCAAGAACCGCTGGGAAATGCTGTTCATACAATGAATCATTTTGATGTTGAGGGGAAGGATGTTGTTATTGTTGGTTGTGGTCCTATAGGATTATTAGCCGTGAATGTTACAAAAGCCTATAACGCTAAAAAAATTATAGCAATTGAAGTTAATGAATATCGTTTAAACTTAGCAAAAGAACTTGGCGCTGATGTTATAATCAATCCCAAAAAAGAAGATGTTATTAAACGCGTGTTAGAAGAAACAAATGGTAAAGGTCCCGATGTTATAGGAGAATTTAGTGGAAATAAAACCGCGATTGAACAAGCTTTTCATTATATTAAACGCGGTGGAGCTATTAGCTTACTTGGTATACCAGACAAGGATATTGATTTAGATTTAGCGAATGATGTTGTATTTAAAGGAATACATATTTATGGTGTTGTTGGAAGACGTATTTATGATACATGGCATGAAGTGAAGCGATTAATCGATGAAGATGTGTTAGAATTAGATAAAATCATTACACATACAATGCCACTAAAAGATATAGATGAAGCAATGAAAATTATGAAAAGTGGAAACAGTGGGAAAATAGTATTAATTCCAGGAGAGTGAAAAAATGAAAGAACATGAATTAACGTACCTTAAAGATAAAATAGAAGAACTAAAAGAAGATGGTGTGTACCGAGAACTTCCTGTCAATGAAGGACCTTGTGATAACCGAATTATCTTAAATGGCAAAGAAGTCATTAATTTATCAAGTAATAATTACTTAGGACTTGCTAATCACCCGCGCGTTAAACAAGCAGCAAAAGATGCTGTTGATAATTATGGTGCTGGGGCTGGTGCAGTAAGAACAATCGTCGGAAATTATGATCTAATTGGTAAATTAGAGGAAAAACTTGCCGAATTTAAAAAAGAAGATGCTGTTATGGCATTTCAAAGTGGTTTAAATTGTAATATTGGTACTATTCAAGCAATTGTATCTAAAGGTGATTTGATTGTGTCAGATGAATTAAATCATGCTTCTATCATTGATGGTGTCCGACTTGCAAGAGCTGACAGAGCGATATTTAACCATAGTGATATGGCACATCTAGAAGAAATTTTAAAAGAAAAAAGAGACAATTATAAGAATGTATTAATTATCACTGATGGTGTATTTAGCATGGATGGCGATCTAGCAAAATTACCAGAAATCGTTGAATTAGCTGAAAAATATGATTGCTTAACTTACGTAGATGACGCTCATGGAAGCGGTGTATTAGGTGAAAGTGGTCGGGGAATAGTTGATCATTTTGATCTACATGGCCGTGTTGATTTCATTATTGGAACATTGTCAAAAGCCATTGGTGTTGTAGGAGGCTATGTCGCAG
>JAIPGF010000042.1 GCA_021736205.1 Candidatus Izemoplasma sp.
AATAGTTCTTTTATCAAAAGCGCGTTATTCGTCATATCAAAAGATGTCTTTTTACCTAGATAGATTTGATTATTTCCCCACAGATTGATCGCATATATCTTATTTAAACGGTTTTCTTTTGGCAATAACTTTATCGCTTCAAGCGTTAATCTAGATAATATCATATGTGTTTTATGTGGATCTAAAGGATGATGAATATAAATGTTTTGAGGATTTAATTTTTTTACTATTAATTTGAGATCATTTATAACGTTATCTTTCTGAGTAATCAATTCTGAAGATTCATATTTTAAAAAATTAACAAATGAATACTTTCCTATAGTAGCAGCTTTCAATTGCTCTTGATTTCTTTTGTTTATATAGTCTTCTTTCGACATTTCTAGGTATTTAGATATTTTCTTAGCTCCTGAACCATTTGTCACAACAATCGTTCCAAATTTTCTTCGAGAAGACTCAAACGAATTTATGATGCCATTGAATCCGATAATTTCGGCATCATCTTGATGGGCAACAATTGCAAGATCTGTTATTTCTTTTTTTCTAAATATATCTAACTTTGTATCTTTCATTTTAATCACCTAGTTTCATTATACTATAAAACATTCAACATTAAAAAAATAACCGTATATAAGTTTAATCCACTTAAATACGGTTATATCTTGTTTTAAACGACTTGTTTTTCAACGCTTTTTTTATGTTCTTTATGATGATACATTTTTTTATCAGCTTTGTGCATGAAATATTCGGGTTCTTTTGCTTTTAGTTTATCTTTTGTAATATTAGCAGTTCCAAAAGATATGGATAAATCTTCGTGAATCTCATTTAATTTGTTGTCGATAAATTGGATAGCTTTTTGAATATCGAATCCTTCATCTTTTTGTTTAATAATAGCGAATTCATCGCCACCTAACCGATATAACTGTGCATTTTTATTTGCAATTTTTTCTTTCATCAAAGAGACAAATAATTTAAGTACCTCATCTCCTTTGTTGTGTCCAAATGTATCATTAATAATTTTAAAATTATTAAAATCCATCATGATAAGAACACTATCGTCAGATTCATTCATGATTTTTAAATCATCAAAAAAGCCTCGTCTATTTTTTATTTCAGTAAGATAATCTGTGCTATTTAATTCACGTAATTTTTGATTCAAGCCTTTAAGTTGTTGATTCTTCTTTTCTAATTCTCTTTGTAAATTTATATATTCATTATTAATTACCATTAATTCATCTAGATAATCTTTTTCTTCTTCAGATTTCGCTAATTGTTTATATAGATTCCTTGTTTTATTAATCTGCTCATTTTGAGTTGAAATTATATCCTCTAAAATATGCGTCATCTCATCAACTGCTTCTATCATAATAATACGGAAGTGATTGTTTGTTTTTCGGAAAATAACGGTGAATTTTGTTTTATTTACAGTCACGACATCCCTAATGAAAGCCAACTCATGTTTTTTCGTTTGTTTGATTGCTTCTAATATTTTATGATGAAAATTAGCTTGAACAACTTCTATTATATTTTGTTTAGGTTTTAAATCAATTTCTGTCTTATTAACTAATATGGATTTTAGTTCTCCGTTTCCTTTTATGTTAAACTCTGCATATGCATCACTCAAATTGCTTCACCTTCTTTAAAAAGTCTTCAATATCTAAGGCGTAATCATCTGCATTAACTGTTTCATATAAGGTTTCATCAAGTATAAATGGTCGCCCTCCTACAAAAATAATTGGATTAGTGGTTACCTCTAATTTTCTAATATCAGAAATCAATGTTTTTAATTCTGATAAATGTTCTGGCATTGTGAGGCTTAGTGCGATTATTCTTGGTTCTATTGATTTCACCATTCTTAAAACTTCTGCTGGAGGAATATTACTTCCTAAGAATGTGGTATCCCATCCATCTTGTTCAAAAATATCCGAAATCATACGAATCCCAAGTTCATGTAATTCGTTTCCGACAACACAACTTATTAATTTACCTTTATTATGAGTGTTAGAAAACAATGTGGAATAAAACAGAGACATAATATATTGTGTAATAACAGTAGCATAATGTTCCATTGCCACAGATATTTTATTTTCATGCCAAAGTTGTCCTACTTTATACATTGTAGGTTGTAAAACGCTGGTATAAATATCAATAATAGGAATATCCTGGTCTTTCATATCCATGATTGTTTTAATAGCCTTAGGTTTGTTTCGGTTTAATATATGACTTAAATAATTTTTATATTCTTCTTTATATTTCCCTTCATATTTAAATCTATTATACTTGATTCCCTTAAATGAAGCGTTTTTCAAAAAGGAATATACATCTTCATCTTTAGTTTTAAAGTATATCGAAAGCGACTCATGAAGATGCTCAGCAGAATTTTTAGGAAACCCTAAATTTTCCAATAATAATCCCAACCAACTCATATAATTTATATAAATTGATTCCTTGTTTAATTCATAAGCTATTTTCAAAAATTCTAATGTGTATTTTACATCCTGAATAGATTTTTTGTTAAGTTTATCTTTATGTTTGTTTTCAGGATTGTAGATATTAAGAATATCTCGATAGACAGTTTCATTAAATTCAATCATGTTTTTCACCCTCTATCTTATTATACCAGAATTGTTAAATAAAAGAAAAAACCAAAAATTTAATTTTCGGTTTTAAAATTATACTATGAAATTAAGTTAACAACAATGTCGTATGTGGGGTCGGTTGTAATTGTAACAATAAAGTTTATTAATTCGTATAAGATATAACCTACAACTGGAATAAATACACCAAAGCCAAACCATCTTGCAGATAGTGGATGTTTACCTTTTATAATAACATACACAACAATTGGAACAACAAGTCCAATCATAAACCAATATGCAACAACTTTAGCTAAAATGATAACACCCAGTGCTAAAATTGCAGCAGCGATAGACCATGTGATCCCGCCTTTATCATGTAAACGTTCATCTCTTAAGTACATCCCGCAATGTGGACATATCTCAACTTCAAAATCTACTTGTTTGCCACAGTTAACACATTCTTTAAGTTTAGTTTCTTCATTATTATTAGCCATAAAATATCACCTTTCGTCTCTGTATAGTTTTATCACTATTTCTATTATATAAGAAATTATCGAATTAAACAATGTTTATTTTGATTGTATTTAAAAATTAATGCAAAAGTGAAACCGCTACCACAGCGATTATTTTAACAACTTGTGCTATAATTATCCTACATTAGAAAATGGAGGAAATTATGAAAGAATTACATTTAATATTTATCGTTATATTAGCATTTATTTTAACTTTATCAGGACTTTCAACTGAAGTTTATTCAGCGGAAGCCACAACATTAGTTGCCCATTATCATAGATTTGATCCAAATTATAGTGGGTGGAACTTATGGTTATGGCCCAACAAACCTACTGAAGGCGAAGGGAATGCCTATAATTTTAATGGCGAAGATGAGTTCGGAAAAGTCTTGACGTTAGAATTAGCAGATACCAATTTAGTTGGTGCTACTGAACTGGGTATGATTGTTAGAACAAGTTCTTGGGAAAAAGATGTCGCTCTTGATCGCTTTATTGATATGACTAATCCCAATGCTGCTGGAGAGGTACATGTTTATATTGTTAGTGGTGATGAAACAATCTATTATGATGCTGATAATGTTGATATTTCTGCTCGAGCAAGTAATGTGAATTTCACATCTACTACCAGTGTTACATTTGAAAGTTCAAACGCTATTACTTCTGATCAACTTGTGTTAACAGAAAATTCATCACCCTTGAATATATTAAATTTTTCTCAAGAAGGTGCTACTGTCACATTTGATTTAGAAAATGAAATTGATTTAACCAATAAATATGCACTTACAATTGATTTTGAAGAGGTAGATCAAGATCCTAAAACTTATACCATAGGGTTTAGTGGACTCTATGATTCGACTGAATTCAATAATGCCTATGGATACGATGGAGAATTAGGCGCTATTTATGGTGAAAATGAAACAACCTTTAGGTTGTGGGCTCCAATCAGTGAATCTGTAAGCTTAAACCTTTATGATAAAGGACACACGGCAGATGAAATAGATTATACCGGCACAGCTGGTACTGATACACCTTATGAAGAATATGACCTAGAATACATTGAAAAAGGCATGTGGGAAGTCAGCATCAATGGTGATTTACACGGTATTTATTATACATTTGATGTAACAAACAGTGGTAACACTTTTGAAGTTAGTGATCCTTATGCCTATAGTACTGGTGTTAATGGACTACGAAGTATGGTTGTTGATTTTAACAGACTAAATCCTGAAAATTGGGAAACAACTGGTCTGCCTGGTGAGTATGACTCTTATAATGAATCTATCATTTATGAGTTACATGTTCGAGATTTTACTACTCACGAAACATGGAATGGTACAGATGCTTATCGTGGAAAATTTCTTGGTCTAACTGAAACAAATACAACTTATAATGGGGTTACAACTGGATTAGATCATATTATTGAACTTGGTGTTACCCATATACAGTTACTTCCTGTATTTGATTTTGGTGCAGCCGTTGATGAAACACGTTTAAAAGATGAAAATTATACGGGTAAAAAAGATACTATCTTCAACTGGGGATATATGCCGGAAAACTTTAATAGTGTTGAAGGAAGTTATTCTACAGACCCTTATGATGGAAGTGTTCGTATTAACGAGTATAAGACAATGATCCAAACTTTCCATGAAAATGGATTGCGTGTTATTATGGATGTAGTCTACAACCACCATGGACGAAGTGCAGATAGTAACTTTGATTTAATCGTACCTGGATATTACTTTAGAATGACAGATGATGGTGGATTTAGTAATGGATCTGGAACAGGTAATGAAACAGCTAGTGAACGTTATATGATGCGTAAATTTATTGTTGATAGTGTTGTATTTTGGGCACAAGAATATAAAATTAGTGGATTTAGATTTGATCTAATGAAACTACACGACAAAGAAACGATGCGCCAAGTAGCTGAAAAACTCCATCAAATTGATCCTTCAATAATGGTTTATGGAGAACCCTGGACCGGTGGGACTTCACTACTTGAAGAAAATAATTCTGCTTATAAACAAACATTAAGTGAAATGCCTGGTGTAGCAGTTTTTAATGACAATATTAGAGATGCCATTAAAGGCAGTGTCTTTGATGAAGAAGGAATTGGATTTGTCCAAGGTTCCTCTAGTGTTGATGGTGCTTTACAAAACGGTATTTTAGGAAATACAAAGACCTGGGCACCCAATCCCAATCAAACAATCAATTATACAACTGCTCATGATAACAATGTTCTTTACGATAAATTAATGTTATCAACAGAAGACTTAAGCTACGATGCAATAAAAAATATGCAAAAACAAGCCAACGCTATTATTCTAACGAGTAACGGTATCCCCTTCTTACACGCAGGTGTAGATATTATGCGGACAAAACCATGTACTGTTATTGATGGGGAATCACAAGGCGAATGTGACGATAATTTATTATATGATCACAACAGTTATCGCTCTCCAGATCAAACAAATCAAATTGATTGGAGTTGGAAAGAAGAAAATCTTGATGTCTTTAATTATTATAAAGGTTTAATTGAGTTAAGAAAAAATATCGATGTCTTTAGTTATAACAATAAAGAAGACTTTGAGAATAAATACTACTTCTTCCCTGATAATGGTGGTATTATTAGTTATATAATTTACGATGCTGAGTCACCTTGGGAATATACATATGTCATTCATAATAACTCTGTCGTTGAACGACAAGTTAATCTTCAAAATAAAACATGGAACTTAGTTGTCAATAGAGACCAAGCTGGATTAGAAACAATTGCTGTCTTAGACGGAGATACTGTCACAGTACGTGAAAATGAAACACTTGTTATGTATCAACTAAATAGCGACATGACATGGCCAGATGTTGAAGATGATCAAGACGATACACCCATTGATGATATACCAATACAACCAGAAACTTCAAATACAATAATCTATATCATTGGTGGTATTATTGCTGGGATTTCATTAATAACTGGTGCCGTATTATTCTTTAAAAAATCACTATAACTAAAAAGTTTTTAACCATCATTCATTAGGAGGATACCTATGACAAATTATAACTTAAAGCATCAAGCAAAAAGCAAGTACGCTTACGCCTATGATAAACATACTATTCATCTTCGTTTAGAAGCCACTAAAGGACTTGTGAAAAACGTTGAAGTTGTTTATGGTGATCCATTTTTCTGGGGACCTAAACCAGATAATCCTGATAAATGGGAATGGAAAATAGAAACGAGCAAAACACGTCTCATGACCAAAGAATATTCAACAGAATTTAATGATCATTTCTTCATTAGTGTTAAACCTAAATATAAGCGAATGAAATATGCTTTTATAATAAATGATGAATTATTATTCGGTTGTCGTGAACAAGTTAATATTAAAGACTACCCAAAAGAGAAGAAAAACCTCTTTAACTATTTTAATTTTCCGTACCTGAATGAAGAAGATGTCTTCAATCCACCTAGTTGGATTGAAGACCAAATTTGGTACTCTATTTTTCCTGAAAGATTTTCCAATGGAGATTCATCAATTAATCCAAAAGAAACCCTTCCTTGGGCAGAAACAAACATGTATTCCAACTCTCAGCGATTTGGTGGAGATCTTCAAGGGATTATAGATAATTTAGATTATCTAGAAGAAATCGGGTTTACAGGTATATATATGACACCTATTTTTATGTCAGACACAGCCCATAAATATGATATTATCAACTATAAAAAAGTTGATCCAGCGTTTGGCAGCAATAAAAAACTGAGAGAATTAATTGATAAAGCACATAAAAAAGGATTCAAAATAATGTTGGATGCTGTATTTAATCATTGTGGTTTTAGACATCCCTTCTTCCAAGATGTCATCAAAAATGGTAAAGATTCAGATTATTATGATTGTTTCTATATCATTGATGATGACAAACCTGTTGTAAACTTTGACTTGTCTAAAGATAATAGAATTAAACGTGAAAGTGTTAAAAAATTTCATAAGAATCCGGATTTATTAAATTACCGTTCTTTCGCATTCACACCATACATGCCAAAACTTAATACAACTAATCCAATCATGAAAGAACACTTATTTGATGTCGCAAGGTATTGGATAAATGATTATAATATTGATGGATGGCGATTAGATGTAAGTAATGAAGTCAGTCATAGCTTTTGGCGTGACTTTAGAAAAGTAGTGAAAAACGCTAATAAGGATGCTTATATCGTTGGTGAAAATTGGGACAACTCAATGCCTTGGCTTCAAGGTGAACAATATGATGCTGTGATGAACTATGAATTTTTATATCCTATCTGGAACTTTTTTGGAATCAATATAGATGGTGAAAAATATCGTCCAAGTAAATTTAAATATACTATAAATAAAGTTCTAACTGATTATCCTAAAAACGTCCTTAGATCAATGTATAATCTAGTGGATTCTCATGATACAACAAGAATAATGACAATTTGTAATGAATCATCAGATTTGGTTAAATTACCCTATCTATTTATGTTTACATTACCGGGAGCACCTAGTGTCTATTATGGTGGAGAAATTGGCTTACCCGGTGAACATGACCCAGATAATAGACGCTGCATGATATGGGATGAAGATAAACAAGATAAAACTATTTTAGCCCATATAAAACAATTAATTAGTTTAAGAAAAAACTATCCTCAACTTAGATCTGCAAATTTAAACTGGATACAAACAAACGATAAACAAAATAGTATTATCTATAAAAAAGAGGATCTCTTTATTCTAATTAATAATAGTAATCATATAATTGAGATTAATTTACCAACAACTTTACAAAATAAAGTAGTCAAAGATTTATATAACAATAAAAAAATTGATTTAAAAACAACAATTACTTTAAGTAACTATGAATTTAAACTTTTAAAATAACAAGTAAATTAAAAGCGCTTCTCGTTAGAGAAACGCTTTTTTATAATCTATTATCCTTTATTTGCTCCAGCAGTAATTCCTTCAATTAAATATCGTTGGAATGTAATATATAAAATTGTAATGGGAACAGCTACTATAATAGCTGCAGCGGCAAAGGCGGGATAGTTTGTGTCAGATGCATCATTGATGAAATCAAATATACCAACTGCTAATGTCCATTTTTCATTATCAACAATTAAGAATGATGGTAGAATATAATCCATCCAAGGTGCCATAAACTGTGTTACAGCAACAAAACTAATAATAGGAACACTAAGTGGTAATATGATTTTAAAGAATATCTGAATCTTATTAGCTCCATCAATTTTAGCTGATTCATCCAATTCTTTAGGAATATTTTGTAGATATCCTTTAATCAGCCAAATATTAAATGGAATTGAACCAGATACGTAAATAATTGTTAATGCACGAGGCTCATTGGTTAATCCAAATGTTTGAAATAATGTGAATAATGCTATTAACGCTAAGAATGATGGGAACATTTGAAGAACTAATATCATTAGTAATCCAACTTTTTTTCCTTTGAATTTATAACGAGAAAAGACATAAGCTGTCCCCGTAACAAACAAGACTGCTCCTATCATAGTCATAATTGCAACTTGCAAGGTATTCCAATACCATTTTTTAAAGTTCGTTGTTTCTTCCAATCCACCAATAACACGTGATCCTTCAAGTAAGAATTTATAGTTTATAAGACTCGGATTGTCTGGCCAGATAGTATTCAAAATTCCACTATTAGGAGAAAGACTGGTACCAATCGTATAGACAATCGGTACGAAAACAATAAATGCTAGTGCAACCAATTCAGCATACAATAACATTGTTCCAAAGATATTTTTCATTTCGAAAATTTTCGGAATAGCTGTTCGTGATAAATCACGATCAGAATCAGCTTTTAGATAATGATATATCCCATAACCAGGAATAAGCCCAATAAATCCAGCAAGGGTCGTATCTTTGGCTTTTCTATCAGCAATTGCAACAGTTAAAGATTGATGTGTAAATAAAAGTATTAAAGCTAGATATATTAATAAGCCATTGAGTAACATCTAATCACTCTCCTTAAAGGCGCGTGTTCGAGTAAAGTTCCAAGCACTCAGTGTACCAATGATTAGGAAAATTAAGATACTAAATACACTCGCCATGTTATACCAACGAACATTTGCATCTACCGTTAATGTATAAATCCACGAAATTAATATATCGGTTGATCCGGCAAAGGCGGTTTCATAGGTACCACCACCAGGACCACCACCCGTGATGAAGTAAATAACTCCAAAGTTATTAAAGTTACCGGCAAAGGTCATAACTAATAAGGGACTTGTAGCAAATAAAACTAACGGCATAGTAATAAATCTAAATTGTTGGAATCCAGTTGCTCCATCAATTGATGCTGCTTCATAAAGCGATTCATCAATTGAGGTCATTACACCACTCATAAGTGCCATAAAGAAGGGAAATCCAAGCCATATATTTAAAATAATTAAGAAAATTCTTACAAACCAGGGATTTGCTTCATTGCTTAACCACTGAATTGATTGATCACCAAAATATAAGAATTTGTCAATACCTGTACCTGCTTCAGCAAGTGGACGTCCTAACATACCCCAATCTTTAAGTAAATCGGTTACACCAACCCGTGTTAAGATTTGATTAACATAGCCATTATCATTGAAAATAACACGGAATATCATTTGTGAAATCAATGCGGGTACAGCCCAAGGTAAGATTAAAATACCACGCCAAGCTTTTCTAAAAACAATTCGTTTATTGTTAAGAATAACTGCTTGTATAAATCCACCAAAGAAACAGGTCGCAGTAGCAAAAACAGCCCATATCATAGTCCAAGAGAATACACTCCAAAATTGTCCACCAAAGTCAATTGAACTTCCTGATGTTAAACTAAATACTTCAACAAAATTTCTTAATCCAACCCAATTAATTAATTGTCCCGGAGGAATATGATTAATGTTATAGTTTGTAAAAGCAACTAAAAACCCAAAAATAATCGGCATAACCGTTATGAATGTAACAAGCACTAAAGCTGGTGTTAAGACAATATATTCAAAAGAATTCTCATAAACTGCTGAGAAATAATCTTTTTCATTTTGTTTTCCTTCTTCTTTATATAGTTTACCAGTCTTATAAGCATCTCTAACATTCCATCCATAAATAAATAGAATATATAAGAGTACAAGTGAGGATATTATTCCTCTTAACAAAAGTTGTGTCGAATGATGTCCAGCAAATTCAATTGATACAGCTTCTATTGATTGTGTACCTGATGCCGGTAAAAGAAATCCTAAGATTTGATGTTGATACATTGTTCTTTGGGGAACAGTTCCAAGCGTTATAACTCCCCACACACCCTTAACAAAGAATCCTGCATTTTCATACACTGGATTGTTAACTTGATTGACAATTGTTTCATATGTTTCTGGACTATATTCAAAATAAATACGTGCTAACATCTTGTTATAGTCATCGTTATCCATATCTAATCCTTGAGCAGTCAATCTTTCTTGTAACATATCAGAAAAACTACCAACAGAATCATAATCATTAACACGTGATCCATATAAATCATTATAAATTGAATTGAAATATCCAGTATAATAAATTGCTGTTTTCTGGCGTCTAACTTGTGCAATTTCTTCTTCTGTAAATTCTGCTTTACGTTCAGCAATTAACTCATTTTGTGCTTGAATTTGAAGCCGTTCTTCATGCGTAGAAATATAATTAACTAATATGGTTGAAAAGTTAGTATCGTCTGGATTTTCACCACTATCAATAAGTTCTTCTGTAGCGATTTCTTCCATTCTTTCCTGGCGATCAATAATAAATGTATTACTAAGTCTTACATCACGATCAGCCATCTCATCAAGTGTAGACTCAACTAATGTCTCAACTTTTATTGTCGCAAGTTGA
>JAIPGF010000043.1 GCA_021736205.1 Candidatus Izemoplasma sp.
TATTTGTGATACGGCTCGTTGTTGTTTATTCTAAACGAACGATATATTTGTTCTAAAAGAATAAGTTTCATGAGTTGATGAGGAAACGTGAAATCTGAAAAGGATAAACACATATTTGCTTTGTTAATAACGTTCTTGGAAAGACCGTTAGAACCACCAATAATAAATATTATGTGTGAATCGTGGTATGTCTTTATCTTTTCAATTTTATTGGCAAATGCTTCTGATGTGAAGCGTTTGCCATCTAGCGTTAAGGCAATGACATAAGATGGTTTTAACTTACGGAGAAGTTTGTCGCCTTCTTTATCAATGACTTGTTTTAACTCTTTTTCACTTAATGTATCTGGTGCTTTTTCAGCTTTAACTGTGATTAGGTTTAATTTGGTATAGCGTTTTAATCTATCTTTAAAGTCTTGTATACCTAATTTAATATATTTCTCTTTTGTTTTGCCTACAGAAAGTATTGTGATTTTCATTATCTCACCTATTTCTTTTTCGCTCTAGGATGGGCATCCATATATGATTTCTTTAGTTTTTCTTTGGATACTTTTGTATAGATTTGTGTTGTGCTTAAATTCTCATGTCCCAGAAGTTCTTGAACAATTCTTAAATTCGCCCCATTATTTAACATATGTGTTGCGAATGAATGCCTTAATGTGTGAGGACTTATTTTTAATTGTTCACCACTTTGTTCTAAGATTTTTTTAACAACTAGTCTAACACCTCTAGATGTTAACCTCGTTCCTCTATAATTTAAAAATAAGTAATTTGTTTCTTCATTACTTTTTTTAAGTAATTCCGGTCTTGCATGATATAAATACTTCCCAATTTGCGTCTTTAATCGTCCGTGAATTGGTATATAACGTTGCTTGTTACCTTTTCCATGAATTAATACTTGTTCACGATCAAAATCAATCTCAGTTGATTTAACATGGGTTAATTCAGAAACTCTAGTGCCTGTTCCATATAGAAATTCTAAAATAGTTTTATTTCTTATTTCAAGAGGTGTTGTTTCTTTCATTGTAGAAAATATAGAAATAATCTCTTTAGGATAAATAAACTTAGGTAACTTTGTTTCCTTTTTAGGAAGCTCAACATTTAAAAATGGATTCTCTTTTATTAACTCTTCTTCTACAAGGTAATTATATAATGTCCTAATACTAGAAATTTTTCGACCGATGGAGGCAGGGGAATATTGATCATGCAAGGTTGTTAGGAAAAATCTAGCTACACGGGAAGAAAGAGAGAGTAAATCTCCTAAGTTCTCTGTATTAAGAAACTGTATTAAACCATTAATATCTTTCATATAGGAAGTTAAGGTATGACTTGAATAGTTTCTTTCATCAATGATATATGTTTTAAACTTCGCTAATATCTCATGGTTTTTCATAAAAACACCTCAACTAATCTAAATTATACGTATCAATTATTTTTTTTAATTCTTGTAGACTACGCTCTGCATAAAGTCTTTTTCTCTCGCTTTTTTTATGTTTAAAGTCTAGTGGTTTGATCAAGCCAAAATTAGCATTCATCGGCTGAAAATTAGAAACACTTCCAGACGAAATATACTCAGACATACTACCAATAACTGTCGTAGGTGGAAATGTTATTTTGTTTTTTTCATTTAATTCACGAAAGAGTGATAAACTAGCGATCAAACCACTAGCTGCACTTTCAACATAGCCCTCAACACCTGTGATTTGTCCCGCAAAATAGATGTCTTTATTGTTAATTAATTGATAATATTTATTTAATAGTTTGGGGCTATTAATAAAGGTATTCCTATGCATCACACCATATCGAACAATTGTCGCTTGTTCTAAACCAGGAATCATTCTTAAAATACGTTTTTGTTCACCAAATTTTAAATGGGTTTGAAATCCTACAATATTATATAACGTTCCTTCTTTATTATCTTGTCTAAGTTGTACAACTGCATAAGGTTTATTCCCGTCTGGTTTTGTAAGCCCAACAGGTTTCATTGGACCAAACAATAGAGTCTTACGTCCCCTTAATGCCATTTCTTCAAATGGCATACACCCTTCAAATACATTGTGCTCAAAATCTTTTATATCAACTGTTTCAGCTTTAATTAGTTCATCATACCAGGCATTGAATTCATCTTCTGTCATAGGGCAATTAATGTAGGCAGCTTCACCTTTATCATAGCGACTTTTCTTATATGCTTTTGTCATATCAATTGAGTCATATTCAACAATAGGCGCTGCAGCATCAAAGAAATATAAATAAGATTCATCGATTAACTCTTGAATTGAGTGTGATAATAGATTACTTGTGAGTGGACCACTTGCAATAATTACTTTCCCTTTAGGAACTGATTTAACTTCTTCGTTAACTACTTTGATATTTGTATTATTTTTTATTTCATCTGTTAGATATTGACTAAATAGATCACGATCTACAGCAAGAGCTCCACCAGCTGGAACACTAGCTTCTTCAGCAGCTTTAATGATAATTGAGTCTAGATGTCGCATTTCTTCTTTTAATAAGCCAACTGCGTTTGTGAGTTGGTTTGATCGTAAGCTATTTGAACATACAAGTTCTGCGAATTTATCTGATTTATGGGCTGGCGTCATTGTTTTAGGACGCATTTCATAAAGGATTACTTTAATATTTCTTTTAGCAAGTTGATAACTAGCTTCTACGCCAGCTAATCCTGCACCAATAACGGTCACCTGTTTACGAGTATTTGTCATTTTATCACCTATTTTATTATAACATAAGAAAAACAAAAACCTAACGAGGTTTTCGTTTTAATTTTAACTCTTTGGTATTTCTAATCGCGATTAATAAACCTAAGTATCTCTGTAGAACCTATATATTCTTCAACAATTTCTCCCTCTTTAATTAAGACTAATGTTGGTGTTCCTTTGATCTCATCTATAAGTACATATTGACAACCTTTGAAGTATCAATAATATAATACTCAGTATCATCTAACTTACTTAAAAAATGTAAAACATTCTGCTTAATATCTTGACAATGAGAACAATATTGACTATAGAAATATTCAATATGTATTTCTTCGGTATCTTTAAATGCATCACTTGCTTCTGTAATAAAATGTGATTCAAAATCAGTATAATCTAGTTCTTCTTTGTTCTCACAACCAACTATTAAAAATCCAGTAATAAAAATAACTCCAATTAAAATAAAATTCTTAGTCATAATTTAATAATAAGTGGTTGTGATTTTAAAGTAATAGTACTATCAACAACGACCACCTTCTCGTTGTTTAAACTATCTGTGTAAGTCCCATCATTCAGTGGAACTTCAACTTTTCCTGTTTCAAGTCCAATATTACAAATAGCAACTAATTTTTCATTATTTCTTTCATAGGTTGCTATAAAGACATCTTTGCTTGTAATATGAATGTTGTAAATACCATGACTCGTTAATTTAGAATTGGTTAAATCATTCAGTTCTCTAATTAAATCGCTAATGTCTTTGCCATCCCATCTAACAACATCTTTATTAAATAAATCAGGTAAGTGGTCATCACAACGCTCTTGACCTGCATAAATCATTGTTGATCCTTTAGAAACAAAGTTTAATGCTGTCCAATTCTTAATTTTATCTAAGTTATTGTCAACTAATTTGGCAAATCTTCCAAAATCATGATTTTCTAGATTTCTCATTTTAATATAATTTTCTGGATATATCTCTTCTTGACGTATCAGTTCTTGTAAATAACGTTGGAAATCATTCCTCCCTTTGAAATACCCTTCAAAAAATGGATGAGTGTCATAATCATAAGCCATATCAAAAACTTGGTAAATCTCAGATTCACTTAAACAATCAAAACCTTGGTCTCTTAAGTGTTTACAGAAACCACCATGAACACTTTCACTTAATAAAATCGTATCTGGATTAATGGCTAATACACGGTTTCTCATTTCCTTTAAAAAAGCGAGTGGTAACATACTTGCCACATCAAATCTATAGCCATCTACGCCTAATTTAGACCAGTATTCTAGTGATGCAATAAGTTCTTCCCATAATTCTTTATCTTGAGTATAGTCTAAATCAGTCACATCCCACCAATCTCCAACGCGATTAGCTAACTTACCATCTTTTTTGTAAAAATAATTCGGATGTTCTTTAACTAAAACAGAATCAAATGATGTATGATTATATACGACATCAATCATTAATTTCATACCCTTTTTATGAATCTCATTTATTAACTCTTCAAAGTCTTTTAAAGTGCCTAATTCATTATTCACCTTACGATAATCAGAAATGGAATAAGGCGATCCTAATTTGCCTTTTCTATTCTTTTGACCAATAGGATGAATTGGTAATAGATAGACCACATCTACACCTAATGATTTTATGCGATCTAAATCGTTTGTTATAGTTTTAAAATTACCTTGCTCACTATAATTTCTAACATAAATTTGATATATAAATAAACTTCTTAAATCTTTCTTTGTTTCAAAACTCATTCTATCACTCCAATCAAATCTAATTATACCACTTATATTTGATTTGCAAAAGTATTGTATTCATATATAATAAGATTGAGAGGAGTGATTAAATGCCCACAATTAAAGATGTTGCTAAAAAAGCTAATGTTAGTGTAGCAACTGTATCTCGCGTAATCAATAATACTGGATACGTCAATGTAGAAACACGCAAAATAGTGGAAAAAGCGATTGACGATTTAAATTATATACCAAATGAATTGGCAAGATCACTGTTCAGAAAAACATCAAATATTATTTCTATAATGGTTCCCCATATTTCTACTTACTTTTTTTCACAATTAATTGAAGCCATTGAATCAGCTGTAACAAGCCGTGGATTTAAATTGATGATTTTCAACACGAAAGATGATAAAAAATTAGAAGAGCGCTATTTAAATGTCATGAACCAATATAATGTTGATGGATTAATTTTAGTTGCTAATACGAGAAATTCAGAAAAAATTAAGCACTTGAAATTTCCTTTATTAACAATTGACCACATACTGGATGAATTAATTCCTTCCATAACAAGCAATAATGTTCAAGGTGGACAATTGGCCGCTAAGAAACTAATACAATCTGGGGCGGACAATATTATTCACTTTAGAGGTCCATCAGATTTGATTACTGTCGTTGATCGAGCGAAAGGTTTTTATGAAGTCATGGATGAAAATGGAATTGATGTTTTTACATTTGATTTAGATTTTAAAAATCCTGATCTGGATGATATCGAAATGTTTATAAAAAGACATCCAGATGTTAATGGCATATTTTGTAGTAGTGATATAATTGCTCTATATGTTATTAGTACCCTACAAAAACTAAAATATAATGTACCAGAAGATGTGCAAATTATTGGTTTTGATAATATTGAGTTAGCTGGTATATTACTACCTAAACTTACAACCGTTGCTCAACCAATTAACAAAATAGGAGAAACAGCAACAAAATATCTGATTCAACTAATTAAAAAGCAAAAGTTAGAAAAGAAACATACACTATTAGATGTTGAACTAATTGAACGACAAACAACAAAATAAAAAGACTCATGAATTTTTTATTAATTCTAAGTCTTTTTTTTATTTATTGTTATAATATTAAACAACTTTCTAAGTTTTCCACGTCTATCTCGAATTACACTGCTGGACTTTGAATAGGTGCTTTTGTTCATTAAAGTAACGATAATTTGCGATATAAATGCATCAATTACGACAAAAGAGTCCATAATACCCAACTCAATTGTGTCATTGCTCTTAAAATGTTCAAAGATCAAATCTTTTAAAGAAACCTCGAGTTCATCAATTTCTTGTTTTAACTTGTCATTTAAATAATCGTAATCTTTAAATGTTCTTGATAAGATCCCTTCAAATTTAATCAAAACATTGAATAATCTCTTCAAAAATTCATCAGAATCTAAAATTTCTTCATTAATGATTTTCAAATTCTTTAAAATGTTTTCTATACTACTTTCTAGAATATGGTCAAACAATTGATTTTTCGATTCAAAATGTAAAAAAATAGAGCCCTGAGATATACTACAAACATCAGCTATTTCTCTGGTTGAAACCTTTAAATAGCCTTTTTTTTGTAACAAGACCTCTGTCTTTTCAAGTATATTTTCACGCGTTTTGTATTTAGATAGTTCACGTTTGTTCAAATAATCACCCACTCACTGAATATACACTCATTATAAGTGCCGTATTTGGTATTGTCAAACTAAATAATGAATTAAAGCAAAATAATAATAATAACTAGGCTTACTTATAATTCTCATCAACCATATAACTGTGGAAAACTTATGTGGAAAACTGTTATAACCACTATTTTAAAAGAAATAGTCGCTAATTGTATGGTTTTAAGATAAAGAAAAAATGAGCAAAATTTACTCATTTTTTTATTTAGCTTTTAAAATGTTTACACTTTCTATGTGAGATGTGTGTGGAAACATATCAAATGGTGTTACAGATTCCACATAATATTTTTTAGATAATTTATTAATATTTTTCGTTAATGTACTTGGGTTACAAGAAATATAAACCAATTTATCTACAACATTTTTATTTAAGTTTTTAATTGTTTTATCATCTAAACCACTTCTTGGTGGATCAACAATAATCACATCAGGTTTAAATCCTTTGTTATAAACAACTGGTAATACTTTGTTCATCTTTCCTTTTGCAAACGATATATTACTAAATCCATTAACTTCTTTATTATGTACAGCACTCTTAATAGATTCTTTAGATGAATCAATGGCTATTATTTTTTCAGCTTTATCTGCTAGAAACATGCTAATTGCGCCTGCACCACAATAACCTTCAATAATATGTTTATCTTTTTTGAAATCAAGTTTACTTTTTACAAACTTATAAAGTTTATGAGCTTGAGCAGGATTTAATTGATAAAAAGCTTTTGGTTTTAAGTCAAATCGAATGTCTCCAATACCTTCAGTAATAAATTCTTTTCCATACAATATCTCAACATCTTCTCCAAAGATTTCAACATTTTTCACATCATAATTCTTGGAAATTCCAACACTGACCACATCAGATATTTTACCAACTTCTTTGGCAACTTTATGCAGCACTTTATTAAATATAGTAATGACTAATGTAACCTGGATTTCATCACTTAAATAAGATTGTCTAACAACAATGTATCGGAGTAGTCCTTTCATTGTTTCTGGATCAAAAGCATACACTTTATTTTCATCACAAATTTGAACAATCTTTTGGTTTACTTTATTTATCTGCTCAGAATGAACTGGACATTCTAAAATATCAACTAGATCATTTGATTCAGGTTTATAGAGTCCTGTTGTCAGTCCTGTTTCAGTATTTCTAACTGGCATTTGAGATTTATAGCGATAATATCTTGGGTGATTCATCCCTACAATTGAATTGAATTTTGTTTTCTTAAAATCAATTGAAGTGTATCTATCATATGCCTGTCTAAGCATCTCTTCTTTAAGTAATAACTGCTCAGGGTATCTTATATGTTGAATCTGACATCCGCCACATTCTTCAAAATGTTTACAAAAAGGCTTTATACGCTCTTTAGCTTTAGTTTTAAACCGTTGTGCTATTCCATGAGCATATGTTTTTTTTACATCTGTAATTTTTACAATAACTTCCTCAGGTGGAATAACCCCTTCTACAAAAACAGCCTTTCTTTTGTAGTATCCAATTCCTTCGCCATTAATTCCTAAACGCTTAATTGTTAATAATATTTCTTGATCTTTTTCTAATAGTTGCATAACTGCACCAACTTTCTTCTTTAGCACTTACTAACTATACAGGGTTTCTTATGGAAATGCAATACCAAATTTTGTTCCAAGAGAGATAATAGCAGTCTGCTTTTCTCCATTAAAATTAAGTGCCATAGCACTGGTATCATGATATAATTTGATATCGATTTCTTTATCTAATTTTTTTGACAAGTCCTTTTTAAGAAATTGTTCGTAATTGTCTGATAAAACAGATAATTTACCATAGCCTCCTCTGAATGGATAAATGTTTCCCTCATTCACATAATTTGCAATAGCCATTAAAATAGTGTTTCCTTTAAAATCTACTTCTTTACATGATTTTAATAATGTTCTTAGAATAAAATTATGCTGTTTTTTTGCTTCTTTAAACAACTCTGTATCACTTAAATTCTTATAAACTTGATTTTCACTTTCGATACTACTTAAAATAGAATCCATTTCTACTACACCATCATTTTTAACCATGTGATGCGTTTTAACCAATGTTTGTCCAAAATCAAAAAACAAATACTCACCACTTGATACAGTAGTAGACAGACCAATAGTTCCCATATGAGAGGAACCTTCTTTGAATAAAGTTTCACAATCAGAAATTCCTTTTTCTAAAAATAAATGATCTATTTCTTTTTTAAATATTTTGATTAAAATAGGAGACGTTATGCCACCTACAAAGTATATTTTCTTAATTTCCTTCCAATAATCCCAGTGCTTTTGTGACCAATCTTTTTTATTTTTCTTTGATAACTCAGAAGGTAATAATAACGTTGAAATAATTTGAGCAAGTCGCTTACCAAAATCTTTAGCAATTATCTTAGCTGATACTCTAACTGTCTTTAACTCATGGTTTAATAAATAATTGAACTCTTTTATAATGTCTTTTGATGTTTTAGTTGCAGTCTGTGAATTAAGATACTCATTACTTAAGATTGCTTCTATTAAAAGGGATTTGGAAAATAACTTACTTGATTTTTTATCATCAACAAATACTCTATTTAGTGAAGCTATTGGTAGTATATTACCATTATCCTTAAATGGATTCATATTATTCCCCTATGATTTTAACAAGAACACGTTTGTTTCTCATACCATCAAATTCTCCGTAAAATATTTGTTCCCAAGGACCAAAATCTAATTTTCCATCAGTAATTGCAACAACAACTTCACGTCCCATTATTGTGCGTTTTATATGTGCATCAGCATTATCTTCAAATCCATTATGTGCATATTGACCATATGGTTTTTCAGGTGCCAGTCTTTCAAGGAATTTTTCAAAATCATTATGTAGTCCTGACTCATCATCATTTATGAAAACACTTGCTGTAATATGCATTGGATTTACAAGTACAAGTCCTTCTTTAATACCACTCTCAGATAAACAGTCATTCACCGTGTTAGTAATATTAATAAAGGCTCTTCTTGTATTAGTGTTAAACGTTAACTCTTTTTTATAAGATTTCACAATATCACCTTTCTTTCTATACCCTATTATAACAGAAAAAGAAAAACAAGGAAAATTATCCTTGTTTAGTTAATCGTAATTTAGTAACTGTCTCTATATGAGATGTCTGTGGAAACATATCAAACGGCGTAGTTTCTAATACCTCATACCCTTGAGATTTTAGATAATTTAAATCTCGAGCTAACGTGGAAACATTACAAGATATATATACAACTTTAGGTATTTGCATACTTACAAGTGTTTCTAAAAATTCTTTATGGACACCTTTTCTTGGTGGATCTATAAATAATGTCGAAATCTTAAAATTCTTCCACGATTTAATGACGTTTTCAGCTTTACCGACAACAAATTTTGTGTTTTTAATATTATTGTTTTCAGCGTTTTGATTTGCATCACTAATCGCCTTTTTAACAACATCTACTCCAAGAACAGTTTTAACTTGGTTCGCAGCACTTAGCCCAATTGTTCCTATACCACAGTAAGCATCAATCACAATATCATTTTCATTTAACTCTGCATATTCTAAGGCTTTTGCATATAGACTTTCAGTTTGTTCTGGATTAACCTGGTAAAAAGAACGATGTGAAATTTTAAAATGTACATCATTTATTTCATCACGGATAAAGTCTTCTCCATAAATAACTTTACTTTTCTTTCCAAGAACTCTATTACCATCTTTAGGATTATAGTTATGTACAATAGATACAACATTATCAAATTTATTAATTATTTTTTTAATAATAATATCTTTTTTAGGTAGTTTAGGTGTTTTTGTTACAATAACAATTGATGTATCATCAAATTTATAAGAATTTCTTATTTGTAAATAGCGTATAACCCCTGATCCAATCTCTTCGTTATAAGCAGGAATATTTAATTCAACAAATACATTTTTCATAAATTTAACTATATCAGTCGCAGTTTTTGGAGCAATAAAGCATTTTTTCATATCCACAATTTCATGACTTCTTTTTCTATATAAGCCCGAAACCATTTTGCCATTTTCTTCTCCGAATGGAATAATCGTTTTATTACGGTAATAATACGGATTAGTCATCCCTACTGTTTCATTAACTTCTGTTTCAATTTTACCAAGACGTTTAAGTGTTTGTCTTGTTCTATATCGCTTGAAATCTAATTGCATCTGATAATTCATATGCATTAAATTACATCCGCCACATTCACTAAAATGATCACAAATAGGTCTTTTTCTAAATGGTGATTCGCTCGTTATCTCGATAAGTCTTCCAAAACCAAAACTTTTATTTACTTTAACGATCTTAATATCAGCTTTTTCGCCTTTCAAAGCATTTTCTACAAAAATTGGAAATCCTTCTACTTTACAAACACCCATTCCATCATGCGTCATATCAGTAAATTCAACTGAATAATACTCATTTTTTTCTATCAATGCACAGCACCTCAAATCAGATTTTTAATACACTATTTTTTACGCTAATAAACATTATACCACATAAACTTATATTTGTAAAAAAAGACGAAATAAAAAGGACCAAAGGTCCTTTTTACTCAATTACTATTTTTACAATATCTCCGTCTGCTGATTCAACATTTACAATTTCGCCGATTGTTCCTTCTTCAATTAGTTCTAAAATCATATCAATATCTAAGTCTAATTTATCAATTTGGTCATTTTTCATAA
>JAIPGF010000044.1 GCA_021736205.1 Candidatus Izemoplasma sp.
AGTACAATAACTTTCCTATGTCACCGCTGGATTGGCTATCTCCTATTCAACATTATACGTTATTTCGCTATAGGATTATTCTATCACGTCTCATTTTTAAATAGTGCCAATCTGTTATTTATGTTTGACAAATCTACACCATCATTTAAAAAAACTCTATTTCAATAATAGAGTTTTTTTATTAGTTAATATTTACGATTAAAATAATCTCTAATGTTTTTAAGCGATTCAATTAACTCTTCATTTTTGTCAATTTCCAAGTCCTTTATGGTTGCTTCAATCATTTCGTTATGAAATTTATCATGCGCTTTTAAAACATCTTTTGCTTGTGCAGTTAAACTGATTAAAACAATACGCTTATCCTCTTTTTTGCGCTTTCGTTTAACGTAACCTTTTTCTACCAAACGATTCATTGCTGTTGTCAGTGTACCAAGAGTAACTCTCAATCTTTTAGATATATTTGTCATTGTTGGATCCTCTGTTTTTTCGATTGCTTCTAAAACATGCACTTCGTTCATTGACAAATGGACACCGTTATCTTTTAATACTTGACCTTCAATTGATAAAATGTGATTAAACACATCAACTAATAAATCATTTAAAATTTCTTTTGCTTTTTCCATTACATCCTCCTACTCATTTGTTTTTATATATCCTATAGCTACTATCCCAGGTCCTGTATGTGCTCCTACTACGGGAGTTAATGGATAATACTTTATATCGTTTTTAATGGAGATTCTTTGAGTAATTTCTTCTTTGATTTCATCTGCACGGTCTTTTGCATTGGCGTGAACGATGTATATGGTTCCACCATCTTTTGGATATGTTTCTATAAATTTTTCTATTAAGCGACTTGTTGCTTTTTTTAATGTGCGTATTTTTTCAATCACTTCAACACGTCCATCCGCTGTTAATTCCAACATTGGTTTAATTTTAAACATACTCCCAAAAAAACCAGCTGCACCACTTAAACGTCCACCTTTTACTAAATATTTCAATGTTTTAACACTAAAAAGTAAATTGTGGTGATCTCTTAAATATTTAAGATGCTCTAAGATGATTGGTAGTTTTTTATTTTCGTTTAGCATTTTTGCAGCATCTAAAGCCATTTTTGCTTCTGGAAACGCAGCAGATTGCGAATCAAAAACAGTGATTTTTACATCATCAATCATGTTGGCTGCCATAACGCACCCTTCATATGTTCCACTTAACTTTTTAGAAATTGTGATTACAAGTAACTCATCGTATCCTTTTTCAATCATTTTTTTATACTGTTGTAATATTACACCTGTTGCAGCTTGTGCTGTTGATGGTGATAGATCAGGATCGTCATCTAACATTTGATAAAATTCTCCCGCACTAATATCAACAAAATCAGTGTATTCATTATCACCTACAAATAATATTGAACGTATCACATCGATATCGTAATCATGTTTAATATAATCAATACCTGAGTTTCCGCAAACCATTACGCCTATTTTTGACATATTTCCTCCTAGATTATGTTATTTTGAATATCAAACTATCTAAGAAAAGTTTACACAATTTTAAGGTGATTGTCAATATGCTAACTACTTTTAATTTTTTGATCCATTGCATAAGCAGCCTTTTTCCCAGCTCCCATAGCATGAATTACGGTTGCTGCACCACTAACAATATCTCCACCAGCAAAAACATTGGGGATAGATGTCTCGTGATTATTAACAACAACACGGCCGTATTCATCGGTTTTTAATTGGTCGTTAGCACGACTTAAAATAGGATTAGGTCGTTGGCCAATTGCGATAATACATGTATCTATTTTAAACGTTTTATATGTATCTGTTGGAAGCGGTCGACGTCTTCCTGAAGCATCTTTTTCACCTAAACGCATTTTTTGACACACAACCGTAGAAACCCGGTAATTTTCTCCGTTAAATGCTACAGGGTTTAGTGTTAATCTAAATTCAATACCTTCTTCTTTTGCATGTTTAATTTCTTCTACTCTAGCAGGCAGTGACGTTTCATCTCTTCGATAAATTATGAATATATTTTTAGCCCCTAATCTTTTCGCTGTTCTAGCGGCATCCATGGCGACATTTCCGCCACCAACTACAGCGACATCATCACCAGTCTTAATAGGTGTTTTAGTCGTTGGAAAATTTGCAGCATCCATTAAATTGACACGAGTTAAAAATTCATTGGCATAAAGTACACCACCATAATTTTCCCCTTTAATATTTAAACGTCTGGGTAGTCCTGCACCACTACCAATAAAAACTGCTTTATAGTCATGATCAGTAAATAATTGATCAATTGTAATTGATTTTCCAATTACAACATTTTTTTCAAACTTTACATTGAGTGCTTTAACTTTATTGATTTCTTGATTAATAATATCGTTTGGTAATCTGAATTCGGGTATACCGTAGTTCAAAACACCCCCAAAACGATGGAGTGCTTCATAAATTGTTACATCATATCCTAATTTTGTTAGTGTTGTTGCGTTACTTAAACCAGCTGGTCCACTCCCAACGATAGCTATCTTGTGATGAACCGGCGTTATTTTATGAGATGGACTATAGTTTTCTTTTAAAGCGAAATCTCCTATAAAGTGTTCTAAAGCCCCGATGGAAACACTGTCAAATTTAGCATTTAAAACACAAGCACCTTCGCATTGTTTTTCTTGCGGACAAACACGTCCACAAATCGAGGGAAGTATATTATCTTGTTCAATCGTATTATAAGCAGCTTTAAATTGATTGTTTGTTAGTTGTTGAATAAATTTTGGAATATCTATTTCAACAGGACAAGCAGAAACACATTTGGGGGAATCACATTGTAAGCATCTTTTTGCTTCTTCAATTGCTTGTTGTTTGGTATATCCTAAAGCAACTTCTTTAAAATTTGTTGTTCGCTCTTTAGGAGATTGTTCATTCATTTTAATCTTATTTTTTATCATTTGACACCAACTCTTCTAACTGACACATATGTTCTTCTTCTGTATAAAAAGATTGACGGGAAATTAATTCATCAAAGTTAATCTTCTCCCCGGGAAAATCAGGCCCATCAATACACGCGAAATATGTTTTATCCCCTATAGACACGCGGCAATTACCACACATTCCTGTTCCATCAATCATGATTGGATTTAAAGAAACATCAGTTGATAGATTAAATGTTTTATGTAATGATACAACATGTTTCATCATAATTAATGGTCCAATAGCAATTGAATGATCGTAGGTGTGATTTTTTAAATGTTGTTTTAAAAAATCAGTAACAAATCCTTTTGTCCCCTGAGAGCCATCATCTGTACAAACATATACTTTATTACAAATTGATTTATAGTCATCCAATAAAATCAAATATCTTTGTTGTTTTGCCCCAATAACTAAATCTACTTTAGTACCTTGGGCATGATATGCTTGTAGTTGCGGATAAAGCGGGGCAGCTCCAACGCCGCCAGCTACTGCTAATAAAGTAGAAGCCTCTTTTATTTCTACTTCTTGGCCTAGTGGTCCAACAAAGTCTTCTACTGTATCACCTACAATTTTCTGACCTAATTGGCTGGTTGTATAACCTAGTTTTTGATAAATAATCGTAACTGTTTCATCCGTATGTTCTGTAATAGTCAGCGGAATTCTTTCACCTGCTTTATCGACACGTAGAATAATAAAATGTCCCGGTTTTGCATTTTTAGCTACAAAAGGGGCATAGATTTCCATTTTATCTGTTGTGTTATTCAATGTTGTTTTACTTACAATTTTGTACATATTTATTACCTCAGTCTAAATCACTAGCTTTGTATTGTCTTTCTTCAATAATCGTGTTAGAGTCATCTATTAATGAACGAAACTCATTTAAATAATCTTCGTTTTCGCTACCACATGTAACAATTAATGATAGATCTTTATTTTTTATTTTATAATCTTTGATAAATGATTGCATAAATGGGGTGATTTTACCTGCCCAAATAGGACTAATTAGCACAATATGGTCGTATTGATCTATATCAAGCGTAAGAGGTTTATAGTTTATTTCTTTTCCTCTAACAGTAATATAGCCATAAATTAATAGTTGTAATAAGAAATTTTTCGGTCTTGATTTGACGTCTTCTAATTTAAATACATCGCCTTCATATTGATTAGCGACTTTTTCACTGATATGTTTCTTAGTTGATGTAAAATAAATAATTGCTTTCATTAGTATCCTCACTTACTTAATTGAATTCATTTTTTCAAAATATATGAGTATAATTTTTTTTATACGGACTCATCTTGATTACTAAGAGGCGTCCCACAAAAAATACAATATTGGTCTTCTAAAACATTTTTTTTATGACAATTAGAGCATCTCACGATAGTAAGTCCTTGTTTCTTCAACGCTTCAATATCTAGTTCTTTATCTTGCTTATAAAGCGCAATAACATAAACTATATAATAAAACATCATATTGACCAATATAAAGATAATTCCTAAAAATATAAAAATAGCGTTGGAAATAACAACACCATAAATTGTCATAAGTAAACTAAGTGTACTCGTTATAGCAAAAATAAATTTAAGTTTAAAAGACAGTTTCATATTTTGTTTTCCTTCTTAGTTAATTTTTTGTTACATACCTCACAGAAAGATTGGTCAAAGTAATTATCGTGGTGACAAAAACTACAAGTTTTTGTTCTTAATGGTGCATTGCATGTAACACATTCATCGACATCTCTTTTATTATTCGTTCCACAGTTATAGCAGGTAACTTTACGTTTTGTAAAAAAGTTATTTTCTTTAAGTCTTCTAAAAGCAACATAAAAAAACGAAATGAATATAAGTCCGGTTAAAATATGATACGTATATTGGTTAAATACAATAAATAAAATAACTAAGGAACTTATAAGCATTATAGTAATAAAGATTTTTGGGTTGTTATTCATTATAATCACCACTAATATAGTTCAAGTATGGTTTCTCCTTGATTAATCGTATACTTTCTTCTTTTTATTTTATTAGATCGTATTTCAAAACGATTACGAACCATTTTTTTTAAAGCATTGCCATGTCTATGTCCATGAATAATCTTAATTTCTTTAACATTAGACTTTGTTTTTGCAAGCTCTTTTTCAATAAAAATTTTAGCCTCAAGTGTTGTCATTCCGTGAATATCAAGTTCTTTTATCATCATCGTCCATCCTTACAATTTTTAACTCTTCTTTTGTATAATTTCGACGTCCATATTTTTCAAAGTGTTCATCTAAGATTGCTTTCATTACTTTTTTATTATTTTTCATTTTAGAAACTTTTTCTTGATCGACACCTTGTGTGAAAGGGCAGCTTTGTATACAAATTCCACAATCTGTACCAGTCTTTTGCCACATTTCAAAACATTTGTTTTCATCAAACTTATAAAAGTGTCTATTATTAACAATTCGTGGTTTATGAGTTATAGCATGAGATGGACAATTCATTAAACAAAGAGTACATTGCTTACAAAATTCTTTTAATCCAAATTCTTCTGGCTTATCGTAGTCAAGTTTCAGTGTTGTAAACACAGCACCTAAGCGTACATTATCTCCGTGTTTTTTCGTCACTAAATGGTTTAACATTCCAATTTCACCCAATCCTGCATCGTACGCGAGGGGAACTAAGGGCGCTAAGTAATATTCTGAATTATTTTGCTCTGCTTTATAGCCTAAACTCTTTAAATACATTGTTAATCTCGAAGCAATAACTGCTACATTTAGATATCCTTGTTCAGTAGCTAATAATTCTTCAAAGTTAGGTGCTCGATTAATTTGGTTTTGATCCATCTTAACTGTAAAAACAATCGCAGTAATATATCTTGGTACAATTTTTCTATTATAATTTTCTATATTAAGCGCGTTGCTTAATCCACCTGAATGTGAATAATAAGAATAGGCATTTAATTTAGTGATTCCGACATTTGTCGCACCAAAATATTTTGTGATCTCTTTAATATTTTCACTAAAATTTAATGGTACTTTTTGTCTTTTGTTGTTTACATCATAATTTCTAGCTGTAAGAAAAATAGATTTAATAAATGCTTTATTGTGAGCAATAATTGGAAAAAACTGTTCTTTAAAAGACACAGATTTTCTTAAGTTTTCCCTGAAATTTCTATTTCTGTTTTGGTCATCTTCATATTTTAAAGATGGGTGTTTCTTATAGAATTCTTCATATTCTTTTGTATTTTTTTGTAAAGCAATTCGTGAAAAAAGCGTTTCTCTTTCGTCATATTTTTTCATATTGTCACCCAATTCTATTCTTGTTGATAACAAATTGGTTCTTCAACAGTAGTGTTACGTAAATCAACTTCAATAGATGTTATAACAACAGGTACACTTGGTTGTTCTGTATTTTCAACTTGAAGTGTTGAAATGTAATCAATAATATTAAACCCAGAAATGACCCCGCCAAATCCCGCATAGTTTTCATCTAAAAAATGTGAATTTGCATGAACTAAGAAAAATTGTGTTGCCGCAGAATTAAGATCATTAGTGCGAGCCATAGAAATAACGCCACGATAATGTTTTAATTCATTTGTGATGTCGTTACTTAAAAATTCTCCTTCTATAGAACAAGAAGGATCTTCAACAGCGCCACCTTGAATCATAAAACCTTGAATAACACGGTGAAATTGATTCTCATCGTATAAGTTATTTTGAATATTAACTATAAAATTATTGACAGTGTTAGGCGCAATCGACTTGAATAACTGTAATTTTATTTCCCCCATATCTTTTACTGTAATAGTAACGATTGGGTTGTCAAGATTTAAATATTTAGCATAGGATAAATCTTGTATATTTATTGCTCGCTCAGATGGAATAGTATGAACAATTTCATCTGGGCTATCAGCTTTTTCATTACATGCGGTTAAAGAAATAATAATGGTTATAGTTAATATAATAATAAACAGTTTTTTCATTTAAGCACCTCAAATAATTTCATGGACATTTAATAAGTTAGGTTTCTTTCCTTCATTAATGTCTCTAAGTTGTTTTATTAAGTCTTGATTAACTTCTTGGTTTGTCGATCTTGTAAATCCACCTGAATGATTTGATAAGACGACATTATCAAACTCATATATTGGGTAGTCAGATGGATACGTTTTCTCTTTATTTTTAGGATAATTATACCAGACATCAGAGGCATAGCCACCGAGATTATTATTTTTTAATGCTTCATACAAACTTTTCTCATCTACAATTTTTCCACGGCCAACATTCACTAAGTATTTTAAATTCATACGGCTTAACCTGTTGTGATCAAATATCCCTTCTGTGTTTTTATTTAATGGAACAGAAATGATAATTATATCACTCACTTGAATTAAATTAGTTAAGTTTTTAACCAACTTTAAATCTTTGGGATATTTATGGTTGCGGTCAATAGTATATATTTCACAACCAAACCCAGTTAATAGCGTATGTATATGAGATCCAATACGGCCGTATCCAAAAAGACCAACAGTCAAATTTTGTAAACTAATCCAAGGAACTCGTTTCTTAGAATTTCTATTTGCCCAGTTTCCATGTTTTAAGTTTTCATGATAGTTTATTGTTTTACCTAATAAAGCAAGTGTCAGTGTCACGGCTTTTTCAGAAACATATTTACTGCGAGTTGGGGTAACATATAACTCTAAGTCTTTATCTCTCATTGCAGCTAAGTCAATTCCGTTATGACCCGTATATGGAATAATAACACCTTTTAAATTAGGATTAAAATCTGTTGATTTATACTGTCCGCTAATTATATAGTTTGCTTGATATTTGTTAGATATGATTTCGATGTTTTCTAAAGTTTGTTTATTTAAAAATGATTCGATTTTTGTATGTTCTGCATAAACTTTCATTTAGACACCTCATTTACTTTCTAATTCTATTTTACCATAAATATTCGCTGGTCTAAATCATAAATTTCTAGTATAATTTAGATAGGAGGTATTTATGGAAGATATTGGTAAGAATGTTGAATATACTTTTATTCGAGAAAGCGACGCACCTGATGAGATACAAGAAGTCTTATCTGATGGCGAAGAAGTTGTTGCATGTTATAAAACAGTTCGCGATTACGCTGTTTTCACCAATAAACGTATTATTTTCGGTGACAAACAGGGCTTAACAGGGAAAAAGATTGAACTCTATACGATTCCCTTTAAAGCAATTTTAATGTATTCCACAGAAAATGCTAGAGGATTTTTAGATACTGGTGAACTTCAAATTTTGACAAAGTTTAGTCGTATAAAACTAAATCTTAAAAAGAAAGTGGACGTTAGACAACTCGACAAAATAATCGCAAATCATATTCTATAAAAAAAGAGTTTTTACTCTTTTTTTATTTTATCCCAAAATTCTCTTAATAATGCTTGTATGTACTCTCCTGGTTGTTTTGTTTTTATATGTGCCCAATTTGAGGGGAATAATGTTTGATATTTATGATGCAAGTATCGATCATCAAATAAGATTGCCACGCCTCTATCATTCTTTGTACGAATAACGCGTCCTACAGCTTGGATAACTTTATTAAATCCAGGGTAGGTATAGGCATATTCAAATCCATTATTTCCTTGGTTATCAAAATGACTTCTCAGTAGTTCGTTTTCTTTGTTAAACATCGGAAAAGCAACACCAACTACTAATACACCACTCAGTTTTTCACCAGGATAATCGACTCCTTCACTAAAACTCCCACCCAAAACAAAAAATCCTATTTTTGAATGATCTGATGTTTCAGTAAATTCTTCTAATATTTCATCACGTTGTTTCTTTGTCATGTTTCTTTTTTGAATATATGTATCATAAAGAGATGTGTCAAATAACTTTAGTACTTTATTTAAATAATTGTAACTTGGAAAAAAAGCGATATAATTACCGACATGACTTTCTAACATAGCATATATTGTATCAATAATATTATCAATACTTCTATCTCTATCTTTATATCTTGTTGACGTGGAAGCGTCTAAGAATAATCCTAAATTTTCTTGTGGAAATGGAGATGGAATATGGATACTTTTTCCGATTGTATTCGTTATTAAATTTACGTAGTAGTCAATGGGTTGTAAAGTAGCTGAAAAAAATACAGTACCGCTAGCGCGACCTTTTAAAATATCCAATATAAATTCTGAAGCATCCAAACAATTTAATGTAAAATAAATATTATCTTTAGTAGCACTGATAATATACTTATATTTATCGTTGAAAAAGTCACTAATTCGTAAAAATTGCATTAATTCAAAATAACATTCTAAAATCTGTTTTCGTTTATCAAACTTCTTATTTTCTACTAAAATTTGATCAAATTTTTTAGTGATACTTTCTACTTTTGTTATTAATGATGCGTCTACTTCATCACTAAAGTAGAATCGAGCCTTAATAATATCTTCTTGTTCAATGACTTCATCAATATATTTAACTAACCGATTAATTTGGCGTGTCGGTTTTGGCTTTAATTTTCGAGTATGTTCTTTCAAATAAGTTAATGTCGATTTTTTCAGTGTAGCAGAGAACATACTCCTAGAACGATCTATCATGTTATGTGCTTCATCAATTAATAATTTCATAGTGTAATAATCATCATCAAAATATCTAATTAAATGAACTCTCGGATCAAAGGCATAATTATAATCACAAATAATTATATCAGAAAAATAAGAAATAGATAAACTAAACTCATGAGGACATATTTCATGATATTCACCATATTGTTTAATTAATTTTTGATCATACACATCATCATGTATAAAAATATCTTCAAGTGCTTCCTGTACACGATCAAAATACCCTTTTGCATAAGGACATATTTCTGGATCACAGTCAACTTTATCCATTAAACACATTTCTTCTTTGGAATGTAAAATTACAGTCTTAGCAACTAACCCATTTTCTTTTAAAAGATTGATGGTCTCTTTCGCTATTTCTTTACCAGCATTTTTTGCTGTTAAATACATTATTTTTTCTCGGTCGTTTTTGATGGTTTTTAAACCTGCAAATAATGCACCAACTGTTTTCCCAATTCCTGTTGGAGCTTCACTATAAACAATATCTTTTGTTAAGAGCGTTTGATAAACCGCACCCATAAATGTGTACTGACCTTCTCGATATTCTTCAAAGGGAAATGTAAGACCCTCAATAGACGTTTCTTTTTCTTTGTTGTGTTTATCAAAACGTTCTAACCATATTGTATATTGTTTTATAGACTCTTCAAAAAAATTAGTTAGTTGAGTCATATTATAGCGTTTTGTAATTATTTTAGTTTGTTTATTAGAAACTTTGACATATGTTAATTGAATTCTAATAGATTTTAGTTGATGTTCTAAAAGATACATATAGGCATACATCTTTACTTGTGCCAGATGTTCTGGTCTTGTATCTTCTTTAATTAAATTTAAATCTAATTTTGTACTTTTAATCTCTTCAATTATACATTTGCCATCTCTTTTTAATACGCCGTCAATACGGCCAGTTATATGAAATGAATAATTATTTATATCATAAAGTGTTTCAACAAAAACTTCTTTTTCATCATTTTCATAATAGTTATCTTGCATATATTTATGTATTTCTTGTCCTTCGACAGCACGTTTATTAGATTTAAACTCACTTGTTAAATCCCCGCCTGAAAGTATAAAGTTAACTATCTTTTTAACTGAGATTTTTATATTTTTCATGAAATCACCATTTTTTCCTAAAAAGGTGAGAATTAAATTCTCACCTTTTTTCTTAAAAGAATAATATTTTTAGAATTATGTTTAACAATTTCAAGGTTAAGTTTTTGTGCAATAACTTCAAACGTTTTAACAGAATAAAAAGATACATGTGTCACATCACGACGATACCACC
>JAIPGF010000011.1 GCA_021736205.1 Candidatus Izemoplasma sp.
TTTATATCATTTGGAACTCCAACACACTTTGGAAAGAAAAAGTTATCGTGATCATTTAACAGGCATTGGTAATCGCCGTAAATTTGATAAAGAATTAGCTGAAGCATTTGAAAATTATACCCGATATGAACATCCATTTGCCCTTGTGATTATTGATATTGATCACTTTAAGGATCTAAACGATAAGTATGGTCATCTTGCAGGTGATAAAGCATTAATGAAATTGTCAGAAACTGTTTCAAAAAGAGTTCGTAAAACAGATTATTTCTGTAGAATAGGCGGCGATGAATTTGTTGTTTTATTAAAAGAATCTGACGACGATAATATTCAACAATTTATTTCCGATGTAAAACATCGAATTCAAGAGAATGAGTTTTTATCAGACAAAGATGTATCTATTACAACGGGGTATTCAATTATGTCTGAGAAGATTGAAAATAAAGATGAGTTATTTGAGTTAGCTGATCAAAACTTATACCAAAATAAAAAAGAACATTAATTTGTTGACAATAGTAATTTGAGTTGCTATAATCAAACCTAGAAATCGATAAGTAGAAGTGAGTAAATTTATCTATGTTAGCTAAGAGAGTCAGTGGTTGCTGTAAACTGATGTAACATAATAAATTGAATGGGTCTATGAGATAATA
This sequence comes from Candidatus Izemoplasma sp., assembly GCA_021736205.1. Classification (GTDB taxonomy): domain Bacteria; phylum Bacillota_I; class Bacilli_A; order Izemoplasmatales; family Izemoplasmataceae; genus JAIPGF01. The sequence continues at coordinate 648 of JAIPGF010000011.1, forward strand.
TCAGAAATAAGTATGATATTACGGGTGTTCCCGTTATAGAACTAGGGCATGATAGTGCTCGAAAAAGGGTTTTTTAACCGAATAAGAGGTGGCACCACGTCAATAACGTCCTCTACACATATTTTTGTGTAGAGGACTTTTTTTTATATTAAAGGAGGCTAACAATGGGACCTTGAAGAGATCTAGTTAAGCAATTAAATTATAAAAATCGGAAGGTTAAATTAATTATCAACGAAAGGAGATTATGGTATTTTTACCATAATAAAACAATGGAATTAGAATTCGGAAAATTTGGTGGACAATTTGTACCACCACAAGTTAAAGAAGCGTTAGATGAAGTTGCTGAGGCATTTGAAGAAGCAAAAAATGATCCTAGCTTTATCGAAGAATATAAATATTATCTTAAAAATTATGTTGGCAGACCATCTCCATTATATTTTGCAGAAAATTTAACAAAAAAATATGATGGTGCAAAAATATACTTGAAACGTGAAGACTTAAATCATATGGGTGCACACAAGATAAATAATACTATTGGACAGATATTGTTAGCAAAACGTATGGGTAAAAAGAAAATAATAGCTGAAACTGGTGCTGGACAACATGGTGTAGCAACAGCTACAGCAGCTGCAATGTTTGATATGGAATGCGAGGTATTCCAAGGACAAGTCGATATGAATCGCCAACAACTTAATGTGTTTAGAATGGAATTGCTTGGAGCAAAAGTCACACCTGTTACATCTGGGACTAAAACATTGAGTGATGCTGTTGATGTTGCCATAGGTGAGTGGATTGGGAGATTAGATGATACATTTTATTTACTTGGTAGTGTTGTTGGACCCCATCCATACCCACAAATGGTAAGATTTTTTCAAAAGATAATTGGAGAAGAAGCTAAGAAACAAATTATGGAAGTAGAAAATAGTTTGCCTGATTATCTGGTCGCATGTGTCGGAGGCGGTTCTAATGCGATAGGATTATTCGCTGATTTTATGCCTGAGAAAGATGTCAAAATGATTGGTGTAGAAGCTGCTGGGAAAGGGCTTAATACAAAAATGCACGCAGCAACCATGACAACAGGTAAAGAAACAGTGATTCATGGGATGAATACAAAAGCCGTGGTAGATGATGAAGGAAACATTAGTCCAGTTTATTCTATTAGTGCTGGGTTGGATTACCCTGGTGTTGGACCAGAACATGCTTATTTACAAGAAACAAAACGCGCTGATTATTATGCTGTAACTGATCAAGAAGCAGTAGATGCCTTTTTAGAATTATCAAAAGAAGAAGGAATTATACCAGCTATAGAATCAAGTCATGCCATTGCATATGCCACGAAACTTGCACCAACGTTAAATAAAGATCAAATAATTATTATAAACGTATCAGGTCGTGGAGATAAAGATACTGATTCAATCATGTCTTATATCAAAGATAATTAATTAGTTTCTCTTCTTTAAGAAATATATTATAATAAAATAAAGGAGAGATAATATGAATGAAATAGAACAACTAATCGAACAGTATCAAAGAAAATTAAAAATACCGTTTGTCTTTACAAACCTGCTTCTAATAGCAACACTAGTAGGTATATTAATCGCTGTTATCAATAGACACTTCTCAGCAATATTATTAGCTGTTGTTCTTGTGTTTGTAATGATTAAATGGATGAGTTTATTAAAAAGAAGACAATTACTTTTTTATCTTTACGAAAATTACAAAAGACATAAAGAAGAAAGTTTGCAGAAACTAAACAATCACTTACATAATTTAAAACAGAACGTAAAAAATGCCAATAAAAGACCAGAAGAAGGATCAATCAACGTAAAAGAAGTTAAAAGAGCCAAAAAAGTATATAATAAATATAAAAAATTATATGATATGATTAAAGAATTTCGATAAGTACAACCCTCCTATTTACATTAATATACAAAAAAAGAAGACATTTAGTCTTCTTTTTTATTAATGAAAATTATTCTTCCTCTTTTGGCGGATCTATTTTGCAAGTATTAATTCCGAATAAGCTATAAAGTCCACATGTTCCAAGGAAGCCTGTTAGTGCTAGTATCACAGTACCAATTAGAAACCAGTAACTATAAAGGATGGCTAACACCAAAAATACAATTGCTAATGCATATCTCACATAAGCATCTTCTTTTCCAACATTTTTCTTCAAAAATTTCACCTCTGTATTTATTATAATACATTTTTTATACTTTTACACTCTTTTACACTATAAAGAGATATTTTTTTCATAAAACTGTTTTGTTCTTTTAACTTAGATAATAAAAACTGTCCATCTCAAAAATGGTAAAACTGTGTATTTATAAATGACAGTATATTTGTTATAGTATAATTGCAAATAACAAGAAAGGGTGTTTTTATGAACAACGAACGATATGAATTAAACAAAGAACTTGCACAAATGTTAAAAGGTGGCGTTATTATGGATGTCACTAACAGTGACCAAGCAAAAATAGCAGAAGAAGCGGGAGCTTGCGCTGTAATGGCACTAGAAAGAATTCCTGCAGATATAAGAGCTTCTGGAGGTATTTCAAGAATGAGTGATCCTAAACTTATTAAAGAGATACAAGAAGCAGTTAGTATTCCAGTTATGGCTAAGGTTAGAATTGGACATTTTGTAGAAGCACAAATTTTAGAAGCTTTAGAAATTGATTATATTGATGAATCCGAAGTATTATCACCTGCTGATGATATTTATCATATTGATAAAACGAAATTCAATGTACCATTTGTTTGCGGTGCCAAAAATCTTGGGGAAGCTCTTCGAAGAATTGAAGAAGGAGCTGCAATGATTCGAACAAAAGGGGAACCAGGAACTGGAGACGTTATTCAAGCTGTTGTTCACATGAGAAAAATCATGGGAGAAATGCGTAATATTCAATCATTACGTGAAGATGAATTATTTGAAAAAGCAAAACAACTACAAGTACAAGTTGATTTATTAAAATACGTTAAAGAAAATGGTAAATTACCGGTTGTGAACTTTGCTGCTGGTGGAGTAGCGACACCTGCTGATGCTGCATTAATGATGCAACTTGGTGCAGAAGGCGTATTTGTAGGTAGTGGTATTTTCAAATCAGGTAATCCTAAAAAAAGAGCCAAAGCAATTGTTCAAGCAGTAACTAATTATGATGATCCTAAATTATTAGCTAAATTGTCTGAAGATTTAGGGGAAGCAATGGTTGGTATTAATGAAGATGAAATTGATTTATTAATGCGTCAACGTGGTGAATAATAATGCAGATTGGTGTTTTAGCTCTCCAAGGCGCATTTATTGAACATAGAAAAATGTTTGAAAAACTGGGTGTTGAAACATTTGAAATTAGGAATCCTTCGTGTTTAGAAAAGGACATGGATGGATTAGTAATCCCTGGTGGTGAAAGCACAACGATGTTTAAACTCCTTAATGATTTAGGGATGGTCGAGCGAATCAAAACGTTGATTAAAAATGGCTTACCTGTATTAGGGACTTGCGCAGGATTAATTTTATTAGCAAATAAAGTTGAAAACTACAAACGTTCATTTTTGAAGTCTATGGATATTATAGCATTAAAGAATGCTTATGGACGACAACTAGGAAGTTTTAAAACGTTTGGTGAATTTGATGGTGTCAAAAAAATACCGTTTATATTTATCCGAGCACCTTACATCAAATCAGTTGGTAGTTCAGTAGAGATTCTTGCGACACATCGTGAAAAAATAGTCGCTGCAAGAGAAAAAAATATATTAGTAACAGCATTTCATCCAGAACTTGCAAATAATACATATATACATGAATATTTTATTAACATCGTCACTGAATCAAAACACTAGCTTCAAAATCTAGTGTTTTTTTCAGTTAATCACTATAATTTTAATAATATATTTAGTATAATTAAAAATAGGAGGTAGATGATGAGTATTGCAATAATCACCGACAGCACCGCAGTTATGGAAAAAGAATTTGTTAATCAGAACAATAACTTATATATCTTACCACTTCAGATTCTGTTTGGAGAGAATGTATTTTTAGATGGCGTTGATTTAACTCAGAAGTCTTTTTTTAAAAAAATGAATTCAATTGAAAAAATCCCAACAACATCTCAGCCATCGCTAGGGACTGTACTAAAACTGTTTGAAAAGTTAAAAGAATCATATAGTGAAATACTATATATTACAATTAGCTCTAAAATTAGTGGAACATATTCAACAGCTAGATTAGCAGCTAATCAAGTTGATGATGTAAAAATAGAAATATTTGATAGTCTTAGCACATCTGTGTTACAAAATTACTTAGTTAAAGAGGCTGTTAAATTAGCACATGAAAATAAACCATTAGAAGATATTATAAAGCACTTAACTAGTTTAAGAAGTAAGTCTAATATTTATTTAGTAGTTGATGATCTAAAGCATTTAGGAAGGACAGGCAGAGTCAATAATTTAAGTGCTATCTTCGGGGGACTATTAAAAATCAAACCAATATTAAAGTTTGAAGATGGGTATATCAACTTACATAAAAAAGTAAGGACATTAAAACGAGCAATTTTAGAAACTTTGGAATTTATTAGATACATCAATCCAGATAAAATTGAAACAATTATGATTGCACATGCCGATGGAGAAGATAACGCTAAAAGATTAAAACGAACACTTAAAGAAATATTTCCTAAAAAAGATTTTTTCATTGGAGAGCTTTCGCCAGTAATCAGTGTTCATACGGGTCCCAATACAGTTGGGATCGCGTGGATAGGTAAAGAAAATTGAAAGGAATGATTTAAATGTTTATACCAATTCTTTCAGGATTATTATTAATTGCTGTTATTATTAAACATTATGTTGTTTATTTTACAAAAGTATACAGAATTAATGGACATTTAGTGGTTGGAGCATTAGAAATAATCTTTATTTTTCTCGCATCAATTTATTATTTCCCCACAGATGCCAGTTTATTTCTTTTAGTTGTATATGCCCCGTTATTAATTGATTTTTTCGCATCCGTTTATTTTGAATGGACAGAAATATGGGGAAATAAATACAAATAAATACTTATACATAGTTCGATAAAGAAGATCTTTTTTAGTATGTACATTCAGTTAATAAACTCTAAAAGTATTTTTTAGGAGGTAGTGATGGAATCGAAGACAACAAAAAAATATCTTTTATCAGGCACTGTTCAAGGTGTGGGTATGAGATTTTTTATCAGACAGACAGCAAGACGATTGGAATTAAAAGGATATGTTAAAAACTTGTCTGATGGACGCGTTGAATGTATTGTTCAAGGGTTACTCAAAACAATAAATAATTTTGAAGATTCACTTAAAAAAGAATCACCCGGTAGAATAAATGACATTGAAAACAAAATAATTGAAAATGATAAACAATATAAAAAGTTTCGAGTAAAATTCAGATAAAAAACTTTCAAATATACTAAAAAGACATATCAAAAATGATATGTCTTTTATTGTTATCCATTATCTAAGTTGTTATTAAATATTTCTAATGAATGTACTAAACTTTTCCATAGCTTCTTTTAACGTTTTAAGGTTAGTTGCATAGGATAAACGTATATAATGATCATTTTTACCTAAGAATGCTTTTCCTGGAATTACTGCGACTTGTTGATGCATCAGAAGTTTATCACAAAATTCTTCAGATGTTAGACCAAATTTGGATATATCAACAAATATATAAAATGCACCATCTGGTGAGATAAAAGGCAACTTTAATTCAGTCAATCTAGAAATTAGGAAATCACGTCGTTTTTTTAATGTTTCGACCATAATGTTATTATCAACATCTAATGCTTTTAATGCGCCATATTGGGAGATGGAGGTAGCACTTGTAACACTATATTGATGTGTTTTTAACAGTTGGCTGACAAGTTCTTTTGCTGATAGTAAATAACCAATTCTAAGACCTGTCATTGCGTGTGATTTAGAAAATCCATTTAATATAATAAGTTGATGTTTTAGGGATGTGTAAGAGGCAAAAGACGTATAATAGTCAGAAAAAACAATATCGCTATAAATTTCATCAACAATTAATAAGACATTATATTTTAAAACAAATTCTTTGATTATTTCCATTTCTTTTTCAGAGTAGACTTTTCCTGTAGGATTGTTGGGGTTTGTAATAATTAGAGCTTTTGTTTTATTAGAATAAACATCCATTAGTTGTTTCATTGTTAATGTGTTATTTGTTTTAAGAAGATTAATTTCTTTAACAATGCCACCTTCTAATGTTATAAGTGGTTTGTATCCAACATATCCTGGTGTCGGGATGATGACTTCATCACCTGGAGAAACAACTGATCTTATAGTAGTTGAAATTCCTTCTGTAGAACCAACAGTGATAATGCATTCTGTCTCATCATAGTTATCATAATCATGTGTGATTTTAGAACGTAATGATTTTAATCCGGCATTAGTGGTATAGTTTGTTTGATTATTATCAAGTGCTTTTTTTATGGCTTTTTTTATGGCAGGATCAACCTCAAAATCTAACTCACCTAATGTTAGTTTGATAACATTACTGATGTTGTTTGTTTTTTGATTAAATTTACGGATACCACTAATTTCAATGTTTTCTATTTCGTCTTTGGTAAATTTAGACATGTAAAACACTCATTTCGATTAGTAAGAGAACATAGGCATCTAATCCTTTTTTTAATACATTGGGATCAAAATTAAATTTTGGACTATGTAGTCCATTAGTATATTCAAGCGCTTCGTTTTTTGTACCTAAGAAGAAAAATACCCCAGGGACAGTCTCTTGATAAAAACTAAAATCTTCAGCAATCATAAAAGGTTTATCAAATTCAATGTATTCAAATTCTTTACATACAATTGATTTAAATCTGTTGTATAAATCTTGATCATTTTTTACTGGTAGATACCCAGGTTTGACAGAAATGGTGATATCACAGCCATACATATGTTCATAAGCCTGAGATATTTCTTCAATCTTAGTAACCATTAAACTACTGACAGATTTATCAAATGATCTTATAGTTCCTGCCATAGATGCTGTTTCACTAATTTGATTTCTAACTGTTCCACCAGACATTTTACCGAAAGTAATAATTGTGCTTTCAAGAGGAGTAGTTAAACGTGTTTGAATTGTTTGAAATTCCACAAGTAATTTTGATAAGATTAAATTCGCATCTATACCAAGGTGAGGCATTGCACCATGGGCACCTTTTCCAATAACTGTTATATCAATTTCATTTGCCATTGCCATAAATTCGTTTGGTCTTGAACCAAGTACGCCTTGCTTAATTTCTGGAAAAAGATGAATCCCAAAAACAGCAGACACATGATGTGTTTGAAATAACCCAGATTCAACGATTCTTTTTGCGCCACCAATAGACTCTTCAGCTGGTTGGAAGATTAATAACACATTTTTATTTAAGTTAGTTACTTTATCTTTTAAATAATCAGCTAACCCCAAAAGCATCGCCATATGACCATCGTGACCACATGCATGCATAAAACCCTCATGGGTTGATTGATTTGTTAAGTTTGTCTGTTCTTGAACAGGTAATCCATCAATGTCACTACGAAAAGCAATAGTTTCATCGTTTTTATTATCGATATAAACATAAAGACCCGTCTCAAGAATAGAGATTGGGTTATATCCCATTTTTAATAGAGTTTCTTTTAAATACGCTTTAGTTTTAAACTCGTTATAACTTGTTTCAGGGATTTTATGTAGTTCTGTTCTAAATTTTTTGAGAAGTTCCATACTATCACAACCTTATATAAAAAATATATCATAAATGAGATTTCTTTCAACAAATTAATTTACATATAACAGTTTCTATGGTAACATACTAATAATTAATAGAGGAGCGATTGACATTAGTAGAGACTATTTCTTCATCAGATTAGTAGTTTTGAAAGGGAAAATCGCCGAAGTATAAAGAGCCTGATGATCTCTTTATGCTGGGATGAAAGAGAATATCTTTTATACTCACACCAAGTTGTGGCGCTATTTATTGATAGAAATTTGTCAGTAGGTATTTGCCTGCTGATTTTTGTATTTTGGAGGTAAAAAATGTTAGTTGGATCAATGGCAATCAAAGAAAAAACATTACATATAGGTGGAATAAGTGTTAAGGAACTAGCTAAAAAGTTTCAAACACCTCTTTATGTGTATGATGTAAAATATATTAAAAATCAAATAAATTTATATCAAACGTATTTTAAATCATCTAAGTTTGAAACAGCTGTAGCATATGCATCAAAAGCTTTTTTATCTAAAGACTTAATCACACTATTAAATGATAAAGGGATGTATTTAGATGTGGTAAGTGGTGGAGAACTTTACATGGCAAAAACGTATAATTTTGATATGTCAAATGTGTTGTTTCATGGAAACAATAAATCAAAAGAAGAACTATCTTTTGCTCTAGAACAACAAGTTGGATTAATTGTTGTTGATAATTTAGATGAGTTAAAGGTACTAAATACTCTCTCAAAAAGTAATCAAACACCAGTCAAAACACTTCTAAGAGTAAACCCAGGTATAGAAGCACACACACATGAGTATATTGTAACAGCTAAACATACGTCCAAATTTGGTGTTTCTATTTATGATGATTTAAAACTACAACAACTTATTGATATATACGCAGCGAATGAATTACTTTCATTAGAAGGGTTCCATAGTCATATTGGTTCTCAGATATTTGATATTAGTTCTTATATAAAAAGTATCAAAGTAATGAAAAAATTCTTAGATAAAATGAGTAATAAATTCAATATATCATCACCTATTTTAAATATAGGTGGTGGATTTGGAATTTATTATACCAATGAAGATGATATTTTAGATATACCAAAAACAACAACAACCATTATTAAAGAGGTTGAAAATACCCTAGATATTAAAAAGTTAATGATTGAACCAGGAAGAAGTATTGTTGGCAATGCGGGGATGACTCTTTACAAAGCGGGGTATACTAAAAAAACCTTTGGTGGCAAAGAATATGTGTTTGTTGATGGCGGTATGTCTGATAATATCCGTCCTGCACTTTATAATGCAAAATACAGTGCAGATATTGCTAACAACATGACAGGTAAAAAAGCAAAAGAATATACGATTGCTGGAAAATTATGCGAGTCAGGGGATGAACTCATCAAACATATCAAACTTCCTCAAGTAAAAGATGATGATTTGATTGTTGTCTATACAACGGGTGCATATACTTATTCCATGGCAAGCAACTATAATCTTGCGTTAAAACCAGCCGTTGTGTTTGTTGAAGATGAAACAGCTAAACTTAGTATAAGAAGACAAACATACAAAGATTTATTACAGTATGAAGTGTAGGTGAAGTATGGGTATTGTATTAAAATATGGTGGTACAAGTTTATCATCTATTAATCAAATAAAAGACATAGCTAAGTATATAAAGAAGTTAAAGGAAAAAGAACGTAAAGTAGTCGTAGTTGTTAGTGCTATGGGGAAAACAACAGATTACTTGATTTCCCTTGCCAAGAAAATTACATCTGACATTCCTCCAAGAGAATTAGATACCCTCTTGTCAACGGGTGAACAACAAACAATTGCGCTTTTAACAATGGCATTAAAAAATAATAGAGTTGATGCCGTAAGTTTAACAGGTCAACAAGCAGGACTAATTACGACCAAATCACATACAAAAGGGATTATAAGAGATGTTAGAGCTGAACGCGTAATAACGCATCTAAATAATAATCAAGTGGTTGTTGTAGCAGGCTTCCAAGGCATTTCTGCTGAAGGAGATATTACAACATTAGGCCGAGGTGGTAGTGATACATCAGCTGTTGCTATTGCAGCAAAACTCGGATTTAAATGCCATATTTATACCGATGTTAAGGGTATCTATACGGTTGACCCTCGGGTTTATAAACAGGCTAAGCAAATTAAAGAAATATCTTATATAGAAACCATGGAAATGAGTGCTCTAGGAACAAGCGTTTTAGAAACAAGAAGTGTTGAATTAGCTAAAAAGTATAATGTAAAATTATATTTAGCAGCTAGTCTTTCACAAGAAGGAAGTGGAACATATATTATGAATAAAGAATATTTATTTGAAGAAAAACCGATTACAGGGATTAGTGTAACAGACAATGTTGTAATGATTACTTTAGAAGGTGAATCTCATATGTTAAAAAATCTCTCAAACTTGTTTAAAAAAGTAAGTGAGGAAAATATAAATTTAGATATGATTTCTCAAAATACGGATAAAGAAAATAATTTAGTACTTTCATTTAGTATTGATTATGATGATTTAACCATATTTAACCAATTAATTAAAAATACAGAAACATTAGATGAGTTTATGATTGAATCTAAAACTGATTTAATTAAAATATCACTAGTAGGAGTTGGGATGGCGAGTCATTTTGGCATTGCATCTCGTGTATTTTCAACACTTTCTAAAGCGAATATCTCATATTATCATGTATCAACTTCTGAAATTAGTATTTCATGTACAGTTGATAAGGTGAGTAAAGAAAAAGCCATTGAAAAATTAGCAAAGGAGTTTGATCTATAAATGATCAATCTAACAAAATATCATGGACTGGGAAATGATTTTATTATCATTAAAGAAACTGAAGTGGTATCATTAAATTATAATGAACTTGCTAAAAAAGTTTGTCACAGGCATACTGGAATAGGTGCAGATGGACTCATCATTGTTAAAGAAAAACCCTTAACAATGATGTATTATAATAGTGATGGGTCAATAGCAAAAATGTGTGGAAACGGTATTCGTTGTTTTTCTAAGTATTGTTATGATGAAGGAATTATAAACGAAACGGATTTTACTGTACAGACCCTTGCAGGAGATTATCAAATTTCACGTATAAGTAACACACCATTTATCGTAAAAGTGAATATGAAAAAACCATTATTTAATACAAAAGATATCCCTATGAATACAACTAAAAAAACATTTGTTAATGAAGAGGTAAATATCAACGACAAATCGTATAAATTAACAAGTCTTTCAATGGGCGCAACCCATACTGTTATAGAGGTTGAATCGTTAGCTGAATGCCCTATTGAAGAGATAGGAAAACACATTCAATCGTTATCGTTATATCCCAAAAGTACTAATGTAAATATATATGAAAGAATTAATGAAACAACAATAAAACTACTCACCTATGAACGTGGTGCTGGCTTAACCTATGCCTGTGGTACAGGTGCAACAGCGACGTACGCTGTTTATCAAAAACTGCATAATTATAAAGGTGATCTAACAATAAAATTACCACTTGGTAAATTGACATTATCAACAAAGAATAATTCTATATACATGGAAGGCCCCGCAGAAAAAATATTAGATGGTCAATATAAGGAAGTGAATTTATGAATCTCGCAATAGTCGGTGCAACAGGATTAGTAGGACAAACATTTATAAAAATAATTGAAGAAAGAAATATACCATTTAATCATTTATTTCTTTATGCATCTAAAAGAAGTGCAGGGAAAGAAATAACGGTTAATAATACGGGTTATAAGATAATAGAATGTAAACAAGACACGATTGTTGATAAGAAAATAGATTATGTATTATTTAGTGCTGGGAAAACTATCAGCAACAAATTCGCAAAGTATTTTGTAAAAATAGGTGCAATTGTGATTGATAACTCAAGTGCTTTTCGCTTTGATGATACTATTCCACTTGTTGTGCCTGAAGTTAATCCCAACGATATTAAGTTGTTAGATAAGATTATATCAAATCCTAACTGTTCAAGTATCCAAGGGGTATTACCTTTATATACAATCAATAAACTGTCTGAATTAGTTCGTGTTGATTATACAACCTATCAAGCAGTAAGTGGCAGTGGCCAAAAAGGCATAGAAGATTTACAACTTACTCAATCTAATAAACCACCTAAAAATTATAAATACCCAATTTATAATAATGTATTACCACAAATTGATACTTTTAGTGATGGAGATTTCACCTTTGAAGAGATAAAAATGGTTAAGGAAACAAAAAAAATATTGCATCAAGATTATTTAGAAGTTTCTGCAACCTGTGTTCGTGTACCAGTACTAAATTCACATAGTGTCTCAATAATTGTAGAAACCAAAGATGAGATTAATATAGACAGTCTTAAGGACTTATTTAAACAACAAAAAGGTATTACGCTTTTTGATAATCCGGATAATGAAGTATATCCTATGCCGGCTATAACTACAGGAAAAGATGATGTATACGTCGGAAGAATTAGAAAAGATTTATTTAATAAGAAAAAGATTCATTTATTTGTTTGCGCTGATAATATTCGTAAAGGCGCAGCATTAAATGCAATTCAAATATTAGAAGTTTGTATGAAAGGAGAAAATTAATATGGTTAACGGATCAATTGTAGCAATTATCACGCCATTTAATGAAGATTTAACTATTAATTATGATAAACTAACAGAACTACTTAATTGGCATATAGAAGAAGGAACAGATGGTATTGTAATTCTCGGAACAACCGGAGAAGCAGCAACACTTACTAAAACAGAAAAAATTGCTGTGTTCAAACATACAGTTGAAGTTGTAAACCAACGCATCCCTGTTATAGCGGGCACAGGATCTAACAATACCAAAGACACAATAGAACTGAGTCAAGAAGCAGAAGCTATTGGTGTCGATGGTCTATTACTTGTTTCTCCCTATTATAATCGGTCAAATAACAAAGGACTCTATCATCATTTTAACGCAGTAGCTACTAGTGTGAGCATTCCAATTATCTTATATAATGTGCCTAGTCGAACAGGCATAAATATTCCTGTTTCAGTCGTTAAAGATTTAGCTGATGTAGATAATATCATTGGATTAAAAGAAGCTTCAGGTAATCTATCTTATTCTGCTAAAGTAGAAGCTGCCACACCTACTGACTTTTTACTTTATTCTGGGAATGATGATGTTGTACTACCGATTTTATCACTTGGTGGAGCAGGCGTTATCAGTGTCGTTGCAAATGTTATTCCAAAAGAGTTTTCATCAATGGTTCACGAATATCTTGCTGGGAATATGCAAACAGCTAAAACTATTCAATTAAACTATCTTGATTTAATAAATGTGCTATTTATTGAGAATAATCCTATTCCTGTAAAAGAAGTGCTAAATCAACTCGGTAAAAATGTAGGTGGGTATAGACTACCACTATTTAATATAAGTGAAAAAAATAAAAACGTTATTAAAGAGACATTAACGAGGTATAAATTATGAATATAGTAATTTCAGGTTACGGTGCGATGGGAAAAACATTAGAAAAAGTCTGCAAAGATAATGAAAATGCAGACTGTATTGGCGTTGTTGATTTCAAATCAGAAAACACAGTTCGTTCTTTTGAAGAATTAACAGTAGTTCCTGATGTTATTATCGATTTTTCACATCCGGATGTATTAGATGATTTACTGGCTTATGCGTTAAAAAATAAAGTTTGTTTAATGATTGCCACTACAAATTACACACAAAAGCAACTATCCTTGATTGAAAAAGCTGCAGCAACTATCCCTATATTAAAAGCAACAAATACATCACTTGGAATTACTGTGTTATTAAATCAAGTCAAACAACTAAAAAAACAATTACCCGATGCAGATATTGAAATTATAGAACACCATCATAACAATAAGATTGACACACCAAGTGGTACAGCTAAATCTATTTATAGTTCATTAAGAAATGAAAATTCAACGATCATAAATGGTCGAAAGAACGAACATAAACGTCAAGAAAATGAGATAGGAATTCATAGTATAAGAGGTGGAACAATCACAGGGTATCATGAAGTTATATTCGCATTAGACCAAGAAGTAATTACTTTATCCCACCGCGCAGAAAGCAAAGAAATATTTGCTAAAGGAGCCCTTAATGCAGCGGGCTTTATCACTGGAAAGTCTACAGGATTATATACAATGAATGATATAATTAGTGAGGAGAAATAATGAATGCTGAAGATATAATTAATTTTATAAGAGATTCAGAAAAAACAACACCCCTTAAAGTATTTATCAATGGTGATTTATCATCAATAGATTTCACGGGGTCTAAAACATTTGGGAATGATAGTTTTAAAATTGTCTTTGGAGATCAAAAAGATCTACTCCCAATTATCGAAAAGCATGTAGAAAAGATAGAAGATATTGTGATAGAAAATGATCGACGAAATAGTGCTATTCCATTACTTGATTTAAAAAATATAAATGCACGGATAGAACCTGGGGCAATTATTCGTGATCAAGTAACTATTGGAAATAATTGTGTTATTATGATGAATTCAACCATCAATATTGGCGCTGAGATTGGTGATAATACAATGATTGATATGAACGTTGTTCTCGGTGGAAGAGCAATTGTGGGTGAAAATTGTCATATAGGAGCTGGCACAGTATTAGCTGGTGTTATAGAACCACCAAGTGCTACACCAGTCATTATTGAAGATGGTGTTGTTATTGGAGCAAATGCTGTAGTTTTAGAAGGTGTTAGAGTTAAAAAAGGTGCAGTTGTTGCTGCTGGTGCAGTCGTAACAAAAGATGTACCTGAACACGCTGTTGTTGCCGGAACCCCAGCCAAAGTAATTAAACAAAAAGATAAACAAACATCCACAAAAACACAAGTTGTAGAAGCATTAAGAACCCTTTAAAAAAAGGCTTAAAAGCCTTTTTTATTTGGCACTTGCGCCATAATTGCTTAATACTCGAGCACTTGGGTCATCAACATTACATCCTTGCCATTCATTGTTTGGCATCCAGTAATCTTTTATTAGATGGTGATGGTTTGGATAAAAATCATCAAATATTTCCCTGTACAGTAAAGCTTCTTTGCTTAAAGGAACAGGGTTAAAATTATTCTTAACTTCATTGAAGTAGGCATCAGTATATTTTTTTTCTGCAAATTCTTTTAAGTAATCAACCAGTGAATGACCAACAGCATCACTAAATGCGGCTTTTTCACGGTAAAGAATATTTTTAGGCAAATAGTCTCCTTCAAAAGCCTTTCGAAGTAAATATTTCCCCTTATTATAGGTATTCATCTTTAACATAGGATCAATTTGAAGAACAAAAGAAACAAAATCTTTATCTGCGAAAGGAACACGAGCTTCTAAACTATTAGCTGCTAAGCACCGATCTGCACGAAGGACATCATACATATAAATCTCTTTAACACGTTTTATGCTTTCTTTTTGGAATTCTTCTTTATTGGGTGCATAGTCAGTATATTTATAACCAAAGAGTTCATCACTTACTTCGCCTGTTAAAAGTACTTTAATATCAGTGTTTTCATGAATAAATTTACTAATTAAGTACATTCCGACACTTGCTCTTATAGTAGTTATATCAAATGACTCTAAAGCGTATATCACCTTTTTTAAAGAATCTAAGACATTTTTTTTAGTAATAGTCACTTCAGTGTGGGAAGTCCCTAGATAATCTGCAACTTGCTTGGCATACTTTAAATCAATAGGGTCGTGCTCCATCCCAATACTAAATGTTTTAATAGGGTAATCTAAATGTGTTTGGGCAATAGCACAAACAAGACTTGAATCAAGTCCACCACTTAAAAGAAAACCAAGCTTTGCATCACTTTGAAGTCGTTTTTTAACACTAGTTACAAGTTTCTTTTTTATATTCCCTAATATATATTCTATATTAGTGTAATAGGTGTTAATTGAGTTAAGAGCATAATATTTAATAAATTCACCATCTTTATAAACATGTCCCGGGGGAAAAGGATAAACTTTTCTTACATAGTTAATTATGGCTTTTGCCTCGCTGGCAAAAACGATTTTTCCATCGATTTTTGCATACCCATAAAATAAGGGTCTAATACCGATTGGATCTTTACCAGCAAGGACATTGTTGGTCTTTTTATTATACAAAACAATGGCAAATTCAGCATCTAAATAATGAAACATATCGATGCCATATTTTTCGTACATTGGAATTAAAACTTCACAATCACTTGTTCCAGTGAACTTATAAAAACTAAAGTCTTTTTTTAATGCTTTGAAATTGAAAATTTCAGCGTTGGCCACCAGTGCAAAATCTTTATTAATAAAAGGTTGCATACCAGTTGGATGTAAATCCATAATAGCTAGTCTATGAAAAGAAAAACTAGCGTTTTTCAAATGAATAATTTCGTGTTGATCTGGTCCTCTTTTTAGTAATGTTTTGTGGTCGTTTAGGACATCTGTATCAGATGATGTTGAAACAATAATACCACACATATAATCACTCCTTTAAATTTTAATAAAAAAACAGCATTCATCCCATAGGGACGAATGCTGTTGATTCGTTATACCACCCAAATAAACGTTATTTCTCAATCAAGAAACGTGTATGATAACGGTATAAAACCGGCTTAGCCTACTTAAGTTCGGTAAGCAACTCATAGGTGTTATTCAAATAGTTTCTTTATCTAGTTTCCACCAACCTAGACTCTCTATTAAAGATAGACTATTTTACTACTCCTATTCATCGTTTTATGCGCTTAGATATGCTTCTTTTACTTTTTTGTTATTGAGTAATTCTTTGGCACTACCTTGAGCAATAATTTTTCCAGTTTCTAAGACATATCCTTTATCGGATACATGTAGTGCACGATTAGCATTTTGTTCAACTAATAAAATAGTTGTACCTGTTTTATTGATTTTATCAATGATTTTAAAGATTTGATCCACTAAAATTGGAGCGAGTCCCATAGAGGGCTCATCCAACAACAAAATTTTTGGATGGCCCATTAATGCGCGGCCCATTGCTAACATTTGTTGTTCACCACCTGAAAGTGTTCCGGCCTGTTGATTTTTTCTTTCTTCTAGTCGCGGGAAATTTTTGAAGACCTCTTCAAAATCCTTTTTTATATTTTTAATATCTTTTCGATGATATGCCCCCATTTCTAAGTTCTCAAGAACAGACAAATCCGGAAAGACATGCCTTCCTTCTGGTACATGACTTACGCCTAGATGAACTATTTCGTGAGGGGCATATTGTTTCATATTTTCTCCGAGAAATAGCACTTTCCCTTCGGTTTGTTCTAATAGCTGCGAGATAGTTTTGAGAATCGTTGTTTTACCCGCACCGTTCGAACCGATGAGTGTGACTATTTCACCTTCAGAAACATTGAAGTTGACACCTTTTATTGCATGAATTGCTCCATAATGGACATGTAAGTTTGTTACTTTTAACATATTATTCACCTAAATAAGCCTTTATAACATCTGGATTTGTTCGAATTGCTTCAGGATTTCCTTTGGCAATTATTTTACCGTAATCAATAACAACAATTCTTTCACAAATCCCCATTACAAGTCGCATATCATGTTCAATTAGAAGGATAGAGATGTCGAATTGTTTTTTAAGTAATTTAATGGTTTCCATTAATTCTTCAGTTTCTTGAGGGTTCATCCCAGCAGCTGGTTCATCGAGTAATAAAATTTTTGGATTTGTTGCGAGTGCTCTAGCAATCTCTAATTTGCGTTGTTTTCCATACGGTAAATTTTTTGCTAAATCATTCTTATACATATCTAATCCAAAAACATCAAGTAATTCAGAAGCGATTTGTACAGCCTTATTTTCTTCTAATCTATATTTTTTTGTTTTGAAAATACTACCAAACAATCCATATGACATGCGGTTATGATACGCAATTTTTATGTTGTCAAGAACCGTCATATTCTTAAATAAACGAATATTTTGAAAGGTACGACTGCTGCCTAACATAACTATTTCATTCGGTTTTTTTCCAAGGGTACTTTTGTTGTTGATTAAAATATCACCATCTGTTGGAATATAGACACCTGTAAGTAAATTGAATATAGTCGTTTTTCCAGCACCGTTAGGACCAATTAAACCAACTAATTCATCATTTTCTATTGATATATCAAAATTATCAACAGCTCTTAACCCACCAAAACTAATTCCTAAGTTTTTAACAGTTAGAACAGACATCTAATCACTTCCTTTCAGAAATACTTTTGTATATTTAGATTTGATCCATGTTTTAATTTTTATAAAATTAATCTCTTTTGTTCCCATTAGTCCTTGTGGTCTATAAAGCATAATAATAATTAAGACAGATGAGTATAGTAAGTATCTGTATTGATTAAAATCTCGAAGATACTCAGGTAAGAATACTAATACAATAGCTGCTATAATACTACCTGATAAACTTCCCATCCCACCAAGAACCACAATAACAAATATCTCAACTGATTTAATAAAGTTAAATGAAATTGGTGCTAAAAAAGATTCTTTAAATGCAAACATAGAACCACCAACTCCAGCAAACATACTTGCAAGAATAAAACCAAGTAATTTATATCGTGTGATGTTTATTCCAACACTTTCACTTGCAATTTCATCTTCTCTGATTGATATAATAGCACGTCCATGACGAGAATTCATGAAGAGAAAGATGAGTGTGACAACAATAACAGTTGTCCAAAATGCAATTGGGAATGTCATTATTCTAGGAATACCACTTAGGCCTTGTGCACCATTTGTGATAGATTTTAGATTTGTAATAACCGTACGAACAATTTCACCAAATCCTAATGTCATTATTCCCAGATAATCTCCACGAAGTCTTAGTGCAGGTGTTCCGACTAAGAAACCAGCGAATCCTGCAGTAATCATTGCGCCAAATGTCGCAACTAAGAACAGAAGTAAGTCACTTGCAATCACATCCTGTAATGCAATGCCGATTATTCCCGCTGTATAGGCGCCTATTCCCATGAATGCAGCATGTCCTAAGTGTAATTGTCCTAAAAAACCAGTAGCAATATTTAAACTAGTTGCCATAACAATCATAATTAAAATCATAATTATTAGATTTGATAAATAGCGATTTATTACGCCTGAATTAATTAATAAAAATAGAATGATAAATATGAAGAAAACAACCGTATAATTAATAAATTTATTATTAACTAAAGTCTTATGAAGTTGCTTTAATTTATCCATATTATACCTTCTCCTTTGTTGATTTTCCTAATAATCCAGAAGGTTTAAATAAAAGAATTAAGATTAATAATCCAAATACAATAGCATCAACCCACTGTTTCGAGATATATGCTTTTGTCATGGTTTCTATTATCCCAATTAAATATCCTCCAACCATGGCACCCGTTATATTACCTATACCACCAAATACAGCGGCTATAAATGCTTTTAATCCAGGCATAACACCTAGTGTCGGATAAATTTGTGAATAAGCCATTGCGTAAAAAATACCGCCAAGAGCACCAAGAGCACTTCCAATAGCAAATGTTAAAGAAATAATATTATCAATATTAATTCCCATCAAGATGGCAGCTCCTTTATCTTGACTGACTGCACGCATAGCTTTTCCTGGTTTAGTTTTGTGGATAAAGAACGTTAAAACCATCATAAAAAAAACAGACAAGCCAATGGTAATAAGTGTTAGTTTTGAAATATTAAACCCAAAGAGATGTACAGGTTCTGTTGATACAAGTGGTCTCATTCTCTTATAACTTGCTCCAAAAATTAACAATGCTAAATTTTGTAAAAATAAACTCATTCCTATGGCAGTAATCAAGGCACTAATGCGAGGGGCTTTACGTAGTTTTTTGTACGCAATACGTTCTATTAGCATTCCCATTATGGCAGCCAAGATCATTGAAATTATGATAATTAAAATAAAAGGTAAATTCCAAGGAATCATGTATGCAAAAACAAATGCAAAATAGGCACCAAACATCATAATCTCTCCATGTGCAAAGTTAATTAGTTTGATAATCCCATATACCATAGTGTATCCAATAGCAACAAGTGCGTATATACTTCCTGTGTTTAAACCATTTATTAATTGGTTAATAAAAAGTTCCATTTAAGTCACCTCGAGTTAAATACGATAAGGGAGAAAAATTTCTCCCTTATCAATATAAAATACTGTATAAATATTACGATGCATCAACTTTTGTTTCTACAACGTGTTCCCCATCAACTACTTTGATAATTGTTATCGTTTTAATTGGATTACCAATTGCATCAAAGGTAATTGTTCCTGTTACAGCGTTGTTATATTCAAGATTTGCAAGTGCTTCAACAACAGCGTCAGAATCAACACTATCAGCTTGTTCAAATGCTTCAGCCAGTGCATAAACAGCATCATAAGCTAATGCAGCAAGGGCATTAGGTGCTTCACCAAATGCTTCTGTATAATTTGTAACAAAATCTTGTACGGCAGCAGCTTCATCAGTTTTGGCGTAATGATTCGCAAAGTAGAATCCTTCAGCAACATCTGCATAATCTGCTTCAATTCCGTCCCATCCATCGCCACCAATAAATGGTACATCAAGTCCAAGTGATTTTGCTTGTGTTAATACGGCACCAACCTCAGCAACATATGCTGGTAAGAAGACTGCATCATGACCTTCATCTTTAATAGATGTTAGTTGGGCACTATAATCATCATCTTGTGATCCAAATTCATATTCAGTATAACTTAGACCACGTGCATCATATTCATCCATAAATGCTTGAGCAAGTCCTTCACTATAAGCATCATCCTTATTATACATAACAGCAACATTTGTTTTGCCTAATGAATCAGCTGTAAACACAGCAGCAGTACTACCTTGATAACTGTCCGTATAACAAGCTCTAAATATATTGTCTGCATTCGGTGTAACATCAGGATGTGTTGCTGTCGGAGTTAATACTGGCATGTTATCACTTACTGCTAAATCTTTTATAGCGAGTGTAACACCACTAAACGTTCCCCCAATAAGTGCATCAATTTCATCTTGATCACGTAATCTGTTATAAGCATTAACACCTTCAGTAGGATCTCCTTTACTATCATAAGCTATAATCTCAAGGTCTTTATCTAATACGCCTCCAGCGGCATTTAATTCTTCAGCAGCTAATTTAGCGCCATTTTCAACAGCTACACCATAGACTGAATAATCTCCGGTTAGTGGACCAATAACACCAAACTTAACTGTGTTACTCTCACCACCACAAGCTGAAAGTAATAATCCGAACGTTAATGTCGTAATTAATAGTAGTAATTTTTTCAAATAATCTCCTCTTTCTTTTTTATATTTAAACTGATAGTACTATAACACTCTAAAGAGGTCAATGATTATTTTGCCTTGAAAACGTTTTTATTTTTAGGTAACGTTTTCATGGATTGTTTTTACACAAACTGTTTATAATAGTTATAAAAAAAGCGCTTTTTCAAGCACTTTTTAAGTTATCCGTAAAGTTTATATATGATGACAGAAATCCACTTTCCAGGAATGAATCTTTTTAAAAAAACAAGTAATTTATATTGCCATCCCACTACTTTATATATAGGAAGACGTTTTTTCTTGATTAATCGAGCTATAACATCTACAACTTTTTGTGGTTTGACACCTTTTGTTTCATCGGTATTCATTTTATCTAGACTGTGTTTTGCTCGTTTAAAATAAGGACTATCTTTTTTATTTGTAATGATTCTATTATTCGTAAAATGAGTTTTAGTATCTCCAGGTAAAACGGTTGTGACTTGTATATTGTAAGGTTTAAGTTCAAGTCTTAATCCTTCTGTGAAACGCTCTATACTTGATTTACTCATGGAATAAGATACCTGGAAAGGAATTGTAAATTCACCGGCAACACTGCCAATATTGATAATTTTTTTATCTTTACTTTGTTTGATCAAAGGAAGTAGTTGTTTTGTAAATTCCATTAGACCAAGTACATTTACTTTATAAACCAAGAGAAGATCTTCGTAAGATGTGTCTTCAATGGCACCACCGGTGCCAACACCAGCATTATTAATTAATATATCTATTCTATCATATTGTGTTTTAATTTGACTGGTGGCAGAAATGATAGATGATTTATCACTTAAATCGCATTCGATGTATGGTATCGATAAATCTTTAGGTTTTTCTCTTGAAACACCAATCACGGTGTGTCCTTGTTGTTTAAAGTAAATAGCTGCTTGTTTTCCGATGCCACTACTGGCTCCAGTAATTAATATAGTTTTAGGCATTAATGATCAATCGCTTTATCTCTTCGTCATCTTGTGGAACACTGTTTAATACATCATTAATAATTTTAGCTGCATCATCCATTTGTTCTTTTGTATGGGTCGCCATAAAGCTTGTGCGTATCATACAATGTCCTTTAGGGGTTGCAGGAGGAACAACAGGGTTAACATACAATCCGTTATCAAATAATTGTTTTACAATTACCAATGTACGCAGTAATGAGTATGTGTTAATTGGAATAATGGGTGTTTCAAAGTTAGATTCTATTGGTAAATTATAATCTAAAAGTTTTTGTCGCATATAATTAGAAATAGCAATTAGTTCTTTAGGTCTACTTGGTTCTTCTTTTAAAATTTGTAATGCCTGGAAAGCTGTTTGGGCATTTGCTGGTGTAATTGCTGCGCTGAATATAAATGGTCTTGATTTATGTTTAATATAATCAACAACTCGTTGATCAGCAGCCATAAATCCACCTAAACTAGCTAGAGATTTTGAAAAGGTTCCCATAATAATGTCGACATCATTTTCTAAATCAAAATATTCTGCGGTTCCACGTCCATGTTTTCCAAGCACACCAAATCCATGTGCGTCATCAACCATAACACGGGCATCATATTTTTTGGCTAATTTAACAATACCTGGTAAATCAGCGATATCGCCACTCATGCTAAATACACCATCTGTTATGATGATTTTTCCTTTTTTAGGATCAGCATTTTTTAAAGCTTTTTCTAAGTCTTTCATATCATTATGTTTATAGCGAATCATCTTCGCATAACTTAACCTTATACCATCATAAATACTTGCGTGGTTTTCACGATCACAAAAAATTAAATCTTTACGACCTGCAATGGCACTTATGATACCAAGGTTCGTTTGAAAACCTGTTGAAAACGTTAAACAGGCTTCTTTATTTAAAAAACTAGCTAATTCTTTTTCTAATTTAAAATGTATATCAAGGGTTCCATTTAAGAATCTAGACCCACTGACACCACTACCAAATTGTTGAATTGCTTGTTTACCAGCTTCTTTAACTCTTGGATCATTTGTTAATCCTAAATAGTTATTTGATCCAATCATAATTTTTGTTTTGCCTTCCATTAGGACGGTTGTATCTTGTTGGGATTCAAGGGCATGAAAATAAGGATACAATCCCATTTCTTTAACTTGTTCAACCTCTTTATATGTAAAACACTTCTCGAATAAGTCCATTTCGCATCACCTCTTTATAATTATACAAGGTTTGTCCGATATATTCAAAACACTTTTAAGATTTATTTGGAAAATGATTTGTATTATTATATAAAACTTTATTAATAATTGTTATAATTAATTTGAGGTGATATAATGAATAAATTATTAATTGTAGTTGATTTTCAAAACGATTTTATTGATGGTGCTTTAGGATTTGATGGTGCAATCGACATCAAAGATGCGATTATGGAAAAGATTAAGCACTTTAAAACAAACAATTATGATGTAGTTTATACACTAGACACACATGAAGATAATTATTTAGAGACAGAAGAAGGGGATAACCTACCCGTTATACACTGTGTTAAAGGAACCCACGGACATCAGGTCCAAAAAGATGTCAAGGATGTATTAGATGACGATGATCTGGCTTTTGTAAAATATTCCTTTCCAGCGCTAGAGTTAGGAAATTATTTAAAAGATAAAGACTATGATGAAATTGAACTTTGTGGTCTTGTATCTAATATTTGTGTGATTAGTAATGCTGTTATTGCCAAAAGCGCCTTACCCGATGCGCACATCGTTGTTGATGCACAAGCAACTGCTTCATTTGATGAAAGATTACACGAACAATCATTAAATGTTATGGAAGGATTACACATTGAGGTTAAAAACCGATGAGAGAGATCAATGAAGCAATGCTGATAGATTTTTATGAATTAACCATGGCTTATGGATATTTCAAGGCAGAAAAAAAAGAAACCGTTTATTTTGACTTGTTTTTTAGATCTATCCCTGATAACGGGGGATATGCTTTCTTCGCTGGACTAGAAACAATCATAAACTATATTGATAATTTGTCTTTTACAGAAAAAGATATTGCATATCTAAGAAAAAGAGAGTTGTTTGATGAATCATTTTTATCTTTTTTGTTAGATTTTGAATTTAGTGGGACAGTTTATTCTGTAAAAGAAGGTACTATCATTTTTCCAAATGAACCCATATTGACGATTGAAGCGCCTATTATAGAAGCACAACTTTTAGAAACCTTTTTACTACAAACTGTTAATCACCAAAGTTTGATAGCAACTAAAGCAAGTCGGATAAAACGGGCGGCAAAAGATTGCTTAGTATTAGAAATGGGAGCTAGAAGAGCTCATGGAGTATCTAGTAGTATTGAAGGAGCTAGAGCTGCATATATAGGTGGTGTAGATGCAACTAGTAATGTATTAGCTGATCAATTATATGGTATAAAAGCACTAGGAACAATGGCGCATTCCTGGGTCCAATTATTTGATTCAGAATATGAGGCGTTTAAAGCATATGCGAAAACATATCCTGATAATTCAACATTATTAGTAGATACATATGATACACTAAATAAAGGTATCCCTAATGCAATTAAAGTAATAAAAGAAATCCTATTACCTAAAAACGTGGAAGACTATGCGATTCGAATTGACTCAGGAGATCTAACATACTTAACAAAAAAAGCGAGAAAGATGTTAGACGACGCTGGACTTGATAAATGTAAAATTGTTGTTAGTAATTCTTTAGATGAGTATTCAATTGAAGATTTATTAAAACAAGGAGCACCAATTGATATCTTTGGTGTAGGAGAACGTCTCATTACAGCAAAATCTGATCCTGTTTTCGGAGCTGTTTATAAATTGGTTGCGGCCAAAAAAAATGGGACACTGATTCCTAAGATAAAACTAAGTGAAAACATTGATAAAATTATCACACCATCATATAAAAAATTATACCGTGTTTATGACAAGAAACAAACACATGCCCTAGCAGATTTAATTACGTTGCAAGATGAGACAATTAATGAAAATGAACCACTGACACTCTTTGATCCTAACTTTACATGGAAAACAAAAACGATAGAAAAGTATCAACTTGAGCCCTTACAGACAAAGATTTATAACCAAGGTAGTCGTGTCTATGACTATCCTGCTTTAGAGGATATAAAAACATATACAAAACAACAATTAAATACCATTTGGGATGAAGTTAAACGATTTAATAAACCCCATAAATATTATGTTGACTTATCACAAAAACTTTGGGATTTAAAACAAAAATTAATGAATAAATAAAAGTCACAAAAGTGGCTTTTTTTCTTATAGAAAACAATTTATATAAGATTAAAGGAGGTCATTCCATGATCCAACTACCAAGTTTTAATGACTCACATTTACATGTTTTAGGACTAGGCTACAAACAGACTATAATTGATTTATCAAGTTATACTTCAATTAAAGATATTACAAAAATATCATCAGAAAAACCATTTATTATCGGTCAAGGGTGGCATCAAGAAAATTTTACAGAAAAAAGATTAATCACCAAACAAGACTTAAATAAGATTAGTCAGATAACACCGGTTATTTTTTACCGTGTTTGTGGACACGTTCTTGTATGTAATGATGTTGCCTTAGAATTAGCAAAAAAAACACAAAAATTAAGCAATGAAAATAACGGGACATCTAATTTTGACACCGGTATTTTTACAGAAGAGCATATGCGTTTTATTACAGCTATTATTCCTCCACCCACTAAAAACGATATTAAAAAAATGTTTGTAAAAGCGAATGATTTATTAGTGTCATTAGGTATTACTGCTCTTAGTAGTGATGATTTTTCAATATTTAACGTACCCTATGAGTTAGTTATTGAAGCATTAGTTGAACTTTATGATGAACATAAAATGGATATACATCTTACTGAACAAGTCAATTTACCCACAATAGAACTTTTAGAAGACTATATTAATAAAGGGTATCATCAAAAACATTATAAAGGTTTTAGTTTAGGACCTTTAAAACTTCTAGCAGATGGATCACTGGGCGGTAACACAGCTTTCTTAAGTGCCCCTTATGAAGATGATAAAAATACCAAAGGTATTGCCGTGTTCACGCAAGAAACCCTAGATAAATTTGTGTATTTAGCCGACTATAATCATATGGATGTTGCCATTCATGCCATTGGCGACCAAATGGTAGGTAATGTGATTACGAGTATAGAAAGAGCTCTAGAAAAAACACAAAGAGTGAATCACAGACATGCAATTATCCATGCTCAGTTAGCAACTAGACAACAAATTAAACGTATGGCTAAATTGAATATTGCAGCTATTGTCCAACCAATATTCTTAAATAGTGATGTTGCTATTATTGAAAAAAAACTAGGATTAAAACGGGCAAAAGAATCATACTTATTTAAAACTATGTTAAAGGAAGGCGTGTCGGTTGGTTTTAGTACAGATGCACCAGTAGAGCCTGTCAATCCATTTTTAAATATTCAAATTGCTCTAACAAGTCATTCAATTAAATATCCGACTTATCCACCATTTAATACAAAAGAAGTATTCACATTAGAAGAAGCATTAACCTGTTACACAACTAACAACTACAAACTAACAAATGACCAAAAACCAGACAACTATATTGTTATAGACAAAGATATTTTTAATGTAGATCCGTATAAAATAAAGGATATAACTGTACTAGAAACTGTTATAAATGGAAAAACGGTCTATAAAAAGAATAAAAAAATTAGTTAAATATTCTATCTATTTATTTAGATATGTTATAATTTAATAAAGACTTTAAATGTGAAAGGGTGTCGATTATGGGACAAAATTCGGATTATGAATTATATTTTAATATTATCTTTTTTGGAGCCATTGGTTTCGGCTTTTTAGTAGGATATTTTAGGGGATTAAGAAAAACTATACGGGCATTTATGATTTCCTTTATTTTCTATGCGTTATTTTTCATTACAATTGATTTTGTAATTAATCAGGTTTGGACGATTCCAATGCCAGGTATTTTATCTTCTTTAGGAGGATATATTCCTGAAATAGGAGGAACAACTACAATTAAAGATGCAATCTTCACCTTGATTGAAACTCGTGGAGGCGCTTATTTATCATCGACACTTACTAATGAGTATTTCATTGATTTAACAACTGGTATAAGTCAATTTGCTTTAAAATTAGTTTATACATTACTTTACTTTACAATAGGCTTTATTTTATACCACATTATTGTAGCAATTGTATTGATGATTTTCTTTAGCGGACATGATCGTAAAGTTAAAAAAGCTAAGAAACAAGCAAAAAAACAAAAACGTCAGATGAAAAAAATGAAAAGAAAAGACCGTCTACAAGCTGAAAAATCACTTAATAAATATAAAAAGAAACATGTTTTAGGAGCGTTTGCAGGAGCTCTAAAAGGTGGATTATCTGCATTTATTACCTTGATTATTTTAGGAGGTATGTTAAATATATCAGATAGTATGCTGTCTTTATTTCCAGAAGAAACCACTACAACAGCTACAGATCAGTCTATTGCATTCTTAGCAACTAATACCTCCAACGCACAACCACTTGCAAGTGGTGTTGAAGTTCCTGAGTCGTTACAACCGCAACTAGCTGAAGCAAGACGGATGTTAAGTGCTTTTCAAGAAAATACCTTTGTTAAAACTGCATCAAGTCTCGTAATAAAAGATAAATATTATACTGACAAAGTTCCTCTACATTTATATTTATTTGATACTGTTTTATCGTTTAAATATCGAGGTGATAAAGTTAGACTTCGAAATGAAATAAATGTAATGTCAGAAAGTGCGGGGATATTCTTGAATTCGGAATTTTCCCAAACGAATAAATTAAATGATATTGATCCTGTAGAATTAGAAACAGTGTTTAATAAACTATCTCGTTCTAATTTATTTACATCTATGTTGCCAGTAGGTATAGCAGCAGCTAGCGATTATTTCGATGCAGAAATTGGTCTATCAGAAGAGGAATTGTATGCCATTGATTGGCAAAGTGAACTTCAATCGATTGGATCAATCTTAGCAGTAGGAGTAGAGTTAGTTCAGAATGCAGGAATTACAACGCCCGACTCAGATCTTGAAACAATTACCCTTGATGGGAATGATGTTAAAAATCTGTTTGAATCATTCTCAGAATCAGAACTTGCTCAACTTGCTGCAACTGTAGGACTAGAACCTTACTTAGAAAATAATGAAGGAACAATAAGTACCATTATAACAGTTCCTGCAGGCCTCAATTGGGAAGAAGAATTTCTAGCATTTGGTGAAGTTTCTAAAGCAATATTCGATACAAACATTTCGATAGGAGATTTACAAGCCGGCGATCCAACAACCTTAATTAGTGCGCTTTCTTCATTAGATTTCACCGTATTACTAGAATCACAAATTATGTCGCATGCTCTGAAAAACATTTTTTCTAAAGAAGCTGCGATAGATGGTCTTGACATGTTAGTCGTACCAAATGATGTTATGTGGTTCGATCAATTAGATACGAATGGAAATATTACTGAAAATGGTGAATTAAGAAATATATTACTTGCCTTTAATGCAATTTCTTCTATCTCTAGCACCTTTGATTTTAATAATTTATCCTTTGATATATTATCAGAATTTGACGAAGAAACGATAGATACTATGTTTAACTCTCAAATACTCGTCGCCTCCATTTCCAATTATATTATGACGATGGATTTAGGAAATACACCACTTTTAATTCCTGATAGTGTATTAGATGAAAACAATTATATTTTAGCTTCAGAATTAAAAGCAGTAGCAAAATCAGCAAGTGTCTTAGTCAATGATCTTCAGTGTGATGAGGGAGACACAACGTGTGAAGCACAAGGATTCGATATATCAAAAGCATTTTCTTTAACTGATACATCGATTGATACGTTAACCTCTTCCGATATTCTAGGCGCAACAATCGGTAATTTAGTTATTGATCAAGCTGGTACAATTTTGGTTATACCAGACAGCTCAAAAACAACAATTTCTGTCAATAGTATTGATCAAGCTGTTGTATCAAATGAAGCGATTAAGTATTTGTTTAAAGCTGTTGGGGTACTTGGGTTTACAGACTTAGAAACCCTTAACTTTGATATTTCTATTATTCAATCATTAGGATTAGAAAGTGACCCTACAACATTAGATATAACAAAATCAAATACCTTATTTACATCTAAAATTGTTCATGCGACATTATCAAAAATGTTGTTTGATCAAGAAAGCACAGTTTTAAGTATTCCTGAATTTGATATAGATGGAACAGTGATTAGAAACTATGATGCAAGTGATAACTTAGAATATATTACTGAAACTGAACTTGAAGATACCCTTCAGGCATTATTAAAGTTAGATTTAGCAAGTTTTTCAAATATAGATGGACTTGATTTATCAGTCTTAATTACTAACTCATCTGATATATTAGAATCTTCGATATTACATGCAACTATTTCCGAAGAACTTCTTACTTTAGGAACGGATGTTTTAATCATTCCGAATTATTCACAACTAGGAGAAACGACTGGTAATGAAATTAGAAAAACGGTTGGTTCATTTGAATATGTTATAAAAGATGAGATAGATGCTTTATTTAATGCATTCTCAGCGATGGGGTTTAGTGATTTAAACACCTTTGGAACGTCAATTGATTCAAGTACCTTCTTTACAGAGCGTTCTACTTTATTAACTTCTTCATCAATCCAAGCAACTGTCTCAGATAAACTGCTTAATGATTCAGGTGGTGCCTTATTAATTCCTGATGAAAACGTTGGAACATCCGAGGCAATTCGAATTAATCAAACAGATGTAACCTACATAGAACTTTCAGAGTTAAATAATTTACTTGATTCACTTGATTTACTTGGACTGACAGACTTTTCAACATTTGATTTTTCACCAGCAACTATCTTTAGTGCTGATGCAGCAACACTTTTAGAAAGTGCTAGTATGCAAGCGACTATTTCTGTCAATGTGTTAGATTTTAGTGTTGATGAAACAGCAGCTTATGGTACGACGTCTCTTGTTGTTCCAACGCACTTCCGTGAAGAATTTACAGAAGCTTCAGTCGTAAAAAGTCAAATAGAGAAACAAGAATTAATTGATCTAATAAATTCACTTGATTTGCTAGGCATTACAGATTACAGTCTTGCTATTGATGATGCTATAATATCTAATATGTCTGAGACTGAGTTATCTACATTATTAACAAGCGCTTCAATGCATACAACAATTGATAATATGATGCGTGGTAATGTTAATATAAGTGCAGAAATTCCTGTATTAGCTGAAACAACTCGTGCTTATAAAACTGATATAATCTTAAAATCAGAAATTATAGGATTTATTATGGCAACACAAGTGATGACGACAGGATCATTTACTAATGCGTCCATCGATATTACTACCCTTGCTTCTTTAAACGCGACTGAACAAGATATTGCTACTAGTTCAATGATTGTTAGAAATATTGTTACACCTACATTAGAAGATGTTGTGGCAAATGACCCACTTAACCAAGCAACGATAAGTAATACAGATTATGAAGAAGATAACCCTGCATATTTCTTAAGAAAAGCAAAAGTATTAAGTTTAATTGCTACATATTATTAATAACTATAGGAGTGATCAAATGAAAAAAATTCTTGTCTTATTAGCAGATGGTTTTGAAGATATTGAAGTTGTAACGCCAACAGATTTATTAAGAAGAGCAAAGATTAAAGTCGATTTAGTTAGTATCGATAAAAGACTAGTTACCACATCTTCTGGCACTGAGATAATGTCTGATATGACGATTGATACAATTGATGAAAACCAATATGATATGTTGTTTTTACCAGGCGGGAGCGGTGTTAAAAACTTGGAAAAATCTAGCGAGGTAAAAAAACTAATTACCTATTTTGATCAAACCAAGAAATTTATTGCTGCTATATGTGCTGCCCCGTCTATTTTAGGTAAAATGGGACTGTTAAAAAACCGCACATTTACTTGTTATCCTGGCTATGAAAAGCAATTTAATCAGGGGAACTATACAAAGTCTCCCCTAGAAATATCTGATTATTTTATTACCGCACGCGGTATTGGCTATGTGAATAAATTTGCGTTACAGTTAATTGAGATTCTAACAGATAAAAGAACAAAAAATAAAGTAGCAAAACAAACTCTCATATTAGAAAGTGGTGAATTCGATGATTAACCACAAAAATAACATTGTAGCAAAAGAAATTAAAAACGATCAGGTAAAAAACATAACGATGAAAGTACTCCTCTCTAATGAAGATGGCTGGAAAGATCATGTCATGCGAGAATTTGAGGTGAAAAAAGATGGCCACACGACCAAACATCAGCATCCTTGGTTTCATGTCAACTATGTATTAGAAGGTGAAGGAGAACTATTATTGAATGGGAGTTATCAAAAATTGACAAAAGGGTCGGTAGCATTTGTCCCTGCTAACAAAGAACATCAATTTAGAAACACTAAAGATGAGCCATTTAGATTCATTTGTATTGTTCCTAATAAAGGACACAAAATTTAAAAGATGCATTTTTTTGCATCTTTTTTTGTTTCCTACTTGTCAAATAAAAACCAGTATGTTATTCTTACTTTAGAACTTTAAAGCGAAGAAGAGTTGATACTATGAATATAGTCAGATACATGCAAGCACATCATCATCATAAATGAAGGTTTGATTTATAATTTATTTGTAAAAATATAATTATAGATACAGGCCTATTTCGTATGAGTGCGCTTGTATCTATCTATAGCTAACTAGGTAGATGCCTAGTTTTTTTAATGTTTATAGGAGGAAAAAATGGAATTTATTAGTATTAAAGAAGAGTTAAATTATGTTACTAAAAGAAATAAAATAGTAGAAGAAATGGAAAAAAAAGTGAAAGATTTGGGATTTATACGTGTTGAAACAGATTATTTTGAACACTACGATGATTATGCAGAAGTTAATAATCGTATAGCGAAAGACAAACTTGTTAAAACAATTGATAACACAGGTAATATTTTAGTTTTAAGACCGGATAATACCTTTAATTTAATAAAACAAGTTATTCCCCGTATAAAAGAAGGGAATATATTTGAGTTTTATTACTATAATGATGTGTTTAAAATGTCATCATCTGGATTGGTTGATGCTAATAAGCAATTTGGCATTGAAATTATAGGGGATAAACGTATCAAATCTGATTTAAAGATTATTGAACTTGTCACAAACTTATTTAAAATGTTTGGACTTAATCTACATATTGAGGTTGGGAATAATAAATTTATTATGATGTTAGTGGCACTATTAGATTTAGATGCCATAAAAGAAAAAGAATTTAAAGAGATTCTTTATACTAAAAATAACATCATGTTAAATGAGTTCCTACAGGCTGTTGATGATAAAAATTTAGCATTATTCTTAAAAGATATCTTTAAATATCAATCTAATTTAGAGTTAATGACAAAACGCATTGATGAACTAAAATTAAGTAAGGGGTTATTAGAACCCATTAATACATTAAAAGAAGTAATGAAAAATACAAAAAATGATAATATCCAACTAGATTTATCAACAATATCATCTTTAGATTATTATAATGGTATTGTCTTTAGAGGCTATATAGAAAATCTTGAAAAAGCAATCGTGCGTGGTGGTAGATATGACTTAATAACCAAAACATATGATAAAGAAACGTATGCGTTAGGATTTGCAATTAATATGGGTGAACTTTTTAAACAGGTGATTGATAATGGATAACTACTTATATATTGCCCTTCCAAAGGGAAGATTAGCAGATGAAACAATTGAAATTTTTAATAAAATAATCCCCAATTCTAGTGTGCAGTTTAATTCTAGAAAACTACAAGTGAAAGACGAAGTTAATGAAATCATTTATTTGCTTGTGAAACCCTCTGATGTATTAACATATGTGAATTCTGGATCGTGTGATTTAGGTATTGTAGGGAAAGATACCATTGATGAAGAAAGAAAAGAAATATATGAGTTGGTAGATCTAAACATTGGAAAATGCAAACTAGCAATTGCTGGATTACCGTCATTCAATCTTAAACAAAACAAAATGATAAAAATCGCCACAAAATATCCCAATATTACACAAAAATATTTTGAAAAATCAAATAAAAAGACAGAAATATTTAAATTAAATGGAAGTGTTGAACTGGCGCCAATCATTGGACTGAGCGATGTTATTGTTGATATTGTTGAAACAGGTAAAACATTAAAAGAAAATGGTCTAGAAGTACTAGAGGACATGCACCAATTATCAGCAAGATTGGTATCAAATAAAAGTAGCTATCGGTTAAAATATAATCGAATAAATACACTCATTGACTTATTAGAGCAAGAGGTGAAAAATAATGATTAAGATGATACAACCAGAACAACTAACTAATTTTTTAAATAAAAATCAAGCATTTGATGAACGCACGGTTGATTTAGTTAAAGAAATTATCACAACTGTTAAACGTAAAAAAGATAAAGCATTATTTAGATACACAGAGCTATTTGATAAAGTTTCATTAGATACATTGCGTGTTACACAAGAAGAAATTGATGAATCATTTAACAGTCTCGATGATAAACTACTAAATGATTTGAAAATAGCTAAAGAAAACCTCTATAAGTTTCATAAAATGCAAACGATTAATGATATAAAAGTAGATGCGGGAAAAGATAGTTATATAGGGCAAATCACAATGCCAATTTCAGATGTTGGGATTTATGTACCAGGCGGTACAGCTGCTTACCCATCAACTGTATTAATGAACGCAGTTCCAGCAAAAATAGCTGGGGTAAAACGGATAGTAATGGTGACTCCCCCAATGAAAAATGGCCAAGTTAAAAATAGTATTTTAGCCGCTGCAAAAATAGCTGGCGTTAATGAAATCTATAAAATTGGTGGTGCTCAATCCATTGCTGCGCTGGCGTATGGTACTGAAACGATTCAAAAGGTAAATAAAATTGTTGGACCAGGAAATATCTATGTAGCGCTAGCAAAAAAAGAGGTGTATGGGCAAGTTGGAATTGATTCAATTGCAGGACCTAGTGAAATCCTTATCTTAGCTGATAAAACAGCTAACCCTGAATTTATAGCTGCTGATCTTTTGAGTCAAGCAGAACATGATAAACTAGCAAGTGCTATATTAATCACAACAAGTAAAGATTTAGCATTAAGTGTTCAAAAAGAAGTTTCTAAACAAATCAAAATAAGAAATCGAAAAGAAATAATTGAAGAATCAATTGAAAATTATAGTGGCATTATTGTTGTTGATTCAAAAGAAGAAGCAATCAATTTAAGCAACAATATCGCGCCTGAACATTTAGAAATTCTATTTAAAAATCCCGAACAATATATTAATAATATTACAAATGCAGGGGCAATCTTTATAGGAGAATATTCACCTGAACCACTCGGAGATTATATGGCGGGTCCCAATCACACTTTACCAACTAACCAAACAGCTAAATTTTCAAGCGCTCTGAGTGTTTATGATTTCCAAAAACAAACGTCCCTAATTAAATATTCTAAACAAGCTTTAAAAAAATCTAGTAACTCTGTTCAACGTCTTGCGCTTGAAGAAGGACTAGATGCACATGCTTATTCAATGAAAGCGAGGGTTGCAGATGAAACCTAAAAAGTCAATTAAAAATTTAACCCCTTATCAAACATCAACTAAAACATATCAGTATAAACTAGATGCGAATGAAACCAATCAGTTATTATTTGACGATTTAGAGCTCAGTTTAGAAGTTATAAATCGGTATCCGGAAGTCAGTAGCCAGTCTTTAAGAAAGACGCTAGCAAAGACATATGCGTTAGATGAAACAAACTTAATTGTTGGTAATGGAACAGATGAATTACTAGACCTTTTAGTAAAAACATTCACCAATCCAAACGAGACTCTAATTGCGTTTAAACCATCTTTTTCCATGTATAAAGTTTATGCACAAATAAACAATGCGAACTTTATAGAAATTTCGCTTACAAAAACATTTGATTTTCCCTTAAATGAAATAGATAAATATAAAAATCACAATCCAAAAATTATTTTTCTTTGTTCACCCAACAATCCAACAGGCACCACAATTAAACGTGACAAAATCATAGATTTATTAGTACGTTATCCAGAAACAATTATTGTAGTTGATGAAGCATATATTGAATTTTACGCTGAAGAAAAATCGTTAATTAAAGAAGTAACAAATTATTCAAATTTAGTCGTCACTCGAACCTTTTCAAAAGCGTATGGACTCGCAGGTATTCGCCTGGGTTATTTAGCAGCAAAAAAATCAATTATTATGAATCTACTAAAAGTGAAGTTACCTTATAATTTAAACCGCTTATCAGCAGCTATTGGGTCTCAAGTTTTAGTAAAAAAAGAAACACTAAAAGCGCACCTAGAGTTAATAAAAAAAGAACGAGAAAAAGTCTTCAATGTATTACATCAGTTAAAGATTAATGTGATACCATCAAAAGCGAATTTTTTATTTTTTCAAACATCATATAGCATTTTAAAACCGTTACAGAAAAAAGGCATAATTATTCGTTCATTTAACAATAATTATTACCGTGTTACGATTGGAAATTCAACTGAAAACACCTTATTTTGTGACACATTAAAGGAGGTCTACAATGAGAGAAGCAACCTACTCTAGAAATACTACTGAAACAAAAATTGATTTAACATTATCACTGGATGGTAATCAAAAAATTATGGTTGATACACCTATTCCCTTTTTGAACCATCTATTAGACCTTATGGCTTTTTATGCTGGATTTGATTTATCAATCACAGCCACTGGAGACACTGAAATTGATGATCATCATTTAGTAGAAGATATTGGTATATTACTAGGAAAATCCGTCAATAAGGCATTGGGTAATAAGCAATCAATCACGCGTTTTTCTGCTGTTTATATTCCAATGGATGAATCTCTTTCAAGAATTGTTGTCGATGTTTCAGGAAGACCGTATTTAATGTATAACGCAACATATAAAAGAGATGTTATTGGCAGCCTTAGTTTAGAAAACATTAATGAGTTTCTTTATGCTTTTACGATGAATTCAAAACTGACACTTCATGTGGAAAATCTTTATGGAAAAAACGATCACCACAAGGCTGAAAGTATTTTTAAAGGATTAGGACGCGCATTGAAAAAAGCATTTAAAGAAACAAATAATAAAGCTGTCCCATCAACCAAAGGACTCATAGAATGAATGTGATAATAGATTATGATGTCGGGAATATAGAATCAGTTAAGCGAGGCTTCATGCGTGCTAATATACCAATCATTATTTCTAAAGATGAAACAACTATTAAACAAGCAGAATTACTTATTTTACCAGGCGTTGGCGCATTTAAAAACGCTATGGATAGTTTAGAAGAAACAGGGTTAATCCCCTTAATCAAAGACCATGTTAAACGCGGCAAATTACTGATTGGAATTTGTCTAGGAATGCAACTTTTATTTGATGAGAGTGTAGAATTCGAATTGACCAAAGGACTCGGGTTTATTGAAGGACAAATTGTCTATCTAACCAAACCCAAAAAAATTCCACATATGGGATGGAATGACTTAACCATCAATCATAAAGATCCAATCACGACAAATTTTACAACAGGCGAGTTTGCTTATTTTATTCATTCATTATATGCAAAAACACCTGATAAATATAACTTAGTCTATACCACCTATGGTCATAAAATTCCTGCTATAGTGCGAAAAGATAATGTTATAGGTATTCAGTTTCATCCCGAAAAAAGTGGTGAATTAGGACTTCGAATCATACAATCTATAAAGGAGATGGTTAGATGATTATCTTTCCAGCTATCGATTTAAAATCAGGACAATGTGTTCGATTAAAACAAGGTGATTTTAATCAAGAAACAATATTTAATAATGATCCACTTAGTGTTGCAAAAACGTTTGAAAAAAGGGGTGCAACATGGCTCCATGTGATAGATTTAGATGGTGCACAAAAAGGCAAAAATACAAATTTAAATGTCATTAAGACATTAAAAGAAAACACCAACTTAAAAATACAAGTCGGTGGGGGCATCAGAGATCAAACAATGATTAAAAAATTACTAGATATTAATATAGACTGCGTTATTTTAGGTTCATTTGCGGTAATACACTTAGATAAAATACCTGAATTAACCAAACAATATCCGAATAAAATCATTGTGTCAGTCGATGCAAAAAATGATTATGTTACCTATAATGGTTGGCAAAAAACAAGTCAATTTAGTGTGTTAGAATTTTGTCGGAAATTAGAAGAAGCACATATCAATACTATTGTTTTTACCGATATATTAAAAGACGGTATGATGGAGGGACCTAATTTTGCCTATTATGATCTGCTACAAAAAGAAACTAATTTAGACGTAATAGCATCAGGTGGTGTAAGTACTATCAAAGATGTTAAACAACTACAGAAATCAGGACTTTATGGAGCCATTATCGGTAAAGCACTTTATTTGGAAGAATTAGAGTTAAAGGAGGCCATACAATGCTCGCAAAACGAATCATTCCCTGTTTAGATGTAAATCAGGGCCGTGTGGTTAAAGGCATTCAATTTAAAGATTTAAAAGATGTGGCAGATCCAGCTCAGTTAGCTAAAAAATATAGTTTAGAAGGGGCTGATGAAATTGTCTTTTATGACATTACCGCTTCAAATGAAAAACGCAATTTATCACTGGACTTTGTTAGAAAAGTTGCGCAAGAAATCAACATTCCATTTTGCGTTGGAGGCGGCATAAACTCCGTTGAAAATATGAAAGATGTCCTAAGAAAAGGGGCAGATAAAATTTCTATAAATTCAGGGGCAATCAATACCCCAGAAATGATTAAAAAAGGCGCAGAAAAGTTTGGCTCACAATGCATTGTATTATCAATTGATGTGAAAGAGGAAGATAATCAATATGTTGTGTATAAGAATGGGGGCCGAGTTAAAACAAATTTAGATGCGATTTCTTGGGCTAAAAGAGGCGTTGAATTAGGTGCTGGAGAGTTAGTTATAAACAGTATGAATTTTGATGGCACCAAAAATGGATTTGATATAAAATTATTAAACATTATTGCACAAGCAGTTAATGTACCAGTCATTGCATCCGGGGGAGCCGGGGGTATTGCTCACTTTATTGAACTTGGCAAACAAACTGATGTAGATGGATTCTTAGCAGCTTCTGTGTTTCATTATAAAGAAATACAGATTCACCAATTAAAAGAACAATTAAATAAGAATAATATTGTAGTTAGACGAACGAAGGAGGCATTATGATTGAAATATCCTATAATAAAGATGGACTTGTTCCAGTTATTACACAAGATTATGAAACAAATGACGTGTTAATGCTTGCTTATATGAACCAAGAAGCATTCACCAAAACAATCAATGAAAAAAAAGCCTATTATTACAGTCGTTCAAGACAAGAATTATGGCTCAAAGGAGAAACATCAGGAAGCACACAACAAGTTAAAGAATTACGATATGATTGTGATCAAGATGCTTTGTTGCTAAAGGTGAAACAAACAGGTGTTGCTTGTCATACAGGGAATAAAAGTTGTTTTTACCGAACAGTTTTCAGTGAATTAACAGCGTCAAATAATATAATTAATCAAGTGTATGAATTAATTAAGGACCGAAAAGAACAAATGCCCAAAGGATCATATACAACCTATTTATTTGAAAAAGGGCTTGATAAAATATTGAAAAAAATCGCTGAAGAATCAGGAGAAGTTATTATTGGGGCAAAAAATACAAATGAAGAACTAATTTATGAGATGAGTGATCTTGTCTATCACAGTCTTGTACTATTAGTAAATCAAGATGTTTCACTAGAAAAGATCAAAAATGAACTTGCTAAAAGATTTAAAAATTAATACAAAAGTGGATACACATGTTCATACAAACTATTCTCCTGATGCTGATGAAGACGCAACATTTTCTAGTTATATTACACAAGCTAAAAAAATGGGTCTTACCGAACTCATTTTTACAGACCATGTAGATTTTGATGCGGCACATCCACTGTTCAAAACACCGATTAATTATGACACATACATAAAAGAATTTAATTCACTTAAAAATGCCAGTGATTTTCCAATCAAGCTCGGCGTAGAAATTGGTTATCAATCGCATGTAAAAGAAGAAATAAAGAGTTTTTTAACGAACTATAACTTTGAGTATGTGATTCTTTCAATTCATTACCTGGAAAAAAAAGATCTGTATACACAAGAATATTTCACAGGTAAAACGAAAAAAGAAAGTTATACACGTTATTTTAAAACTTGTTTAGAAGCTGTCCAAGAGATATCTAATTTTGATACATTTGGACATCTAGACTACTTAGTAAGATACTCTCCATTTGGTGATTACGAGTACCGTGAGTACAAGAAACTCATTGATCAAATTTTACGTGAATTAATTAAAAAAAATAAAGCCTTAGAGATTAACACATCTGGACTTAGACATAATGAAAGATGTTATCCCAAAAAAGAAGTAATTAATCGTTTTATTGAACTTGGTGGTAAAAAGATTACCTTAGGATCAGATTCACACCATCCCAGCGAACTTGCCACTGCATTTAATCGTTTTTAGAAGACCTAATGGTCTTCTTTTTTTTATAAAAACAGCGTAGACTTTTTTTATTTAGAATAATTTCTAAACAAGACAAACACAACAATAAGATGTAAAATGTTTATTGGAAGCAATTTCTTTATACTGTTTGCTTTGTTAGCTTTCATCCACCATGATTACTGAGAAAATGTAAAAAAACTAGGAGGAAAGAAATGCTTGTTGATTCAATTTTAAATCATTATCCAAAAGAGAAAGATTACGTCATTGAAATTTTACTTGATGTACAAAAAGAAAAAGAGGATAACTTTATATCCCAAGAAGAAGTAAAGAAAATTGCATACTATTTAGATACAACGGAAAGTCATGTTTGTAGTGTGTTATCTTTTTATACACTTCTTTCTACAAAACCACGTGGTAAGAACATCATTCAAGTATGTAAAGATGTGCCTTGTTATGTCAGAGATGATTTTAACCTTTTAAAAACGGTTAAAGATTTTTTAGGTGTAAATTTTAATGAGACCACAACTGACCGTATTTTTACACTAGAAACAACAGCCTGTATTGGCTGTTGTGATGAAGCTCCTGTTATGCGTATTAATGATAGGGTGTATAAAAATCTTACAAAAGATAAAGCTATTAAGATTCTTAAAGAATATAGGGGGAATGATTACTAATGGAACAGATTTTACTTTCGAAAAGATTTAATAAAATCGATCCCTACTCAATTAAAGATTATCTAAAAAGTAATGGGTATCAAATACTGAGAGAAGCGTTAAAAATGAAACCAAAAGAGATTTTAGATGAGATAAAACTTTCTAAAATTGTTGGAAGAGGTGGCGCTGGATTTCCGACGGCTATTAAGATGGCAGGTATCAAAAATGAAACAGATAAAAAGTATATTGTCTGTAACGCTGATGAAGGAGAACCCGGTAATTTTAAAGATCGTCATCTTATGGAAAAAGATCCCCATAGTATTATTGAAGGCATGATTATAAGTGCTTATACCATTGGAGCATATCATGGGTATATCTATATTCGAGGAGAATATGATACAGCTATTGATATAATGAAAAATGCCATAGAAGAAGCAAGAAACAATAATTTTTTAGGAAAAAATATATTACAGTCTGAATTTTCTTTCAATATAGAAGTTAGACGCGGAGCTGGTGCTTATATTTGTGGAGAAGAATTTGCTTTAATTGAATCAATTGAAGGAAAACCAGGGCGTACTCGTGTTAAACCACCCTATCCTTCACAAGCTGGAATTTTTAATTATCCCACATTAATTAATAATGTAGAAACCTTTTGCAATTTACCCATTATATTAGATATGGGCGGTAAAGCATATGCTGAGCTGGGATCGGA
Organism: Candidatus Izemoplasma sp.; assembly: GCA_021736205.1. GTDB lineage: Bacteria > Bacillota_I > Bacilli_A > Izemoplasmatales > Izemoplasmataceae > JAIPGF01. The sequence goes on from JAIPGF010000011.1 coordinate 41,669, forward strand.
TTATATTTCAGGAACTAAATTAATTAGTTTAAGTGGTAATGTCAAAAAACCTGGCTTGTATGAAGTGCCTTATGGGACCACCATAAAACAAGTTATTGAAGAGTTAGGTGGTGGTGTTGATCAAGGACGCAACTTAAAAATGATACAATTAGGTGGAGCTTGTGGTCCGATTATCCCGCGTAACCTCATTGATATGGACATTGATAATGAACGTTTTGAAATCTTCGATTCTAAAATGGGAGCTGGCGCTATTATAGTTATGGATGACCGATTTGATTTATTTGATATTATACATCGCAATATGAAATTTTTTGAACACGAATCATGTGGAAAATGTATGCCGTGTCGAGAAGGACATCGTCAAGTCGTCACATTAATTGAAAAGTTTGTTCATTACAATGCTACAGAAGATGATCTACACTCATTAAAATCACTGGTAGATGTTATTCATGAAACGACGTTATGTGGATTAGGTCAGACGAGTATAGCATCGATTTTATCTACTATGACATTTTTCAATGAAGATTACCAACGTCGAATCGAGGATTCTAAAAGAAAGAGTGAGACATTATGGTAAAGGCAAAAATTAATAATATAGATGTTACCGTAGAACAAGGCACTTCAATATTAGATGGAGCAAAAAAATATAATATTAATGTACCTACTTTATGTCATTATCCCGATTTACACATAAATTCTGATTGCCGGATATGTGTTGTAGAAATTGATGGTGTAAAAGGCTTAAAAACATCATGTTCAACGCCTATTCGAGAAGGAATGAAAATTAAGACTAATTCACCAAAAGTATTAAATGCTAGAAAAACAATTACTGAATTAATATTAAGTAACCATGAAGATAATTGTACTGCTTGTACAAGAAATATGAATTGTGAGTTACAAACACTGGCTAAACAACTGGGTATTGATTCAAACCGTTTTCCAAGTGTGTTAGAGAAGAAACGAATAGATAATTATAATCCATCTATTGTACGAAATAGTAATAGATGTATAAAATGCGGTCGTTGTATTGATGTGTGTAAAGATGTTCAAGGAATGCATGTACTTGATGGTATGGGACGTAGCAATCAGATTGAGGTAACACCTGCTTATGGCAGAAACTTGAGTGATGAGTTTTGTACGTTCTGTGGACAATGTGCAAACGTATGTCCAGTCGGTGCTATTATGGAAAAAGATGACACAGATAAAGTTTGGGAAAAATTACACAATGATGAAATATTTGTCATGGTTCAAACAGCACCTGCAGTACGTGTAAGCATGAAGGAAGAGATGAATATAGAATCTAACGATATGTCAACTGGTAAACTTGTTTCAGCACTAAGACATTTAGGATTTGATCATGTGTATGATACAAACTTTACCGCAGATTTAACAATTATGGAAGAGGGTAGTGAATTAATAAGAAGAATAGAAGATGGTGGTGAACTACCAATGTTAAC
>JAIPGF010000045.1 GCA_021736205.1 Candidatus Izemoplasma sp.
TAATTCGTTATCTTAAGAGAAATCCGATTCAACCATTTGTTATGATTGTATTTATTGCTGGATTAGTGGTTAATTATTATTTAGAAGTTAGTTCAATGGTGTTTTTTATGTTTATATTTGTCCACTTTATATTTTTTATGACTTTGTATGCATTAGCTTCTTTGGTAGAGGTAGGTGCATCAGAGATGCCAATCAATATTTTCGGATATGATGCAGTTCGAAACAAACTACTCATCATTGCTCATCCGCTTGCTTTTTTCAGTATGATAGGAATTTTTGTCTTTGCTTATTTTAATAATGTGTTATGGCATTATATATCGCTAGGGTTATTTGTTTATTCAGGATATATTTTATCTTTTTTCTATGAAATTGTACCAACAAATAAAAATGCAACAATGAGTCATTTAATGACCAAAAAGCATGAAAGAGAAGCAAGATTTTATGAAAATCAAAAATAAAAACACAAGTGCCTCTAAGTGGCACTTGTGTTTCTAATTTAACAATTCTTTTATTACTTGGTCCATATCTTCACAACGCAGTCCACTATAAGGTAATATAAGACTTTTCTGATCTTTTATTTGCTCGAATTTGAATTTCTTTTTATTTAAGTTTTTAATAAATTTTTTAAATGTAGTGGTATCGTAAAAATCAAGAACAACATGCAAGTTAGATTCAGTTCCTCTAACATTGTATGTTTTATTATTATATTTTTTTAAAATAGATAAAATTGTTTTGTTTTTCTTTTTGTAGTGTTTATATAATTTTTTAATATGACGATTAAATGATCCATCTTTCATAAACTCTGCGATAGTTAGTTGTTCAAGTTTTCCTACTCCTTGTGCAAAATGCGTGTACTTTGTTCGATAAATATCATAAATTGGCTTAGGTAAAACCATATAACTAATACGAATTGAAGGCATCAACATTTTACTAAATGATCCGATATAAACAACATTTTCTCCCTTATCATAGCTATGAATTGAAGGAATAATATAATCATTATAACGCATAAAAAAGTTATAATCATCTTCAATAATAAAGGCGTTGTTTTTATGCGCCCAGTTTATTAAATTTACGCGTTTTTTGGCTTTTAAAACTTCACCAGTAGGATAAATATTAGACGGGGAGATAAATAAAAAATCACTTGATGTACTTAATATTTCATCGAGTGTTTCTTGTGGATGAAGGGTGTAATTATGATTTCTAAAAACAGTCATTGCTCGTTTAAATTCAGGTGTTAAATACGTTACAGTTTGTTTATTTACAAGACTTAATAACATATGCAAAAGTGATTGAATTCCAGGACCAATAACAATTTGATCGACATGACAATGTAGATCACGTTGATTTAATACATACTTACGAATTTCTTCTCTAAGGTCATATTCTCCTTTGGGGTCCATTTCTTTTAATAAGTCCCTTGACCGGTAATTTATAATTCTGTTCATAACGCGCTTGTAGGATTTAAAATCAAACAAATTAGGCGTAAATTGATTATTTTTATGACTTTCAAATGGTATTTCTTTTATATGAGTGTTGATAGTTGGCTCATTTAATTTATTAATATCAACGACAAAATAACCACTTCTTGGGATACTTTTAATATATCCTTCTGCTAGAAGTTGGTTATATGCTTTTTCAATCGTGGTCGTACTAACCCCCATTTTCTTTGCAAGTTTTCTAACACTTTCCAACTTATAATTCGCTTTAAATTCTTTTTTAATTATTTTCGCTTTTAAGTCATCATATAGTTGTTCATATAGATAATTCATCTGACCATCTCCAAAATAATATTTTTAAGGTTTTGTTAATAGACAGTAACATTATATATCATCTATTATAAATTAAAAAGAACTTTCAAACTTTTTAATTTTTTTAGATTATGGTAAACTATTTTAAAAGAAGAAGTTTAAGCTTAGTTGACTGACATTAAGGAGACACTATGACATTTTGGCAAAATGTACCGTTTAGTAAACGAGTTGATTTATTTGATTTTTCTCATATTTCGTTTATGGTAACTGTGTTAATTATTGTTTATTCATTTGTCACAAACTTAGATAAAATTAGGCACCATAAAACGATTGTTCGCAATATTCTTTTGCTTTTGTCTGGTAGTCAGATCATTGTTTTTTACACGTGGAGTATTGTAGAACTAGGATTTTCATTAGAAGCAGGGTTACCGATTCATATGTGTCGTTTATCAACACTTCTAGGATTTTATTATTTACTAACGCTTGATCAACGTGTTTTTCATGTGTTGTTTTATTCCAGTGTGTTTGCGATTGTGGCAATTGTCATGCCGGTGAATGTTCATCCGATTTTTACCCACGTTGTTGGCTGGTCTTATCAAATTAGTCACATTATAATACTACTAGTTTGGATTATGGGCGTCTATGTTCATAACTATAAACCCTCATATACTATTATGAACAATATCATTATTAGTTTTTCTATTTTATACTTTTTTGTCTGGCGTTTTAATTATTGGGTTGGAAGCGGTGAATACTTTTATATTAGGAGTGATGTGAATCGCCCATTTTTAAATTCTTTGGGAGATATCCCGTGGATTGTTTTAACCATTGCTATTACGTATTTAGTAATGGCTTTGATGACACACTTAATAATGACGCAAAAGACAACGCAAAAACAACTGACTTAACCAATAAACTATGTTATAATTCATCTGTGGTGATTTGATGAAAGATTTATTAAACTATACATTAAAAGAATTAGAAGATAAAATGATGACTGAGGGCTTTAAAAAATTTAATGCCCGTCAGATTTATCAGTGGACCTACAAGAAAAAAGAAACTGATTTTACTAACATGAGCAATTTAAGCAAAAATTTAAGAGCTTATTTAAAAGAAAAATTTGTGATAAATACTTTAACGTTAAAAATTAGACAACTTAGTAACGACGGTACCGAGAAGTTTTTATTTGAGTTAGAAGACGGCAATATTATTGAAACGGTCTTAATGCGCCACGATTATGGATTAAGTGTTTGTGTAACAACGCAACTTGGATGTAATATGGGATGTAGTTTTTGTGCTTCAGGACTTTATAAAAAAACAAGAGATTTAACAACAAGTGAAATTGTGAGCCAAGTGTATACCATTGAACAACTAATAAAAGAACGTGTTAGTCATGTAGTTGTGATGGGGATTGGTGAACCATTTGATAACTATGATAATACGATGCGTTTTCTCAAAATTATAAATAGCCCACATGGACAAGAAATTGGCGCACGCCATATGACGGTTTCAACAAGTGGGTTGCCCAAACAAATAAGAGCATTTGCCAATGAAGATTTTCAAGTGAATTTAGCAATTAGTTTACATGCCCCCAACAATAAACTCCGTACAAAACTCATGAAAATAAATGAAACATATCCTATAGAAGAGGTACTTGATGCGGTTAAGTATTATATTGATAAAACAAATAGACGTGTGACATTTGAATATATCTTACTTAAAGGTGTCAACGATGATAAGTCGCTGGCAAATGAATTAAGTGACTTGTTACGTGGTATAAATTGTTATGTTAATTTAATACGATATAATAGTGTAAAAGAATTTGATTATGAAGGAACAGAAGATGATACAGCCAATACGTTTAAGGATCAACTCCTTAAACGGGGAATAAATGCTACTTTAAGACAAGAAAAAGGGTCGGATATAGATGCAGCATGTGGCCAACTAAGGAGTAAGGAGTTAGATTAATGATTACAGCAGAATTAAAACAACAAGCAAAAAACGCGATGGAAAACCAAATAGGGGTGTTAATTTTCGCCTGGATTGCCCTTATTTTCATTAATTCCATTGCAGCTGGGATTTCATCAGGTATTTTAAACATTGTATTATTACCACTTGATGTGGGACTTGTTTCAATACATTTATTGGTAGCCGCTAATAAAAATGCAAACTTTGATAATTTATTTGATGGGTTCAGGTATAATTTTGGTGAAAATTTATTTACTATTTTTATTAAAAATATATTTTTATTTTTATGGTTTATGTTATTTATAATTCCCGGATTTATAAAACTTTACAGTTATTATTTGGTTCCATTTTTACTAGCGGATGACGATGTTAAAGAGACAAGCTTTGAATGTATTACCAGAAGTAGAGAACTGATGGACGGTCACAAACTTGATTTGTTTTTGTTGCATTTATCTTTTATTTTATGGATATTATTTGGTATTATTACATTAGGTTTAGGGTTTATATATGTTATTCCGTATATGAAACAAGCAGATACGCAATTTTATTTAAAAGTTAAACATGAACGTTTAGGATTTGAAAAAGAACTTATTATGGATAGAAATCTAACGCAAGATAACGCATCTTCATTTGAACGATATAATTAAACAAGGAGGAATCTATTTGAAAACAGGATTAATCACGAAATTAATTGGCGGACTTTACACTGTAAAAGACAACAAGGATTATTATGAGTTAAAAGCAAGAGGAAAATTTAGACATACAAATGAAAGTCCTAAAGTTGGCGATCGTGTCAATTATACTAGCGATTTTATTATGGAAATTAACCCCCGTAAAAACGAACTGTCAAGACCCCCAATTAGTAATGTTGACCAGGCGCTTTTAATCAATAGTATTATAGAACCGAATTTCAGTTTCAACTTGTTGGATCGATTTTTAGTGCTCATTGAAAATCAGGCGATTAGTCCCGTTATTATTATAACGAAAATAGATTTAGTAGTACCTGAAAAATTAACTGCACTAAAGCAAAAATTAGCGTACTATGAAACATTTTATCCGGTCATTTTTGTTAGTTCAAAAACGAATAAAGGAATTGACAAAGTCAAGGCACATTTAAAGGATAAAATTAGTGTGTTTGCGGGTCAAACAGGCACTGGTAAAAGCAGTTTGTTAAATGCGATTAATCATCACTTAGATTTGAAAACGGATAAAATATCACATGCATTAGGACGCGGGAAACATACAACAAGACACACAGAATTATTAGAAATAGCTGGTGGGTTAGTCGCAGACACACCAGGGTTTTCAAAACTGAGTTTTTATGACATTCCTATTGCGCAAATTAAATATGATTTTATTGATTTTTTTGCCTTATCTAAAGATTGCAAGTTTAACTCATGTATGCACCTTAATGAGCCTAAATGTAAGGTTAAAGAAGAAGTTGAAAAAGGCAATATTTTACAAAGCAGATATCATAATTATAAATTAATAATAGAAGAAATAACATCACAAGAGAAAAATAAATATTAATAAAATATTAGAGGTGAAACTATGATAATTGCACCATCAATTCTAAGTGCAGATTTTGGTAATTTACAAAAAGCAATCGAAGAAATTCATCATACTAAATGGCTTCATATTGATGTCATGGATGGACATTTTGTTCCTAATTTAACGATTGGGCCTGTGGTTGTTAAGGGTCTAAGAAAATATACTACACAAATACTTGATACCCATCTTATGATTGCCGATCCACTAAAATTTGCCAAACAATTTGTTGAAGCTGGTAGTGATCAAATAACATTTCATTATGAAGCGGTTGAAGATGCTAAACAAGTTATCCGAGAATTAAAAGAACTGGAAATAAAAGTTGGGGTTTCTATCAAACCCAAAACAGACGTATCCGTAATTAAGGAATTAATTCCATTAGTTGACCAAGTACTCGTTATGAGCGTCGAACCAGGCTTTGGTGGACAACAATTTTTAGAGAGCAGTCTTGAAAAAATTAAAGAATTAAACATGCTTAAAAAAACACAAAATAAGAATTTATTAATTGCTGTTGATGGTGGAATTAATGATAAAACTGGAAAACTTTGTAAAGAAGCTGGAGCGGATGTGTTGATAGCTGGGTCTTATATTTTTAAGAGTGATTCACCTAAAGAACGCATTCAATCACTACAATGATTGTTAAGATATTTTTGGCTCCAACAGATTATGATATTGACACACTTTATAATAAAGAAGAAAACGAATATCTTATAGGAGTGGATTATGGGGCAGTTCATGCTATAAATAGTGGTCTTGTTTTAGATGAGGCTGTTGGGGATTTTGATAGTGTGACACGTAAGGAATTAGACATGATCAAAAACCATAGTCACAAGCTAATAAAACATCCAAATGATAAAGACCAGACCGATTCAGCACTCGCATTAGAACGTGCATATAAGCAAGAAGCTTCAACGATTATTTTTTATGGTGGACTCGGCAAACGAATAGATCATTCTATTGCGAATATTAATCTAATTAATCAGCCTAATAGAATCTTAATTACAACGTATTCTAAAATATATGCCTTGTCCCCCGGAACACACACGATTAATAACACATATAAATATATATCTTTTTTTGCAATGGAAGATGTAAATAACTTAATGATTAAGTCATTTAAATACGAACTTAAAACTCCCGTATTAAAAGTGAATGATCCTCTATGTATTTCAAATGAAGGATCAGGAACTGTATCCTTTTCTAGTGGCGTATTACTTGTTATTCATCAAAATGAGTAACCAAGAAAAAAAGCACTCAACTGAGTGCTTTTTTCTTAAAAAAGAAAGGGAGATTAAAATTTAGGTGTTCCATTTAAAAAGCCGAAAGTTCGGCTTATTATATACTTGTTTAAGCGCGTTTCACTAGTCCGCTTTTTAATGCTCTAGTTGATACATAAACTTTTTTAACTGTGCCATCATCATCGATGATTTTCACTTTTTGAAGGTTTGGTTTAAATGTGCGTTTAGTTCTATTTTTTGAAAATGATACATTGTTTCCAGATCTTGTACGTTTTTTTGTTACATAACATTCTCTTGCCATGATTTTCTACCTCCATTCATTTGCGGATTTATAAGCATTAATAAATATACCACATTTAAAATAAAAATCAAGTATTAGAATAAAAAAAATCAAAATACTTTTTATCAACCTATATAAATGCTACTATGAAACTGCATAATAAAGGAGAAGTGAAATAATGATTTCATTTTATAACATGTTTATGTATCCCTTAGAAAAATCAGGATTATATAATAAACGTTCAAAGTTATTAAAAGAAGTATCTGGTGATGTTTTAGAAATCGGTGCTGGTACCGGTGTTAATTTGAACCACTATAATATAGAAAACATAAAATCACTAATTGTGACAGATAAAAAAGTGAAAAAATTATTAAAAGAAAATGATAAAGAAAAAGTTTCTATCATAGAATTAAATGCCGAGTTATTACCATTTGCTGATCAAACATTTGATTACATAGTGCATACGTTGGTTTTTTGTTCTATTATTAATAGACAAAAAGCAATGAATGAACTAAAACGCATTTTAAAAGATGATGGGAATCTTATCTTTATTGAACATGTCTTACCTATCCGACCTTTTTATAAAGGGTTATTTAAAACGATAAACCCCGTTTGGAAACATGTTAGTGGTGGATGTCATTTAGATCATGATTATGAAAAAACATTAAAAAATGCTGGGTTTAAAGTGGAAAGAAAGTCCCGTTTTTTCAATTCAACCTTTATATCTGGGATTGCTTCTAAAATGGATGATTAGTTTCATATATGAACCGCTTTTCATATGAATTAAGCCGTTTACATAATTTTCTTATCTATTGCAATAAGCTGATATATATGATAAAATCATTATAGTAAAATTTGAACATCAAATAATTATATTTACACATAAAATATTAATTAAATGGAGGATTACTTATGAACCCAAAAACAATAGATGGCAATCTATTTAAACAATTAATAACAAACGGAACTATTGCCTTGAGAAATGATTATCAACGCATTAATGAACTTAATGTTTTTCCTGTACCCGATGGGGATACAGGTAGTAATATGCAATCAACAATGATGAGTGGTGTCGAATCAATTCGCCCACTTGTTGATGAAAGTGTTGAAAAAGTCGCAAAAGTTTTATCTCGTGGTCTTTTAATGGGCGCACGAGGTAATAGTGGTGTTATTTTATCACAATTATTTAGTGGATTTGCTAAAGTATTTAAAGATAAAGAAACCGCAACTCCAAAAGAATTTATTGAAGGATTTCAACAAGGTGTAAAACAAGCTTATGGGGCAGTTATTAATCCTGTAGAAGGAACTATTTTAACTGTTGCTAGAGAAGCCGCTGATAAAGCAGCTACCGTTACAGCGGATGCAACGGGTCTTTATGATGTTATGCAGGTTTATGTAAAAGAAGCATATAAATCACTTGAACGCACACCAGAACTTTTAGATGTTTTAAAAGATGCCGGTGTTGTTGATAGTGGTGGCGCTGGATTCAATGTTATTATCGATGGTATTTTGTTGGCTCTTGAAGGAGAGTTCCTTGAAGATAAAAAATTCAACACAGTAGGATCTATTTCCTCTTCTATGCATGAACAAGAAGAAGCGACTGAGTTTGGGTATTGCACAGAATTTATTATTGAACTGACTGATGGTGAATCGTTTGATCGTGATAATTTTGTTAACTCTATTGAACGTTTTGGTGATAGTTTAGTTGTTGTTAATGACGAAGCGATATGTAAAGTACATATTCACACCAAAACACCAGGAGATGCACTTAATTACGGACAACAATTTGGTGAATTCGCCAAACTTAAAATAGAAAATATGACCAAACAACACTCTGAAACTTTATTGCACACTGAAGGAGAAATTGAAAATGTTGATTGTGGACATAATCATTCTCATTACGAGCAACCCCATAGTAAATATGGTCTAGTTACTGTTGTAAATGGTGAAGGACTAACTAATACGTTTGCTGAAATGGGTGTTAATTGTATTATCAATGGTGGCCAAACAATGAATCCATCAACCGAAGACTTCATTGCAGCAGTAGAAAAAATAGACAGTGACGAAATAATTATTATTCCAAATAATGGAAATGTATTATTAAGCGCAGAACATGCTGCCAAACATATTAAAGATAAAAAAATATATGTTTTACCAGCTAAAACAGTAGCACAAGGATATGCCTCTTTAACAATGTTTGATGCAAATCAAGATATTGAATCAAATCTGGCAGAAATGAAGGAACTTATTGCCAATGTAAAAACAGGCGAAGTTACTCATGCAATTCGCGATACAAAAGTAAATGGTATTGATATATCAAAAGATAATTTTCTTGGCCTGGTAGATGGCGACATCGTAACATGTAAGAAAAGTCGAAAAGATACCGTTGTTGATTTATTTGAAAAAATGATCGATGATGATACAGAAATCATTACAATTATGTATGGAAACAAAGTGACCAAGGATGAACTTGAAGATGTTATGCTCGTTCTTGAGAGCCACTATCCAGAAATAGAAGTTGAAGCAATAAACGGGCATCAAGAAGTTTATTCATATATTATCGCAGTTGAATAAAACCCAAAGGAGGCAACTTAAATTGCTTCCTTTTTTTATTGGGTAGATTTAAACCTAATTTTCTTATATAATAGGGGAGGAGGGAAATTATGAGTAATTTATTAAACATCAAAGGTATTGGAAAGAAAATAGAAAAGAAACTCCATCAAAATAATATTTTTGATGTATTTAATATGATACAGTACTTTCCATCTCGCTATGAAGACTACACATTAATCGAATTAAAAGATGCCATAGATCAAACTAAGGTTACCCTTAAGGCAACCGTCACTAATATGCCACAAGTGCATTACCTCAAACATAAACTAACGCGTTTGAGTTTTTCAATCGTGATAGAAGATAGAAATTACAACGCCCATATTTTTAACCGCGAGTATTTATCGAATATTTTAAGTCCTGGAACAGAAATTGTCATTACCGGGAAAATAGATCGTCTTAAAAAAACAATTACTGCTCAAACATTAAAATTAGAACGCAATTTTAACGCAGAGTTAGAACCCATATATAATATAGATGGTATTA
>JAIPGF010000012.1 GCA_021736205.1 Candidatus Izemoplasma sp.
CAATAACTTTCCTATGTCACCGCTGGATTGGCTATCTCCTATTCAACATTATACGTTATTTCGCTATAGGATTATTCTATCACGTCTCATTTTTAAATAGTGCCAATCTGTTATTTATGTTTGACAAATCTACAATATACCAAATTTAAGCAAAAAATTATGACCTTTTTATAAAAGAGGTCACATCTGCACTGTTGAATAATAGAATACACTATATAATTACAAGTATACAAGGTAATTATATACATGAAAACTTAGGAAGAAGGACAACTATGATTTACATTATACTAGGTATTATTAGTTTTGTATTCATGTTTTTATTTGATTTTTTTTCACTCAAACAACACACAGTCTTAAAATACGTTTCGGCCCTTTTTGGTATAGGGCTAATTTTTGTTAGTACAGTGTTTATTTTAGTGACAGATTCTCATTTAGCACATGGTATTTATTGGATGATTGTTTTTGGATGTTTGACAATATGCTCACTTGGACTTGTTATTTATTCAGTTTTTTATGAAGTTGGAAGAAAAGCATATAAAAAAGCAGCTACCCCATCACTTGTTACAACTGGGACGTATGCACTCAGTAGGCATCCAGGCGTTTTGTGGTTATTTCTATTTTATTTGTTTTTATCACTTACCACAGCAAATAATTTATTATTCATCGCAACAGGTGTTTGGACCATGATGAATATCTTATATGTGTGGTTACAGGAAAAAGTCATATTGCCGTTTCTTTTCCCCACGTATGAACAATATAAACTAACAACACCTTTTATCATCCCTACAAAAAAAAGTATAACAAATTTTATTAAAAATAATAGGAGGAATTAATGAAAAAATTACGTGATATGCTAAGAGATGAAGAATATGATAAAATATGGAAAGCATATTTGGGATTTCTCGATCTTGAACTAAATGAATTTATGGAAATTCAAAACAGATTATTATTAGAACAAATAGAGTTACTCAAAGACTCTAAACTCGGTCAAACTATTTTTGGTAATCAAAAAATAGAAACCGTTAGTGATTTTAGAAAAAAGGTACCATTAACATCTTACATAGATTATGCAGATACCTTATTAAACAGGCGAGAAGAAGACTTACCATCTAAACCACTTTACTGGATTCAAACGACTTGGAAAGGTGGGAAAGAATCAATTAAACTAGCCCCTTATTCAAAAATGATGGGCGATGAAAATGCTAAGATGTTTTTATCTAGTCTCATTCTCTCAACGTCAAAAAAAAGAGGTCATTTTGATTTAAGAAATGCCGATAAATTTCTTTATGGTATGGCACCAAGACCTTATTTGACTGGATTTACACCATATTTCTTAGAAGATGAAATTGATTTAACTTATTTACCTAGTTTAGATGAAGCGGAACAACTCAATTTTAAAGACCGAAATGTAGTAGGATTTAAACAAGCAATTAAATATGGGGCTGATTTATTTTATGGTGTCAGTAGTGTCTTAGTAAAAATAGGTGAAAGTTTTTCAGAAGAAAAAGGTTCAACTAAAATTGTTTTTCCTGGAAACATGAAACAATTTATTAAATTATTAAAAGCTTTATGGAAAAAGAAAGTTTTAAAAAAGACATTATTACCAAAAGACTTGTTCGAATTTAAAGGCATACTATGCGGCGGAACTGATTCTGATACGTATAAAACAAAGATTAAAAAATTATTTGACATTGAACCACTTGAAATTTTTGGCGGGACAGAATCTGCAGGGGTTGCTACAGAAACGTGGAGCCGTAACGGATTAACATTTTTCCCAGATGTCAATTTCTTAGAATTTATTCCAGAAACAGAAATAAGAAAAGAACAAGAAAATCCAACCTATAAACCCACAACGATTTTATTTAACGAAATAGAAGCAGGAAAGTTATATGAACTTGTTATAACGAAACTTCGTGGGGGGGCATTTGTCAGATATCGTATTGGAGATTTAATAAAATGCATTGCCTTAGAAAATAAACAAGATCAAATTAAGCTCCCACAGATAAAATATATCGACCGCGTTAGTAATGTGATAGACCTAGCAGGGTTTACCCGCATTACAAAACAGATTATTGGGGATGCAATCAGACTGAGTAAATTAGAAATTACACAGTGGACAGCCATTAAAGAAAAAGGTGAGGAAAACCCTTTTATCACACTCGTTGTAGAAACAAATCAACCATACACAAAACATCAAATCCATTCATTAATTAACGAACATATGAAACAAATTGATAAGGATTATAACGATGTTCATCAGATGCTAGGCTATGATCCCTTAAAAATAAGCATTGTAAAACCAGGAACCTTTAATAACGTTAAAAGAACGCACAAGTTACAACGAATTAGTTTAATTAATCCAGAGGAGAAAATCAAAGTTGCCTTAAAAGCATCATAAGTTGACATAAAGGAGTGACCCCAATGATAACTTTAACCCAGTTTAATATTATCCCTTTAATATCATTAATCTTATATGTAATCATTTCTTTTATAATTTTATCCAGCGAGCAAACAAAACTATCAAAATCATTTCTTTGGTATGTTTTTGCGATGATATTATGGTCACTCGGATCGTTTTTAATGAAAACAGACATGCCGCCAAGCAGTCTGTTTTGGAACAGAATTTTATTAATTGGCTTAATTTTAGTTCCTATATTTTTACTACGTTTTAGCTATACATTTGCCAAAACACGGGTTAATAAACTAATTGAAATTTTTGCGATTGTCATTACGATTGTTTTATTAATTCTAGGGATGACTGGAAACATTGTTGAAACAGCACAATATGTTAATGGAGAATTTATTTATAAAATCACATATGGTGCATATATATTTGTTGTATACGGGATTTTATATAGTATTATTTCACTGTGGTTATTACTCGAAAGAATAGTAAAATATGATAAATCATTTAAACGAAATGGCTTAATTGTAATTGGATTATTTTTTGTATTGCTTGGTGGTGCATCCAATATTAATACATCATTTGGAAAATATGGCATTGATATATTATTAAATACCATAAACGCTATTTTAATTACCTATGCAATTTATCATAATAAGTTTTTAGAAATAAACTTAGTTGTTAAAAAAAGTATATCAGTTGTTGTGTATCATGTATTTTCTTTTATTATTTATGCAGGTTCAATATACTACGCCTACTACGTAATAAAAATAATTTTTAAAATAGAAAATACGTTTTCAGTTATCATTCTTATGATTCCTGTCTTCATTATAATGGAACAAATTAGATTATATATTCAAAAACTAACTCAACAACTCTTTTATTCTAGCCGATTAGACCGACAACGGGAACTAAATCAATTTTCAAGACTAATCAATTATAATCTTGATTTAGAAAAAATTACAAACGAGTTAATCACAAGTACACAAAATGCGTTGAAACCAAAAGATTTAACCTTGCTTTTAAAAAATGGTAAAGGGTTTTTATTTAATGAATCTAGCACAACAGATACAACCAATTTAACCTCATTTTTCTCGTTTGAGCACCCAATTATCTTGTGGCTTGAAACACATGATTATTTACTCAGAACAACACTTGAAAATGACATTGCCTTTAAAAGTTTATGGGATAAAGAAAAAGAAGTACTCAAAGCGTTAGGCAACGAAGTTATTATGCCGATTAAAAATAACGATGAGTTAATTGGTATTTTAATTATGTCAGAGCGTCTTGATGAAACGCCTTATAGTTACGAAGAAATCGAATTCCTTGGCACGCTTTTAAATAATGCATCAGCGATTCTCCAAAACGCTAAAACAATGAAAAAGATTAAACAAGCCGTTATTACGGATGAACTGACAGGTTTTTTTAATCATAGACATTTATACGATCAAGTAAACACATGGTTAAAGACAAATAAATATGCACGATTTTCACTTGTGATGATCGATTTTGATCAATTTAATATATACAATGATTTATATGGTTACTCAAGTGGTGATAAAGCGTTAAAGAAACTGGCTGAATTAATTCGTAATAACACCACAGACCGAGAATTTTTAACACGTTTTGGTGGTGAAGAGTTTGTCATAATATATCCCATGAAAGATGGGATAAATACTTATTCAGAAGCAGAAGAAATTCGCGAAAAAGTACAAGAAGAATTTTTACGTTCACCAGACATCAAAGAATTCTTAACAGTTTCACTTGGAATTAGTGAGTACCCACTAAATGGACAAACATTAGATGACATTATTTCTAAAGCTGATATCGCAACCTCGCGGTCCAAAAAACGTGGGCGCAATAAAACAACCCTTTATAAAGCAGATTATGATTTTTCAGATGACTCAATTGAAAATAACGAGCGTATAAAAGAAGCACTGGTTTCAAGTACCTATGCCCTAGCGGCGACCATTGATGCGAAAGACCATTATACCTATGGTCATTCTAACAATGTCAGTATGATATCCGTAGCAATTGCTCAGAAGATTGGATGCAGTAATAAAGAGATTGATATTGTAAGAAGTGCCGGGCTGTTACATGATGTTGGAAAAATAGCCTTGCCAGAAAGAATTTTAAAAAAACAAGGTTATCTTACAGATGAAGAATATGATATTACCAAGAAACATGTTGTACAAAGCATTAATATTATAAAACACGTTAAAAACTTAGTTGATACTATCCCTGCCATAATGTCTCACCATGAGCGCTGGGATGGCAAAGGGTATCCCCGTGGTTTAAAGGAAAATAATATTCCCATATTAGGCAGAATTATTGCGATTGCTGACTCATTTGACGCAATGACAACAGATAGACCTTATAGAAAAGGATTATCACTAGAACAAGCTATTTGGGAATTGAAAAAGAATGCCGGAAGACAATTTGATCCAGACTTAGTTGAAACAACCGTTAAACTCATCACTGATAGCACACTTAGTAATCTTGATCTAAAAAACAGACTTTCGTATTAAAAGTCTGTTTTCTTTTTGTTCAAAAAATTCAGAAATATGTTATACTATAAGTAAGAAAAGAGGTGGTTTTTTTGAACTATAAAAAGAAACAATATGATGTAAGATATTTTATTGGCATTGAGTATGAAGGTGGAATCGAAGTTAATGAAGAAGAGGACACAAATAGGTTGTGGCAAGATTTCAAAAACGAGGACATTGTTCTTTTAGATAATTTAAAAGAGCCAAAACATTTTATCGGATTACAATGTTATCCCCCGGATTTTGATGAAGTAAAAACATATGATTATTATGCAATGGTTGAAACAAATGGTTTAGACAAGCAAGCGGGGTTTACGACCAAAAAATTACCAGCCGGAACCTATATTCAATTCAAGATGAAAAAAGAAAATATTAACGAAGAAACCAAAAAAGTTTATCAATTTATTGAAGATCGTGGAATAAATATTCACTATGGCTTTGATTATGAAGACTATGAAGTCGCTGATACAGAGGATGATGAAATCGAAATATATTTCTCACTATTATTAGAGAATGACTGATCTAATCTTGCGTAAAGCAGCAGAACTTAAAAATTCTTGCCGCTTATTAGAATACTACCGGGTACTTAATCTTAATGAAGATAAGAGTGAGGAAATATTACAAGAACTTTTAACCTACCAGAATGATGATGGGGGATTTGGGAATGCTTTAGAACCAGATTTCAGATTGCCAAAGTCAAGTGCAATGGCAACAGCTAAAGCTATTTCAATATTAGAAGAGATACATACGTCTAAAAAAGAAAAAACAATAAAAGAAATTATAAACTATTTAGAAACTAGCATGTTAGAGGACTATTCCTTTGATATAGTTCCCCAGGAAGTAAATAATTTTCCCAGAGCTATTTGGTGGAACTACGAACAACGCGACCAATTTACTTTTGGGAATCCTAATCCAGAACTCTATGGTTTCTTAATCAACTACAAGAACTATGTATCATCACTTGATATACAACAATTAAAACACAAAATGATTGACTATATCTTAGACGTTGAAAAAGAAGACGTAAGTATGAACTCTATATATTCGATGTTACGGTTTTATAACCGTGTTGATGACAATGTTAAATTTATGATTACCCCCAAATTAAAATTACTAATAAAAAACAAAATAGAATTAGATCCAGATCTGTGGGATGATTATGTGTTAGAGCCATATAAGATTTATGTTATAACACCTAAATTCGCCTTTGATTATAACGATTTATTGAACCAAAATATGAAGAAAGTAACAAATACATTATTAACCAGTACAATTAAGCCAAATTGGTCTTGGATGCAATATGATGAGGTGTTTAATCAGATCAAACCTGAATGGGAAGGCATTTTGACATTTGAAGGACTTAAGGCATTGAAAAAATATTCTTCCCGATTTCATTCGTTTTAAATTAATTCTAATTTAAGAAAATATCTTTGTTAATTCACACAATAAAATGACGTTTTTACAACTAAAATCACATAAAAATAAAAAAACTGAAATTTTTTCGGTTTTTTTATTGCATTAAAAATATTTTACCAGTATAATAAGTTAGGTTAAACCTAACTAAAAAAGGAGTCGCTAATTATGAAAAAAGAAAACGTGCGAAATTCATTCAATAAATTTTTAAAAATGTATTTTGATTCTTGTCGTGAAGTATATGACGACATCGGATTCGAAAAAATAAAAGGTCGTCGATTTCAGTATTTAAAAACCATTAAAAAATTAGAACCGACCACATTAACAAAACTGGCTGAAGAACTTTGTATATCAAAACCATCCTGCACAGAAGTCATTACAAAATTAGAAAAAAATAAATTAATTAAGAAAAATCAATGTAAAGAAGATAAACGAAAAGTACTAATTTCTCTGACAGAAACAGGTACTTTATTAGCTACAACAAATAAATTGGAAAGTCAAAAAGCTGTTAAAAATATTTTTAATACGCTATCTGCTGAAGAAGTAGAAACATTAACACAACTCTTTGACAAATTTGGGGGTATAACATGATATTCGGAAAATCAATTAATAAATATTATATACAAAACATTCATTTATTCATCATAGGGTTTATCTCTTTAATCGTTGTGGATACAGCACAACTTATGGTTCCAACCATACTTGGAGAAATTATTGATGGACTTGATCTTGGAACATTAACAAAAGAATTATTAGTCGATAAACTTGTGTATATTGCGATTATAACTTCCCTTATTGTTGTGGGACGTTTTGTTTGGCGTATGACAATATTTGGGGCATCAAGAAGATTTGATTATGGACTTAGAAATGATATGTTTGAACATGCAGAAAACTTATCAAACGAGTTTTATTCAAATCGTAAAGTAGGTGGACTCATGGCCTATTTCACCAATGATTTAGAATCCGTTAGACGTGCTGTTGGACCGGGAATGGTTATCTTTATTGATGCGGTATATCTTGGTGGATTAGCACTTTATAAAATGAGTCGTATCAATTTAAGATTAACCCTATACACAGGGATACCAATGATTATAATTGGGTTACTCGCCGCATATTTAGGGAATAAAATGCGATTAAAATTTAAAGAAGCACAAAAAGCATTTGAAGATTTAAGTGATTTTGCGAATGAGTCTTTAAGTGGTATTGGGGTTATAAAAGCTTTTGTCAAAGAACAAAATGAAATTAAAGAGTTTTTAAAATCAAATCAACGTGCCAAAGATAAAAACATCGAATTTGTTAAAATGCAAGCAAGACTCCAAATCACCATCCGTGGTGTTGTGGGATTAATCTTTGTTGTTATATTAGGATTCGGAGCCTACATGATTCATAATCCAGCAGTTATTGAAAATCCATTTACAGTTGGTGAATTAAGTGAATTCTATATGTTGTTTGGAACACTTGTCTGGCCGATGCTAGCACTGGGAATGATTATTAATATTCGTTCAAGAGGAAAAGGGTCACTGCAACGTATTGAAGAAATATTATATGAAGACATAACCGTTAAAGACCCAGAGAATCCTGTTGAAATTGATGAATTAAAAGGCGAAATTGAGTTTAAAAATCTATCCTTTAAATATCCTGATGGAGATGAGAATGTTTTAACCGATGTATCGTTTAAAATAAACCCAGGTGAAACAGTGGGGATTTTAGGCCGCACGGGTAGTGGTAAAACAAGTATTGTTGATCTACTTTTAAGAATTTATAATGTCGAAAAGGGTAGTATCTTATTAGATGGTATTGATATAATGGATATTAAAATTAAAGATCTTAGAGATAATTTTGGGTATGTTCCCCAAGATGGATTTTTATTCTCAGATACCATTACAAACAATATTGCGCTAGAATTTAAAGATGATGAAGAAATTAAAAATCAAGTTAAACATGCCGCTGAATTAAGTGATGTACATGATAATATTATCGAGTTTTCTGATGGTTATGAAACAGTTATTGGTGAACGTGGGGCAACACTTAGTGGTGGACAAAAACAACGCTTAAGTATCGCAAGAGCACTACTTAAAAACGCACCAATCATGATCTTAGATGATAGTGTTAGTGCTGTTGATACAAAAACCGAAGAAACAATTTTAAATAACTTAAAACAAGTACGAGAAGGAAAAACAACGATCTTAATTGCCCATAGAATTAGTACGATTAAAAATGCCGATAAAATTATCATTGTCGACGACGGAACGGTTGTAGATGTGGGAACACATGAAGAATTATTAACCCGTTGTGACTTCTATATTGACATTGTAAACCGTCAAAAACTACAAGAAGAAATGGGGGGAGAATAATGCCAAGACGAATCGCAGATGCAGAAGATAAAAGACTCCATACAATGAAAGATGGCGATATTCTAAAACGCCTACTTCATTACGCAAAACCGTTTACTAAAAAATATATTATTGCTTTTACCTTAATGATTATTTCTGTTTTTGCAGCTATTTTCGAACCCTATTTAATAGGACGTTCAATTGATATTATTGTTTATAATTATGATTTTAATACCTTACTTTCGACACTTAGTTTATTAACACTCGCAGTCATATCAGGAAATCTTTTAAACTATATCTTAACCATTCAACTACAAAAAATAGGACAATCAATTATTTATAATATTCGTGAAGAAATTTTTACCCATCTGGAATACCACGATATGGGATATCTCCATTCAAAACCAGCTGGCGCTTTGGTTACCCGTGTGACAAATGACACAAACAAATTAAATGAAATGTACACAAGTGTTTTAGTCAATGTATTTAAAAACTTAATGCTTCTAATCGGTATTGTTATTGCGATGTTCACAATAAATACCACATTAACATTATATGTTTTAATGGTTATCCCATTTATTGTATTCTTTAGTTTTGTTTTTAGAATTTTATCCCGAAAAGCATACAGAAAAGTAAGAAGTAACTTATCAAGAGTTAATGCATTTCTAGCAGAACATTTATCAGGTATGAAAATTATCCAAATCTTCAACAAAGAAGAAGAAAAATTACGACAATTCGACCAACGAAACGAAAAACTTAAAAAATCCTATTATAAACAAATAACTATTTTTGGGATTTATAGACCAACGATGTATTTACTTCATATGGTTGCGACTATTATTATCTTCTATTTTGGTGGACTTGAAGCACTATCTGGTGCGATAAAAATTGGTATTTTATTCACGTTTTACCAATATATTAATCGCTTCTTCAGACCTGTTCAAGAACTTGCTGCACAATTTAATGTCTTACAATCAGCTTTCGCATCAAGTGAACGAATCTTTGATATACTAGACAAGAAAAAGGAAATACTTGATAAACCAGGAGCCGTTGATCTTCATGAAATGAAAGGAAGAATTGAGTTTAAGAATGTCTGGTTTGCGTATGAAGATAATGACTGGATATTAAAAGATGTATCATTTACTGTAGAACCCCAGCAATCAGTTGCCTTTGTTGGAGCGACTGGCGCGGGTAAAACAACAATTTTACGACTTATTACGAGAAATTATGACATTCAAAAAGGTCAAATTTTAATAGACGGCATTGATATTCAATCCATAACGAAGTCTTCTTTAAGATCATTTATTGGACAAATGTTACAAGATGTATTTATGTTTAGCGGTACCATTCGTTCAAACATCACATTAAGAGATGACACAATTGATCACAAGCGTGTAAAAGAGGCATGTCATTATGTTAATGCTGATTACTTTATTGATAAACTTGAGAACAAATATGATGAAAAAGTACGAGAACGAGGAAACAACTTCTCCAGTGGACAAAGACAACTACTCAGCTTTGCTCGAACTATCACACATAAACCTAGTGTTATGATTTTAGATGAAGCAACATCTAATATTGATACAGAAACTGAGCAAATTATTCAAGATTCATTAGAAAAAATGATGGAAATAGGAACGATGTTAATTGTTGCTCACAGACTTTCAACGATCCAACATGTTGATAAAATTATTGTTCTTAGTAAAGGTGAAATTCTAGAACAAGGAAATCATCAAGACTTATTAAAAGAACGTGGTCATTACTATAAACTGTATCAACTACAATACTCAAAAAAATTATTTAAAGGTGCCTAGCACCTTTTTTTTGTGTTATAATAAATTGATGTAATTAGGAGGTTTAACATGTACGATGCGATAATTATTGGTTCTGGACCTGCCGGATTAATGGCAGCTAACCAACTAGAAAAAAGTAATAAAAATTATTTATTACTTGAAAAAAACAGTGTACTTTCAGAGAAGTTATTACTTTCTGGGAATAAACAATGTAATGTAACCAACAACAAAACAACCGAAGAATTTATTAGTGACTTAACACTACCTCATAAGTATTTTTTGTATGCAACGCTTTATAAATTTGGCCCCAATGATGTGATTAAATTTTTCCAAGAGAAAAACGTTGAATTAGTACTGGAAAATCAGTTTAAATATTTTCCTAAAACAAAATCAAGCACATCGATAAAAAACGCGTTGTTACAAGATTTAACGAAACAAAAAATACTGAGAACCAACGAAGTAAAAAGTTTGTTTAAGGAAGGTGAGACTTTCACAGTAAACACGAAAAATACCCAATACAACACCAAAAACGTCATCATTGCGACGGGATCAAAGTCATATCCGCTGACAGGTAGTACTGGATTTGGACTAGCTGTTGCTAAACGTTTTGATATAGATACTAAAGCATTTTATGCAGCGGAAACAAGCATCAAATCAGAGTTTGTAAAAAGAGAGTTATCAACCTTGCAAGGCACAACGATTAAACAAGCAACCGTTAAACTAATAGATACAGCACATAGTGTTATAGATGATTTATTATTCACACACTTTGGGTTAAGTGGCCCTGCTATATTTAAAATAAGTGAATTTTTAACAACTACACCTAATCCTACATTGCAGATTTCCTTTACAAATCATTCCAAAGACGTGGTAGTATCGATGTTAAAAGATCCTAAAAACAATAATAAAACAATCAATCAATTTCTCAACAGTTTAACAACGAAAAAAATATCTAGTTTAGTTCAAACACAATTGAGTTTAGAAAACAAAAGACTCACGGAATATGCGCATAAACAACTAGAAAAGATCGCCAATTATTTAACCGAATTTATTATCTCTGATCCCAAACTATTTCCCAAAGAACAAGCATATGTCAATGGTGGAGGTATTTTAACCACTGCATTAAATCCTGAAACGTTTGAAACAAAAAAAATTAAGGGCTTGTTTTTCATTGGGGAGACAGTTGATATACACGGTCCGCTTGGCGGCTATAATATAACACTTGCTCTAAGTACTGGGTATAGCGCAGGATATTATATAGGAGGAAACTAATGCCTGAATTACCTGAAATATATGTATTATCTGAACAACTAGATGAAACAATTAAGCACCTTACAATAAAAAGAATTGTGATTCATCAAGAAAAATCCGTTAATATTAGCAAGAAGTCTTTTAATAAACAGATTAAAAACTCTAAAATAACCCATGTTACATCTAAAGGTAAATGGCTCATTATTTCACTAGATACAAATGCTTCAATTCGAGTTAATCTTGGTATGGGTGGTAACTTGAGATATACGAATTCTCTACCTGATAAATCCTATCAAGCCCATATAACATTTAAAAATAATATGCATTTATCGTTTGATTTTTGGTGGTTTGGGTCAGTTCATTTAGTTGAAAAAGAATCTAAACATAAACCCACTGATACACTTGGATTAGACCCTATAAGAGATAAAATTACTTTAAATCAGTTTAAAGAGTTACTTGATAATAGAAGAGGCTCATTAAAAAACTTCTTGCTAAATCAGAAACGGATCTCTGGAATTGGTAATTATTATATTCATGATATATTATTTAAAGCACACATCCATCCACATAAAAAAATTCCTGATTTAACAAGTAAACAAACAGAAGCGCTTTTTCATCATCTAATTAACGAGTTTGAAGAAGCCATTAATTTAAATGGATCAGATTATGAACAAGATATATTTGGTAATTATGGTAAATTTAAAGCCAATCAAATTGCCTATAATACAGGTGAACCTTGCCCTATATGCCAAACCAGTATCAAAAAGATAAAAACGGGGGCAACTTCAAGCTACGTATGTGAAACATGTCAACATTAGAAAAAGTATTTACTTTAACAATTTAACGTTAATAAGTTATAATTAATACTGGAGGAGATAAAATGAAATTAGTAAAATTTAATAATGATACAGAAATTCCTATTGTTGGTTTAGGAACCTGGAAAAGTTCGGACGAAGAAGCTTATAATGCTGTTAAATATGCATTAGATGCTGGTTACAGACATATTGATACAGCTGCTGCTTACGGAAACGAAGAAGCAGTTGGAAGAGCCATTAAAGAATCTTCTATTGATCGTGATGAAATATTCATCACAACAAAACTTTGGAACACAGACCAAGGGTATGATTCTACGCTTAAAGCATGTCAAAAGAGTTTAGACAAGCTTGGTGTTGAGTATGTTGATTTATACTTGATCCATTGGTTTAAAGGCTATGAACAAAATTTAGATACTTACAAAGCCTTAGAAAAACTTTATAAGGATGGTAAAATCAAAGCGATTGGTGTAAGTAATCACAATGTGCATCACATACAACATTTACTTGATAATGTTGAAATTAAACCAGTCATTAACCAAGTTGAAACACACATTCAACTACAAAATCATTTTCTGCAAGATTATTGTGAAAAAAATGATATTCGCTTAGAAGCCTATGCGCCATTAATGAGTTGGAAAATCAAAGAAATGTTAGAGAACGAGACACTACAAGAAATCGCAGAAAAATATAATAAAACAGTTCCACAAATTGCCATTCGTTGGTTTATTGAACGTGGTATTGTCGTTATTCCAAAAAGTGTGCATAAAAATAGAATTGAAGAGAACTTTGATGTCTTTGATTTTGAACTAACAACCAAAGATATGAAAGCAATTAGAGAGTTAAATAAAGGAAATAAATTATTTCCAGAATTTGACAACGTGGATTACTAATGATACGTTTTGGTATAGTTGGGGCTGGAAGTATTGCCCATAAATTCGCAGAAGATATTAAAGGCACAAAAAAAGCAACCATAACAGCTGTTTCATCTCGATCAAAGGAAAAAGCAGAAGCCTTTGCTAAACGATTTGAGATTGAGCAGGCAGTTGAAGGCTATGATACACTCGCTAAATCTAACCTTGTTGATGCAGTATATATCGCCACACCACATCCCTTCCATAAAGAGCAAACACTTTTATTCTTGAACAACAATAAACATGTCCTTTGTGAAAAACCTGTGAGTGTGAATGAGGATGAGTTCATTGAAATGCGCAATACAGCTAAAGAAAATAATGTATTATTAATGGAAGCAATGTGGACACGTTTTTTACCAAGCACCAAGAAAATAAAAGACATTGTTGAAAGTGAGAAATATGGCAAACTTAAACATTTATATTTTGAGTTTGGGTATCCATTGATTGATGATGTTAATGAAAAGAATCGCTTACTGAATCCTGATTTAGCAGGGGGTAGTTTACTTGATATTGGCGTTTATCCCATTAGCTTTTTATTACACTTAGTAAGAGATCAAATAAAAACACTAAAAACAGATGCTACTTTTCATAAAACAGGTGTTGATACATATGTAAGAATGGAAATCACATTTGAAAGTGGTGTTACTGCAACGTTAAAATCGAGTATTAATCAAGATCTGAACGCACCAGGTGTTATCAATTTTGAAAAAGGAACAATGAGTATTGAAGATTTTTCAAGAAGTAATCATTTCCAAGTTAATGATAAAACCTATAATGAACCATTTATAAAAGGTGGGTTCACACATCAAATTATTGATTTTGTTAAGACTGTGGAACAAAATAAAATAGAAAATCCTATCATGACACACAAAGAATCACAACGTGTTATGGCATTCATGGACAGAGTTAGAAAACAGATTGGACTAACCTACCCATTTGAATAATAAAAACAAGCACTTGCTTATTGGCAAGTGCTTTATTTTTAAATAAATAATATTTTTTTATTGACAATAGTGTGCAATATACACTATAATAAAATTGAGGTGATTAAATGCCGGACAAAACACTAGAAAATTTGGTTCAAGAATTAAAAAAAGGAACGTTAGTGCTTGCTGTTTGTTCGCAACTAAAAGACAAGCATTATGGCTATAGCTTGGTTGATTCACTTAATAAACAAGGTCTTGACATTGATAAAAACACATTGTATCCATTATTAAGACGCTTAGAAAAAAGACAAATATTAGATGCAACTTGGTCAACAAAAAGTAGTAGACCAAGAAAGTATTATCAGTTAAGCATGTATGGCCATAAAATATATAAACAATTAAGAAACGCCTATAATAGTATGCATAAACAACTACAATGTATGATGGAGGAATAATATGAATTTAGTTGATAATTATTTATATCATGTAGGAAAATTTCTACCTTTAACTCAAAGAGAAGAAATTTTAAAAGAATTAAAGAGTCATATATATGATCAAGTTGAATCAGAAAGTGATGACGAAATTAAAGCAATTTTAAAAGAGATGGGGCATCCCAAAGATGTCGCTTCTGAATATCGTAATAATCGATCTATGTTACCAAAAGAATTAGAACCTATTATTAGTCTCGTGATTAAAATCATCCTAATTGTAATGCCAATCATATTATTATTTGTAAATTTGATTGAGTTTTTAGTTAATAATTCAAACTTCAATACACTAGATATTTTACGCTACTTAATCTATCAAGTACCTGAAATAATTAGCTCAGTATTAATGATTGTCGGTCTAATTTTCATTGTGTTTGTTTTAATTGAAAAATACTTCCAACCTGAAATTGATACATCTAGTATACCATTTGATCCCGATAATCTTCCTACAATACCAACTAAAATATATCATGCATCACGCCTTGGATCTCTTATAGAATTGATTGTGGATAGTACAATTTTATATATATTGAATGTGCAAATTGGACTTATCGCTATTTACTTTGAAGGAACTAGTATTCCCTTGTTAAATGAAAACTTTAATGCAATTTTACCGCTTATTAATATTAGTATTAGCATTTCAATCATCTTAAATATTTTTCATTTTTATAAAAACAGAAAAACACTTATTTCTAAATCGGTAGAACTAATCCAACACATATTCATCGCTATTATTTTATTCTTTATGGCAACCAACAACATATTCAATCTAACCCTCATATCAGGTTATAATTTAGAGGTTGTTCCACAAATTATAAAAATCAGTTTAATTTTTGCTGGTGTAGCCATCATCATTGCTACAGTCATTGAAGTAATACAACTTCTATTAAGTTTAAAAGATAGACACTTAAAATCTGACTAATTGAAAAGCATCTAACCAAATGAACCCTGGTTAGATGCTTATTTTTTTTGTTATTTAGTATCCAATATTATCTAAATTATCTCTTAAAATTTTAGAACTTTTTTGCAGTTTTTCTTTTTCTTCCTCATTTAGGGTTAACTTAACTACATGGTGAACACCATCTTTATTTAATACAGATGGTAGACCAATATAAACATCATTATCACAATTTTCATAAACCCCATCATTCAATACACTAACAGGTAAAATTCTATTTTCGTTATTAAAAATGGCCGATGTAAGTCTTACAAGCGCCATACCAATACCATAGTAAGTTGCTTTTTTGCGCTTAATGATTTCATAAGCTGCATCTCTAACTTTAACATAGATTTTTTCTAAATCTTCAAATTCAATCTCATCCATTGAGTTAATGACATCATTTAATGGCTTAGCACCAATGAATGTATTAGACCAACAAACAAATTCACTATCACCATGTTCTCCTAAAATATAGGCATGCACATTACGTGAATCGATGTTGATTTGCTTTCCAACCTCATATCGCAAACGAGCAGTATCTAAAATTGTTCCGCTTCCAATAACGCGAGATTTAGGTAAACCTGACTCTTTCCAAGCAACATAGGCTAAAACATCAACTGGATTTGATGCAACCATTAATATTCCATCAAAGCCACTTTCCATAATTTTTTTAACAATTGATTTCATAATTTTAGCGTTTCGATCTAATAAGTGAATACGTGATTCACCTTCTTTTTGACTCACACCAGCGGTTATAACAACTAATCCAGCATCTTTACAATCACTGTAATCTCCCGCTTTAATCGTCATTTTTCGTGGACCAAAAGGTAGGCCATGATTTAAATCCATTGCCTCTCCTTCAGCTTTATCTTTATTTATATCAATTAAGTCAAGTTCTTCCACAGTCCCCTGATTTACAAGTGCATAGGCATAACTCATACCAACAAATCCTGTACCAATAATTACAACTTTTGAATTTTCCATTTCTTTCACCTCAAGTCTATTATATATAAAAATTCTATTTTCAACTACCAATATACAAAAAATTCAGTCTGTAACTGTTTTCAATTAAGCAATTTAATTATTGACAAGCGACAACACGTCATATATAATTATGACGTAGTGTCACAAGGAGTGATTGTATGCCAACTGAAACATTTCATAATTTAGATGACAAAAAACGTGAACGTATATTAAATGCAGCAAGAGAAGAGTTTACCAATAAGAAGTTAATTGATAGTCGCGTATCCAACATTATAAAAAAATGCGATATTCCACGGGGAAGTTTTTATCAATATTTTACTGATTTAGAAGACTTGTTTTATTATATTGTCAACCGTGAATTTGATCGTATATTTAATTCTGGAAGCGAATTTATCAGTCAAACAAATGATCTTTTTGAGTATTCAATCTTAACATTTGAATCAGATTATAAAGCCTTTGTGGAAGGCGACAGACATAAGTTTTTGCGTAACGTTTTTCATAGTGTAGATATTAATAGTAAAGTCATGACTTATCACAGAGAAAAACGTGATCACTATTTATCTAATCTATTTAATCAGATGGATTTGTCCTTACTTATGTTTGAGACATTTAATGATGTTAAACAATTATATATTATGATACAAGAAATAAAACAAATGGTTATACGTAAAGCTATTTTTAACGATTGGCCGATGAAAAAAGCCAAGGATACCTTTATATGGAGACTTAAAATTATTCAAAATGGAGCGTGTCAAAACAATGAGTAATCTCAGTAAACTATTTAAGTACACGTTTAAATATCCATTAAACATTATTGTCGGTCTGTTAGCAATGTTTGGCAATGTTGTCGCTGGATTTATGATTCCTTTATTAATGATTACTATTATTGATGTTGCGATTCCTACGGAAAATCAAACATTATTATTTCAAACCGGTGGTTATATGCTTGGACTTGCTTTTTTT
The DNA here is from genome assembly GCA_021736205.1 of Candidatus Izemoplasma sp. GTDB lineage: Bacteria > Bacillota_I > Bacilli_A > Izemoplasmatales > Izemoplasmataceae > JAIPGF01. The sequence goes on from JAIPGF010000012.1 coordinate 17,768, forward strand.
GGTTTATTACTGGGCTTAATTAACACATATAATTCTCAAAAAGTAGCGTTATATGCCATTACCGATTTAAGAAAAGATTTCTTTAAAAAAACCTTATCGTTAACATCAAAAAGTATTGATTCTTTTAAAGCAAGTCGCTTAATCACAACTGCCACGAACGATATGGTCAGAATCCAACAATTTTTCCAAATGCTTTTACGTATCATTGTACGAGCACCCTTAATGGTTGGAATTGGAATATATATGGCTATTAGAACATCAACTGAATTATCCACACTCTTTTTTATAACCATTCCCTTACTCTTAATCACCATTGTTGTTATTATGATTATCGCGTTTCCTAGATTTAAAAAAGTTCAAAAAACAATAGATGGATTAAATAAAACAGCACTTGAAACAGCGAATGCGCCACGTGTAATAAAATCATTTGTAACGATGGAGTACGAAAATAAAAAATTTAACGAGGCAAATGAACGCTTTAGAAATACGAACACAGCCGCTCAAAAAGTGATTGTTATTGCAGAACCTATTATCATGGCAATATTTAATATGTCATTAGCTGGACTTGTTTTCTTAGGTGCTTATTACATTGATAAAGGGCTACTACTAAACGCCACAACAAACGATCCCAATGTGGGCGTTATTATCGCCTTCAATAGTTATAGTATGTTTATTTTGTTTGGTCTTATGATGTTTGCGATGATGATGATATTTATTTCACGCGCAGAAGTAAGTGCCAAACGTATTAATGAGGTCTTTGATAAAGAGGCTTTCAAACAACCTAAAACCCCACTAATTTCTGATGAAATATCAGGAGATATAACGTTTGAAAATGTTACATTTAGTTATACCAAAGACAGCAATCCAGCATTAATAGATATCAATATCACTATAAAATCAGGTGAAAAAATAGGTGTCATTGGATCAACTGGTAGTGGGAAATCAACATTAATTAAACTCTTACCACGGCTTTATGAAGTAACTGAAGGAAAACTTCTAATCGATGGATTAGATATTAAGTCTTATGATATAAAAGCATTAAGAAGTCAATTATCAATTGTGACACAAAAACCTAAAATTTTTTCTGGTAGTATTGCGACTAATATACTACAAGGAACAACAAATCATACATTTGATCATTTAAAAAACGCATCAGAGCAAGCAGATGCCTATGAATTTATCCAAACATATGATGATTATTTCAATCATCTAACACAGCAAAATGGGTCGAACTTAAGTGGGGGACAAAAACAACGTATATCACTTGCTAGAGGATTAATAAAACAACCCAAAATTCTTGTGTTAGATGATTCAACAAGCGCTGTTGATGCAAAAAGTGAAGCAGAAATATTAGCCAATATTCACCAATATAATCAAGGTATCACCGCAATTATTATTTCACAAAAAATTAGTACAATTAAAAATTTAGATAAAATCCTTGTACTAAATAATGATGGTAAAGTAGACGGATTTGCACCACATGAAGATCTACTCAAAACCTCAACAGTTTATCAAGAGATCGCTAAATCACAAATTGGGTATGGAGGTGCTTTGAATGACGAACAATAAAGATCCATATCAAGATATTGATCATACAAAAACCATTCTCAATAAACAACAAGTTAAAGAACGTTTAGAAAAAACTAAAGATTATTCAAAAATATTAAATACGCGAGCTGGTGGTGGAAGACACCGGGTTTATTTAGGCAATAAAGCAACGGATAAAATAGGTACAATCAAACGTATTTGGAATTACTTAGGCAATTATAGATACGGTCTAATCACCGTTGTGTTTTTCATCTTTCTAACCTCACTTTTAGCCGTTTATTTGCCTAGGTTATTTGGAATAACCATTGATCGATATTTAAAAGTTAAAGATATATCAGGTGCTTACCGCATGGCAGGAATTATTATTACAATTGCCTTATTTAATAGTATTGCACGATTTATTGGCCGTTATACTATGACAATTATCGCTCAAAAAACAGTCGCAAAAATTAGACAAGACGCATTTGATAAATTACAAATACTCCCAGTAAAATATTATGACCAGAATCAATCTGGTGATATAATTTCTAAACTAACAAATGATGTAGATTTAATCAGTAATTCATTATCCAGTGTTACCACTGAGTTAATCTCTAGTATCATTTTACTCATTGGATCACTTATTATGATGTTTATTGTGAATTACATTTTAGCCCTAGTCGTTTTAATTTTTGTGCCAATTATGATTCTTTTTACTATTAAAATTGGTAAGATTACCAAAAAAGGATTTGTTAAGCAACAAAAACATTTAGGAAATCTAAACGGAATTGTTGAAGAAAGTATCTCTGGCATCGAAGTGCTTAAATTATATAACCAAGAAGAAGAAACACTCAACGAATTTCAAGATAAAAATGTTGAATTAAGAAATGCTGGTTTTAAAGCACAAGTATTTGCTGGAATTGTTATGCCGGTTATAGGCTTTATTAACAATTTAATTTATGTTTTGATTATTATCACAGGCGGACTTTTATTTGTTTTCTCAATTGGTACAGTGACCGTCGGAGATATCTCAGCGATGACACAATATGCTAGACAATTTGTTCAACCAATCTCTAATTTAAGTCAGATGTTTAATACTATCCAACAAGGACTAGCAGGAGCAGAAAGAGTCTTTAATTTAATTGATGAAACATCGGAATACGAACAAGATGGAACACAGTTTTCAAATGCCTTTAAAGGCAGTGTAACCTTTGAAAATATCACATTTGGCTATGAGAAAGACCAAGCAGTATTACATGATATTACATTTGATGCAGCACCTGGTGAAATCATTGCAATTGTAGGACCAACCGGGAGCGGAAAAACAACCATCATCAATTTATTAAACCGTTTTTATGATCCTGATGAAGGTGAAATAACAATTGATAACATCTCATCTATTAATTATAAAAAAGACAATTTAAGAGCTAAAATAGGGGTTGTATTACAAGATACAAATCTCTTTAGTGGCACAATATTTGATAATATTCATTACGGTGATCAAACAGCAACCAAAGAAGAAGTCATTAAAACTTCTAAGATTGCGAATGCACATGACTTTATCATGAAACTCCCGCATCAATACGAGACTGAAATTTATGAAGGGGGAGAAAACCTGTCACACGGTGAACGCCAATTAATTTCAATTGCGCGAACATTACTGTCAAATCCCGACATTCTCATTTTAGATGAAGCAACATCAAGCGTTGATACTCGCACAGAGTTTCACATCCAAGAATCTATGCGTCTATTAATGAAAGGGCGTACAAGTTTCGTCATTGCGCACCGTCTACAAACCATTAGAGATGCGGATAAAATACTCGTTATTCATGATGGTAAATTAATTGAACAAGGATCACATCAAGAACTTTTAAAACTTGAAGGATTCTATCATGATTTATATACAACACAGTTTAAAGAAGAGAAAATCAGAGAAAGTGGGTATTAGCTCATTTTCTCTTTTTTTTACCCGTAAAGTACTGTATAATAACGATAGGTGATAGTATGAAACGACGCTTAAGAGATAGAAAAGATGGTTATAGATTAACAAAAACAGATCCGTTTTTTAGAATAATACCACACATTATGAAAGATAGAAGTGATGCGCAAGTATTTTTCGAAGAACGTATTTATTTAGAAAATACACGAGATCTGATAAGGAAATTAAGAAAAAAGGGGGAACGTGTTGGCTTTTTACATATTGTAATTGCTGCACTGGTTCGCATCATGTCACAAAAACCAAAAGTAAACCGGTTTATTAGTGGTAAAAAAGCCTATGCAAGAAATGAAATAACAATTTCGCTTGTTGTTAAAAAAGAGATGACACAATCCGGTGATGAAACAACAATTAAATTAAAATTTGATCCCAATGATACCATTTTAGATGTTTGTCACAAACTTAATAATGAAATAGATAAAAATAAAGAAACAAGCGGCAAGAATTCAGCAGACAAGCTGGCTAAAATTTTTAGTTATATGCCAAACTTTTTATTATCATTAAGTATGGGATTTATTAAATTTCTAGACCGACATGGTTGGTTACCAAAGACGTTAATTGATGTGAGTCCTTTTCATACAAGTGCGTTTGTCACAGACTTAGGTTCTTTAGGAATCAAACCTGTATTCCATCATATTTATAACTTTGGAACCACCTCAATATTCCTGGCATTTGGTATGCGCTCTAAAGAACAAATCATTGAAGAAGGATTAACTGTCACAAATAAAAAAGTAATGGATCTTAAAATTGTTGTTGATGAACGTATTGTAGATGGGTATTATTTTGCTAATGCAGTTAAAGAAGTGAAAAGATATCTGCATAATCCACAGATATTACTGGAGAAACCCGAAAAAATATATATAGATGATGAAATATAAATAATATTATAAATAAGCCTTTACATCAAAAAAATCCTATGCTATTATAAAATAGTGAAAAACAATAAACTAAAAGAAAAGAGAGGTGATGGCAATGAATAAACTACTACAATCAGTCAGAAAAACAGGAGATTTGAACATGAACATTTTTTGTCATGCAAAAATTTTGACCATCACTATGAGAATGATACGACCCAACTAACTATTATTGGGAACGCTTTATTTAATAAGATATATATCTTACTATTAAATAATACTGTGTCTTTCATCTACTATGATGGAAGGCACTTTTTTTATGCACCAAGGGGTGAAAACAATGAATATACTAACATTACATAACGTTAAAAAAGAATTCAATGCTGAAGTTCTTTTTAGAGATATATCATTTGATATAAATTCAAATGAAAAAATTGCATTAATTGGAAAAAATGGAACAGGAAAATCAACATTACTTAAAATGATTTTAAATGATTTACCAATTGATGAAGGAACAATTAATATCAATAATAAATCAAAAATTGGCTATTTATCACAAACAGTTATTACAAACACATCTAACTCATTAAAAGATGAAATGTTAGAAGTCTATAAAGAAACGTTAAGAACTAAAGAAAATCTTAAAAAGCTTGCAAAAAAACTAAAAACAGATCCAAATAATGAACAATTATTAAATCAATATGCCAACTTAGAACATAACTTCTCTATTCAAGGCGGGTATGAATACCATTATAAAATAGAAACCATTCTAACAAAGTTTGGATTCTCTAAAGATATGTTTAAGCGTCCTATCACAACATTTAGTGGTGGCGAGAAAACACGTATTGCATTTGCTAAGTTACTCCTTATTAATCCCGATCTACTTATCTTAGATGAACCAACGAATCACTTAGATATTGAGATCATTGAATGGTTAGAGGATTACTTATCCAATTACAATGGTGCTGTATTACTTGTGACACATGATAAATATTTCATTTCTAAAGTATGTCGTAAAATCATTGAGATTGATCAAAGAACGTCGCAAGTATATCACGGAACCTTTAAAGACTATGAAGAAGAAAAAAGAAAACGTTACGAACTATTATTAAAACAATACAAACACCAACAAAAAGAAATAGCACATCTGCAAAGTTTTATCGACCGTTTTCGTTATAATGCCAAGCGTGCATCAATCGCAAAAGATAGACAAAAAAAGATAGATCGAATGGATAAAATTGATCGTCCAACACAAACAAAACGCCATGTAAAAATGACAATGCAAGATGGGAAACTCACAGATGATGTTATTTTAACAGCAAAAAATGTGAGTATAGGCTATGATGAACCACTCTTAAGTAATATTAATTTTTCTATGCGTGGATTCGACAAACTAGCTATCATTGGTCCAAATGGAACCGGAAAAACAACGTTATTAAAAGTAATAGAGGGAAAACTGCCTATATTTAACGGTAAAATCAATTTCTTAAAAGAGTTTAAAATTGGATATTTCGATCAAAATCAAAGTACCTTAAACTATCACAAAACAGTCTTTGAAGAAATTCATGATTATCATCCCACATTCACCATCGAAGATGTTCGAGGTCATGCAGCAAGATTTTTATTTTATGGAGAAGATCTAGATAAAAAGATCAGTATATTATCTGGTGGAGAAAAGGTAAGACTAGTGTTACTTTTACTTATGCTAAATCAACCAGAACTTCTTGTTTTAGATGAACCAACAAACCATCTAGACATAGAAACAAAATCAATTATTGAAGACGTGTTTGAGGCATTTAATGGACCAATTATATTTGTCTCGCATGACCGTTACTTCATCAACAAGATTGGGACAAAACTACTTTACATTCACAACGATAAAATGACAGAATTTGAGGGATCATATGATGATTACAGAGATAAATTACTAATCGAAAAAAACAGAAAAAAACGTAAAAAATCATCTAAAAAAAGCAACAAAAAAGTAACAACAAAAGACAAAATTAAAGTATTAGAATCATCAATCACAGTATTAGAAAAAGAAATAGAAACATTAAAAGAAAGTACCTACAAAGAAGAAAACATTGATGATTATGACTTTATTCACAAGACAAATAAAAAAATTGAACAATTGACAAAAGAGCTAGTACGCAAAGAAGAAACATATTTCGCGTTACTAGAAACACAAGAAGAGGTGTCGACATGAAACGACTAAAACAATTTACAAAATGGATGAAAGGAAACTTACTCATCTTCAATATTGCAATTGTCTTACTTATTGGACTGCAATACTTTAGAACACTTACACCACTCTTCGTAACACACATTGTTGACAGTGTGTTTGGTAATGAAGAGAGTGTTTTACCAGGGTTTATAGAAAATCTTGTACAAGCAAACACCATTCAAAAACAACTATTATTAGTTGCTGTGGTGTTTGTATTATTTACATTATTCCGTGTGCTTATCATGTTTGGGCGACGTTTAATCAACGCGGTATTCACAGAAAACATCGCCTACAATATGAGAAACACTCTATATGATAAACTTCAAAACTTATCATTTACATATCACTCACACGCCGAAACAGGCGACTTGATTCAACGTTGTACAACCGATGTTGAAACATATAGAGTATTTATTGGAGAACAATTGATTGAAGTATTTAGACTGTTATTTTTAATTGGATTTGCGATTTTTCAAATGAATAAATTAAGTCCAACAATGACACTTTATGCAATTATTATCACCCCCATTATTTTCTTAACAAGTCTAATTTATTTTATGCTTGTTAAAAAACATTTTAAAATTGTTGAAGAAGCTGAAGGAAGCATGACCACAACCTTACAAGAAAGTGTTACAGGTATTCGCGTCGTCAAAGCTTTCGCCAGTGAACAACATGAAATTGATAAATTTGATAAAAAATCAATGGATTATTATGAAAAAGATTATACCTTATTAAAACTGATGGCTATTTACTGGGGAAGTACAGATTTTGTTATTTTTATCCAGTATGCCTTCACCCTAAGTTTTGGAATCTATTTTACAACTGAAGGTGTGATCACTTTAGGAACATTTATCGCCTTTTTGACTTATATAGGAATGGTTGTTTGGCCTTTAAGAAGACTTGGACGTATTGTTGGTGATTTTGGAAAAACCACGGTTGCACTTGATCGTTTAGATGAAATCATGGACAAAGTTTCTGAACATGACAATGATGCGCAAAACACGCCTAAAATTGAAGGGGATATTCAATTCAAGAATGTTTCTTTTACATTCGAAGATGCCTCAACCCCCTTATTAAATGACGTATCTTTTAGTGTTAAAAAAGGAGAGACACTTGCTATTGTTGGAAAAACAGGAAGCGGTAAATCAACATTGACCAATTTACTTATCCGTCTACTTGAAATTGATGATGGAGAAATCTTAATTGATGGAAAAAATATCCAAGATATTAATAAAAAACACTTACGTAAACATATCGGGATCATTATGCAAGAACCATTCTTGTATAGTCGTACCCTACAAGAAAATATTGGAATTATGAATGAAAACGCACCAACCGATAAAATACACCAAGCAGCCTCAATTGCAGCACTTCATGACGATGTTCAAGAACTTGAACGCGGATATAACACCATTGTTGGGGAACGTGGTGTAACATTAAGTGGTGGGCAAAAACAACGTGTCGCTATTGCCAGAATGTTAATTGATTCAAAACCAGTACTAATCTTTGATGATAGTTTAAGTGCTGTTGATACAGAGACAGATATTCAAATTAGAAATGCGCTTGATGAATACTGGCAAGACACAACTGTATTTATTATTACACACCGTATTACAACAGCGATGGAAGCAGATAAAATCATCGTCTTAGAAGAAGGAAAAGTTAAAGAAATGGGTACTCACAAACAATTACTCAAAAATAAAGGCTTATATTCAGAACTATGGGATATTCAAACAAACATAGAATATGATTATGAGAAAATCAAGGAAGGAGTGAGATAAATGACGCATTTCGAAGAAGAAGAATATACAGAAGCCAAATTTGACATAGAAGTTTGGAAAAAAATATTTAAACTAATGGCACCATTCAAAAACAATATTTATTTAGGAGTTGGTGCGGCAATTATACTCGCATTAATTGATGCGGTTTATCCACAAATAAACAAATATGCAATCGATGAAATCGCCGGCAACGGAAACACAGATTTACTTCCGTACTTTATTGGATTTTATGTCGTGATTATGATCGTTATAGGATTTATGGTATTTAGCTTTATTATTAACGCAGGAAATGTCCAACGCAAACTGAGTTATGTTTTACGAAAAAAAGCATTTCAAAATTTACAAAGATTACCATTCTCTTATTTTGATAAAACACCTGTCGGATGGATTATGGCCCGTATGACAAGTGATTCAAGAAAACTTAGTGATATCTTATCTTGGGGCTTAATTGATTTATCCTGGGGACTCTTAATGATGATTTTCATTACCATCTTCATGTTATTGACAAACTTAAAACTGGCATTAATTGTACTGTCATTAATGCCTATATTAATTTATTTAAGCATTTATTTTAGAAAAAAAATATTACATGCGTATCGTAAAATTAGAAAAGAAAACTCGAAAATAACCGGCGCATTTAACGAAGGAATTATGGGGGCAAAAACAACCAAAACACTCGTTTTAGAACAACAAAATTACAAAGATTTTGACAAACTAACGGGAACCATGAAACACCATTCAATTCGGGCAGCTATGTTCGCTGGTCTTTACTTTCCATCCATTTTATTTATCGCATCAATCGCAACAGGACTGGTTATGTATTATGGTGGAAATGACATCTTAGTTCATGGATTACAATTTGGAACACTATATGTCTTTGTGGCATACATCGGTTCATTTTTCGAACCAGTTATGCAACTTGCTAATATCTTAGCGCGTTTTCAACAAGCCCAAGCCAGTGCTGAACGACTTATATCACTTATTGAAGAAGAACCAGAAATATGGGATGACAAAGACGTCATAGAAAAATATGGGGATGCCATCACCTTTAAGAAAGAAAACTGGGAAGAACTTCACGGTGATATTGAATTCAAAGATGTGACATTCCAATATGATAAAGGAGAAAAAGTACTCACAGATTTCAATCTTACCATTAAACAAGGAGAAACCATTGCTATAGTAGGTCATACTGGCGCTGGAAAATCAACCATTGTTAATTTAATTTGTCGCTTCTATGAACCAACAGAAGGTAAAATATTAATTGATGGCAAAGATTACAAAAAACGATCTCTTGGGTGGTTACATGACAATTTAGGTTACGTCCTTCAATCACCACAACTATTTAGTGGATCCATAGAAGATAACATTCGCTATGGTAAAAAAGATGCAACACTAGAAGAAATTAAACACGCAGCCAAACTAGTAGATGCCGACAAATTCATTGATTCATTTGATAATGGATATGACACAATCGTCGGAGAGGGTGGCGCAAGACTATCGGTTGGACAAAAACAACTAATCAGTTTTGCTAGAGCCTTAATCGCTGACCCACGCATCTTAGTTCTTGACGAAGCAACTTCAAGCGTTGATACCCAAACAGAAAAGAGTCTTCAAAGAGCTATTGATGTGGTATTAGAAGGCCGAACAAGTTTTGTCATAGCCCATCGATTATCCACTATCACAAAAGCCGATAGAATTATTGTTTTAGAACGTGGTAAAATCATTGAATCTGGAACCCATTTAGATCTCATTAACAACAAACAAAAGTACTACCAACTTTACACAAATCAGTTTATCGAAGAATCATAAGATTAAAAGGCGGAATTTTCCGTCTTTTTTCATTGTATAATTAAAATATTTATAAAATAAAAATAATTTAAATTTTCTATCTATCGCACAAACACTTACTTTTAGAGGTATAGTTCGAAAAATAAACTAATTTGCATACCAAATAAACTCTTGTAAGGTCTTAACTGTTTGTTATAATGTTATTAGGTGATTTTATGAATCCATTAGAATTATTTAATCATAGATTAAATAAAAGTCTAAAAACCAACACACATAAATTTAGTGTTTTTAACAACATCATAAATCAAGCACTTAAAAATACTATCAGAACGTTAAAAAACAAACAAAATGCTTGTGTACTAGGCGCAGGGAAAATGCAAGAATTTTCCCTATCTTTTTTGTTGTCTAACTTTAAACGTGTATATGTAACAGATGTGGATTATAATACAATTAAAGAAGTGACGACAACCATGGATTTAACCACCCAACAACAACAACGTCTTAAATTAAAACGCGTTGAATACACCGGGTTTGAACAAGCAAACTTTTTCACTGACTTCCAAACAGAATTAAAAAACAGACAAACATATACTGAGATTGATGCCTTTTTAAATAAAAAATTACATCAGATAAAAGACTACCATTTCTTACCGAATATAACCTGTGATTTTGTCTATGTTAGTTTACTATATACACAACTTGTCTATTACCAACTACTTGAAGAATGTGCCAAATTGCGAACGCAAAATTATCCGGAACATTTACTTAAATATATCGAAGAAACGATGCTTGACAAGATGATTTTAATTATCCAACAATTTAATAAAAACGTGCTAGATTTAGTCAATAATGATGGTATTTTATTTGTCATTAGTGATATACTTGAAATAGACAACACATCTAAATTTTCGCGTCGCATTAAAAATGCAATTACCCATAAAGAAATAATGGATTCAATTTATCAAGAATATCAAGACGAATATGGCATGGGACTCGGAGATTTTGGACTTTATGATCTTGATCAAACACTAGAAACACGACTAGAAAAATGGCTGTTATGGCCTGTTTCTAATGAAAAAAATTACGTTGTTAAATTAAAAATTTATAATAAATTTAAAAAGGAGGAATAATATGAAACATATTGCTACATTTTTAGTGTTATTTGTAATTTATGGATTGCTGACGAACTTTGTTATAGATGAGTTACTCATTGGAGCGCTTGTAAGTTTAGTGTTAACTATTTTTATTGCTAAATATACAAACTATTCTATCGACTATAAATTACCAATAAGACTTGCTGTATTCTTATTTGCTTATTTGCCTGTATTTTTCGGACAATTAGTGTTGGCGAATTTAGATGTAGCTAAACGTGTTTTAAGTCCAAAGATACCTTTAAATCCAGGATTTATTAAGGTAAAAACAGACTTAAAAGGAGATTTTGCAAAATTAACCTTAGCAAACTCCATTACACTTACCCCTGGAACTTTATCTGTTGATATAGATGGTGATTATCTTTATATTCATACCATTGATGTTAAAGAAAATGACCCAGCAAAATTCAGACAACAGTTTACACAGTTGTTTGAAAAAATCTTAGGAGTGGTGTTCAATGATTAATTATATTGTATTTGGGTTATTAGGTCTGGGATTATTGTTTGCCGTTATACGTTTTGTTAAGGGGCCACAACTATCAGATAGAGTTGTGTCACTTGATACCTTTAATATGATTGTTATTGGATTAATTGTTCTAATAGCACTTGTGTATAACAACAACTTATATCTAGATATTGCTATTGTATACAGTATCTTAGCCTTTTTAGAAACAATCGTGTTTGCACGATACTTGGAGGGAAGACATGGCAATCATTAGTCAAATATTTTTACTTTTAGGCGCTGTTTTTTATCTTCTTGGTGGACTTGGTATTTTACGTATGCCCGACACATTTGATCGTATTCAAGCAGGAACAAAAGCAACTACATTAGGAGCATTCTCCATCTTACTTGGTGTGGGATTCGCACAACCTGGTTGGTTACTTAAAATCGTTTTAATTATTATTTTTATTGCGATTAGTAATCCAATAGGATCTAGTGTTATCGCAAAAGCTACGTATAAATCTTATGAGAAGCCAACCAATTTAAAACGTGATGACATCAAAGAATTATTTGGAGGTGAGATTAATGAGTGAGTTTTTAGCAAGTTTAGAATTTATTAACTATATAGAAATGGTTGTTAGTGTATTACTTGTTGTCTTAGCTATATTCACACTTACCATGAAATCACTGATTAAATCAGTATTATTCTTATCTTCTTTAAGCATGTTAAGTGTGGTAAGTTTCGTGTTATTGAAAGCACCCGATGTTGCAATCACAGAAGCTGTCATTGGGAGTGGACTTGTCACAACACTCTTTGTCTTTACATTACTTTACGTTCATCAAAAGGAGCGTGATGTCTCATGAAAAAAATACTCGCATTTATTTTTGCTATAACACTTGGTGTGATGATTATTTTATCACTCAGTAATAACGAATTATTCACCGACTTCGGAGACACCAATCATTATGATGGTATCTCTTCTGGATATATTACAAGTGAAGTTGGTGGCGATGAAGAACCAGCACTTGTTCCTGTCAATATCGTAACCGGTATCTTAGTTGATTACCGTGGATTTGACACATTAGGAGAAGTAACTGTCTTATTCGTCAGTTCAATTGGGGTGGCATTATTATTAGGTGTTGCTAGTCCTAAACGTATAAACTTAAACTTTAAACCTAACTTTATGTTAAGTGTGGGATCACGCGCTTTATTCGGAGTTATGTTTTTAACAGGAATCTATATTGTCTTACATGCCAAAACATCTCCAGGAGGGTCCTTTCCTGGTGGTGCGATGATTGCTAGTAGTATTTTAATTCTATACTTATCCAATGATACCTTTAGGACAGACGTCTCTAAATTTAAACTGGGTAAAAGTTTAGCAGCGAGTGGCTTTGTATTAGTTGGCCTTATTGGACTGCTATTCACGGGAGAATTTTTAGCAAACTTCCATCCCTTTATTATGGATACTATTTTAGTACTTATCGCAATTGATGTAGCTGGTGGTATTGTTGGTATTATTGATAATTTCTTAACTGAGGAGCGTGTGTAATATGTTACTATATGCCTCAGTACTATTAATTGTGATTGGTCTTTATGGCTTGCTCACAAACAGAAATGTAATAAAAATAATTTTATCACTTAATGTATTAGAAATTGGCTTAAATATATTTATTATAACCGTTGGATTTTTAGACTTAGAAGAAGCAATCGCACCGATTATAACACTGCAACAACGCGCTAGTGTTATTGTTGTTGATCCCTTACCACAAGCACTTGTTTTAACAGCCATTGTGATTGGTGTTGGAACCACGGCTATTGGATTATCACTCGCAAAAAAAATGTATGATAAATATCACACATTTAACTTAGATGAAATGGGGGAAGAATAAAATGAGTATTGTATTATTAATCGCTGTTCCATTATTTTTTGCATTTTTAGGAATCATTTTAAAAAAAGCGGCGCCCTATTTCTTATTACTTGTCTCATTCTTTAATGTGTTAGCACTTGGTTTTATTTCTCAAGGAGCCATTGTAATCGGTGGTTATAGTTCCTTTTATGGAATACAACTCGTATTAAACTCGTATAGTCTAATTGGCCTGTATGTTGTTAATACATTATTCTTTGTCATTGTGGCTATAAATTGCTTTAAACACAAAAAATTAAGTCCGATATTACTTATTTCTTTAGCAGGATTAAATGGCTTATTACTAACCAACGATTTATTTAACTTATTTGTCTTTATGGAAATTGCTGGTATCTCAGCTTACTTAATCACCACAACGACTAAAGACCCTAAATCAACCTTTAATTATTTAGTACTTGGAACCATTGGAAGTAGTTTTTATTTATTAGGACTCATCATTCTTTATGCGATGTTTGGCGTTTTAAACATCCGCATACTAGGCAATATTATTGAAGGTGTTGTGACAAACAAAGCAGCTGTTGCCTTACCATTCTTATTTATCTTTATTGGACTTGGTGTTGAGACAAAACTGTTACCCTTTAACTCTTGGGTAAAAGGCATATTAGGAAAATCTAACGCTCTGACAGGACCTCTTGTTGGTGCCGTATATGCATCAGCGTTCGCCTTTGTCTTTGGGAATTTACTGAGATACTTATTTGTCTTTAGTGAGTCGTTATTACTAATTGTCTCAATTTTATTAGTTGCAACCATTCTCATAGGTGAAGCAATGGCCTATGCCTCAACCAAAGTCAGAGAGATTTTACTCTTTAGTAGTATCGCTCAAGCTGGCGTTGCTGTGTTAGTCTTTGCCTTAGGTTATTATACATGGGGAACCATATTAATCGCTTTAAATGGATTTAGCAAACTGATTCTTTACTTAGTTGTTAATATTGCAGTTGATCAAGTAAAATCAGATGAGCTTTCAGCTTTAAAAGGACTATTTGTTAACAACAAATTAATTGGTGCTGGATTTAGCGTTGCTACATTAAGTATTTTAGGACTCCCTATCTTTGCTGGATTCATTGTTAAAATGAATATTTTAGTAGCGATGGCAAACACCCCTAAATTTTTCTTTGTTGGTGTTATCTTGCTTGCTAGTTTAATTGAAGGTATTTACTTTATTAAATTACTGATTAATTTCTGGTTTGAACAAGACCAAGCGCCACGGGTTAAATACAGTTATGTCGTTATTTATGTGACACTTGTTATTGCCCTTTTAATTACCGTGTTTGGTGTGTATCTAGAACCACTTAATTCAATTCATTCAACACTTAACTTAGTGAAAGGAGTGGTGATGCATGGCTAGTTTAGAACTCTTATTAATCTTTACATTAATCAGTGGTGTTATTGCCTATTTAGTAGGTAAAGTACACCCTAAAACAGGCTCTATCTTGACAATTATTGTCAGTGGGATTGTGTTTGCAAGTTTAGCTTACTTTGGTCTTAATGAACAATTACTTACTAAAGTTAGTTATCTACCTTATATATCCTTTATCCAAACACCACTGGCTATCTTCTTTGGGGTACTTGTCTCATTTGTCTTTTTTATGGTGAGTTTCTTTAATCCATATTTTATTGATAAATATACGTATAAAGCAGTCTATTCATTATTATATCTGTTAAGTTTAGCCGGTATTATTGGTATATTCTTTACTGATAATTTCATGACACTCTTTTTCTTCTTTGAACTCGTTGTTTGGTCAAGTTTATTTTTAATTCCACTCGGTCGAGATGAAGAGGTATCTGTTTGGTACTTTGGATTTAGTGTGTTTGGAAGTTTTGCCTTACTTAGCGCAATATTATTGATGCAAAGTGTTACAGGTACCTTTGATATTACAACCGGGTTACAAGCCGTTAGTGGGTTTAATCGACTAAGTGTCTTTATCTTATTGTTGATTGCCGCCTTTGCGAAATTAGGGGCTTTTCCACTGCATTATTGGTTACCTAAAGTTTTAACAGATTCGCCTGATCCTGTCACATCAATCTTTAGTGGTGGGTTAGAAAAATTAGGCGCATTTATTGCTGTATTAGGACTTGTTAAACTTGTTCCAACCGGATTCTTCATTGATGTGATGGATATGTATTTAACTCATTATATCCTTGCCATACTTGGTAGTTTAACCATTATCGGTGGAACCGTAATGGCGATTAGACAAGATGATGCGAAAAAATTACTTGCTTATTCATCGATGAGTAATGGTGGGTATATTATTGTTGCCTTGAGTTTAGGATCAAGCGCTGGTATTAGTGGTGGATTATATCATATCATCGCCCACGCAATCGCTAGTACAGCAGCCTTCTTAGCAATTGGCGCTGTAGCACGACAAACAAATACAACCAAAATGAGCGAACTCGGTGGGATGCTTCATAAAATGCCGATTACTTATATGGTGTATCTTATTGCGATTATTTCCATGGCAGGTATTCCGCCCATGGGAGGCTTTATCTCCAAATGGCTCATATTCCAAGGGGTCATTAATAAAGGCTTAATATTAGTCGCAGCTGCCACATTCTTTGGAAGTATTGGTAGTTTCTTGTATGTCTTTAGGCCACTTGCCGCGTTATTCTTAGGTCAAGAATTACCACAGTTTAAAGAAACAATTAAAGAAGCACCGATTGTGATGTTGATTCCGATGGTTATCTTAAGTTTACTTAATATAGTTACCGGAGTTTATCCAACAAATATATTAGCATATATTAATACATTATTAGTTGATTTAAATATTGTACAGTTAGATATTACAAGATGGACAATTGTCGGGACAAACGGAACACTTAATCCAGCGTTAATTGCCGTCATGTTTGCCCTAGGTGTCTTTATTGCATTTATTATTTTTATCAGTTTGAAAAAATCACGAAAAGTTGAATTAATGGATACCTACACAGCAGCAAACTTTATTTACACAGAAGAACTCCTTCATTATAGTGTTGATTTTTATGCACCAATTGAGCGACTCTATGAACCATATATACACTTTATGAAGAAATTTTATCAGGCACTGGCTAATAAAGTTCGTGAAGTTGGCGCACTTGTAAAATATTATATCTTTACAAGTAAACCAGAAGTTGCCACCTTCTTTATCATGCTTGTGATAGCAATTCTTTTATGGGGTGATCTCGTATGATGATAAATATATTAATTGGTTTTGGTGTTGCCTTATTTGGGTTTGTGCTACAAACCTCACTCGGTGGAATTAACCGTAAAATAATCGGACGATTACAAAAACGTTATGGTCCAAAATGGTATCAAGAATTTTTAGATATCTTTAAACTACTGTCTAAACGCGCAATATCACATGGTTGGCTCTTTGACTTTGGAGTTATTATGGCACTCGGTGGAATTATCGCTACAGCCACATTTATGCCAGTTACAAACAGCATTGTGGCCTTTCCGAATTATGACAACTTCTTCATCTTTGTTTACTTAATCGCTGTTGGGATGTTAGGAATGGCGATGAGTGCAAGCGGTAGTGGGAATCCATATGCCTCTATAGGCGTTATGCGTGCCCTTACAACCATGCTTGCGTATGAAGTTCCCTTTATGATTGTCATATTAACCATCATTAAACTAACAGGGACATCAAGCATCACCGGCATTGCCGAGTTTCAACAACTCGCCGGTAATAACTGGTTTATGATTGCCTTGCCACTTGGCTTTATTGTCAGTTTTATGGCATTGATGGGAATGCTAGGTAAAAAACCATTTGAAACCTACATTGCCCCTGCAGAAATTGCGAGTGGACCAATGGTTGAATATGGTGGTAAACAACTTGGTATGCTTTTTATCATGCATGAAATCACTGTTTTTATTGAAGTGAGTTTATTTGTTCACCTATTTCTTGGTGGGGCTGAAAATATCTTGATATTCTTACTTAAATATGCCGCTGTTTATACCCTTGTTAATTTAATATCAAATGTCTATGGTCGATTTAAAATTGATCAAGTCGTTAAGTTTTTCTATAAATGGCCACTATTATTGGCTATTGTTCAGGCAGTTATTGCCGTTTATTTAGGTTGGGTGATCTAAGATGAAATCAACAAAATTTAGTGAACTAACACAAGAACAAATTGACCGTAAATGGTGGGAAATCGGCGATTTCTTCAGACGAAATTCCTTGTGGATGCTGATGTATTGTACAGGGTGTTGTGCCATTGAACTTCCACCAGCAATGACCAGTGCTTATGATATGGAACGTCTCGGTATGGGGCCAATGGCCACACCAAGACAAGCCGATGTCTTACTTGTCACTGGCTATTTATCATTAAAAACATTACGTCGTTTAATTTATACATACGAACAAATGTCAGAACCAAAATATATTGTTGGGTTTGGTAGTTGCACCATTAATGGTGGTATTTACCATGACTCACATGCCGTGATTAATCAATTAGACCGCTACATACCCGTTGATGTGTATGTTGCTGGGTGTATGCCAAACACAGAATCTGTGATGAATGGCTTTGTTGATTTAATGACGTTAATTAAAAATAAACAAGCCAATGGTTGGATCAAATACAAAGAAAATAACGATTGGTATAAGCAAAACCAAAAAGAGGCACTTGGGGAGGTCAAAATTAAAGATGAATTCCATGAATAATGTTACAACAATCAAAGAACTCGTCACGAAGAAGATTACTGTCTTAAAAGAAGAAGTGATTGATCAATACCAAGTCTCTTTTGAAGTAAAAAAGGATGATGTACATCATTTATTATCTGTGTTAAAACAAGCAGGATGGCGGCAGTTATCTTATCTAAGCGCAGTTGATTGGATCGAAGATAATGAATTTGAACTGGTTTATATTGTCTTTAATTGGGAAAAACCTGTGCACATTCAAATCAGATGCCGTATTGATAGAAATGCCCCCACAATGGATACTATTTTACCAATTTATCCTGGGGCAAAATACTATGAACGTGAAGCCCATGAATTTTTTGGCATTGCCTTTCCTGGCAATGATTCACACGAAAAACAACTTATCTTAGAAAACTGGGATGATATACCGCCACTGCGCAAAGACTTTGATCCAAAAGCTTACAGTGACGCACGCTTTCCCAAACGTGAGTATTCCAATGATCATGTGGAAATGAATGGTCAAAAAGAAAGTAAACAAGCAAAAAGAGAAGAACGTCGAACACATATTTTAGACCTCATTAAAGGAGGTAAAAAATAATGCGAAAATTAAAATTATTTTTAGGACCCCAACATCCAGGAATGCATGGAAATGCAGCAATCCATATGTATGTTGAGGGTGATATTATTAAGAAATCCTATTTATTACCCGGTATGTTACATCGCGGCTTTGAAAAAGGCATGGAACGTCATTCCTTTGTCAATAATATTTCTTTGATTCCCCGTGTTTGCGTCGTTGAACCAGATATTAACGAACTCGCTTTTGCGATGGCCGTTGAAAAACTGGCTGATTTAAAAGTTCCTGAACGTGCAGAATGGATTCGTATGATTATTATGGAACTCGCTCGTATTTCAATTCATCTAATGGCCTATGGGGGTCTTGGTGGACCAACCGGTAACTATACATTAATGTACCATGCACACGCCGATAGAAATACCATCCTTGGCTTTTTCGAACGTATTACTGGACACCGTGTTTATCATCAATACATCGTTCCTGGTGGCGTTAGAAAAGATTTACCAAATGATGGAATTGAAGCAGATATCTTAGATTTTTTAACAGATTTAGAAAATCGTTATGATGAATATCGTGACTTAGGAATTGAAAACCCTACACTCCTTGCACGTATTAAAGACACCATTTTATTACCAGAGGAAGTTGTTTGGGAACTTGGCGTTACCGGTATCGGAATGCGAAGTGCCGTCAATAAACCTTATGATATACGTAAAAAAATGCCTTATTGTAAGTATGATGAAGTAGAATTTAACGTACCAGTCAGTAATTATAGTGATGCGAGAAGTCGTGTTGATTTAAAATTAAAAGAAGTGGTACAGTCAATCAGAATCATTCGCCAATGTATAGACAAAATGCCTGAAGGTAAAGTCCGTGTACCCATTGCCCAGGGACAATCAATGCGTTGGACTGTTCCGAAAGGGCACGTTTATAGTGTAGTTGAGTCATCACGTGGAGAGTTTGGGTATTATATGGTCTCAAATGGTGGGACCCATCCCTACCGCGTAGGTGTACGAGGCGCAAGTTATCCACAAGGATTACTTGGTATTGAAAAATACATGCCCGGAACACGCATCGATGATGCGGCTCTTTGGGTAGACACAATGGGTGTTTGTTCACCAGAAATTGACAGGTAGGAGGACATATGAAACTAAAAAAATTAGTGAGTATATTTAATCCAATGCGTCTTTGGAAATATCTATTTAAAAAACCCGTGACGCATCCTTTAAATCAAATATTCACACAAAAAAATGCAGATTATTTAAATGATAACTATGCACTTAAAAAGAAATCATTAACACATTCAGAACCCCGACAAGCGCCCGCAAATACACGTGGATTTCACACAAACGATTGGGAAGAATGTATTGGGTGTTCAACGTGTGCTGATATCTGTCCAACCGAAGCAATTACCATGGTAGAACGTTTAGAACTAGATGAAAAAACAGGCGAACACCAACAACGTCCTGCCATCGATTATGGCCGCTGTTGTTTTTGTGCTCTTTGTGTTGATACATGCACAACAGGCTCTTTAGAAATGTCTAATGAGTACATTTATGCGAATGATGATCCTGATAAATTCTTCTTTTTACCAACCGATACATGGGAAGGTAAGAAAGTAGAAAAAGGATACGTGCGTGATGAAACAAGTGAACTACTTGATTTAAAACGTGTTGATATGCCACATGTAGATCCCCAAGAACGCGGGGATAATTTCGTAGAAATCGTTCGTGGTTATTCCAAAGAATACGCTAAGAAAGAAGCAGCACGTTGTGTTGAATGTGGCGTGTGTGAAAGTTCATGTCCTGTACAAATGCATATTCCTGATTATATTAGAGCCATCTGGGAAGATGATATCGCAGGGGGACTTAAAACAATTTATGAAACCAATCCTTTGCCAGGTGTTTGCGGACGCGTTTGTACACATAACTGTGAAACAGCGTGTGCGATTGCAGAGCGCGGAGAAGCCATTGCGATTCGTTGGCTCAAACGCTATATTATTGATATGGCACCTGACAGTTTATACAAAGATATTTTATTAGAACCCGTTAGTGAACTGATTGACAAACAAGTCGCAATTGTAGGAAGTGGACCAGCTGGATTAGGCGCAGCTTATTACTTGCGAGTGCTTGGATATCAAGTCGATGTCTATGAAGAAATGCCTAAAGCAGGTGGCGTGATGCGTTATGGTATCCCCGCTTATAGATTACCCGATGAAGCAATTGATAAAGACATTGAATTTATTAAAACGATTGGGGTGAAAATTCATACCAATACCCGTGTGGGAAAAGATATAAAAATGAAGACGCTTAAAGAAGAAAACGATGCTGTATTTTTAGGAACAGGTTTCTTTAAACCACGCGATCTAAAAATTAAGGGATCAGACCATAAAAATGTTGTTGGAGCAATGGATATTTTACCACAAGTAAGAGAATATGAACGTGGGAATTTAGACTTAGATGATATTAATATAGAAGAAAGTGCAGTTGTTATTGGTGGTGGAGATGTTGCCTTTGATGTTGCTAGAAGTGTTACGCGTTTACAACGTAAAAAATATGGCAAATCAGATGTGAAACTTACATCGCTAGAAAATGAAGACGTCCTACCCGCCAGTGATGATGAATACAAAGAAGGAAACGAAGAAGGTATTGAATTTCACTGTGGAAACGGACCCCAAGAAGTGATGCAAGATAACGATGGCAATGTCACTGGACTCAGACTTTGGGAATGTTTATGTATCTTTGATGAAGAAGGCGCATTTAATCCAGAATTTGATGACGAATGTGAAAAAATCATTACCGGAAAACAAATCTTTATTGCCATAGGACAAGCACCAGACTATGACTATTTACCTAAATCTATTCAAGATAAAATCAAGATTAAACGCGGTAAAATTGTTGCTGAAGAAACAGGACAAATTGCTGGTTTAGATTGGTTATTTGTTGGGGGAGATATCTTTAGAGGTCCCGACTTAATAAGTGGTGTAGCCGATGGACATCGCGCAGCTAAAGGAATTGATGAAGTACTTTTTAACAAAGATAAAGAATTAAAAAATCATCAATCTCTAAAAGAAATGCGCGAAGCTGTAAAATATAACACACCTAAATTAACGTTGAAACAAAAAGGAAACTAAGACATAAACAAAAGGTCAATCCAAATTTGGATTGACCTTTTGTTATA
>JAIPGF010000046.1 GCA_021736205.1 Candidatus Izemoplasma sp.
AAAACAACAGGAAAAAATCAACATGACAAGCTTTTATATGTGCGTAATGATCACATCATTGCAGCAGAACTGAAACTCATCAAATTTAGATGTATACGTTTTTTAATATTTTTAGTAATAGGACTTGTAGGCGGTATAGGACATTACTTATATCAAACACTAGAATCCAATTATTCCCCCGATTTACCAATATCTTTAATAATAATCGGTGTTTTTTCAATTGTTGGCTTAATTGTTAGTCTCTTTAGAAAAAGACAATTACGTATTATTACTAAAACAGCTGATTTATCTCAGAAGAAAATTTTTACTTTGCCAATTGACAAAGATGTAGAAGAAAAAGAACTAGAAGATTTAATTTATATATTGGTTTCCTGATAAGGAAACCTTTTTTTCAGAAGAAGTAAAAGATTTCTTTAGAGTTTTTAATCTAAAGATTCTTCTTTGCTTTTTCTATTTCTCTGTTAAAATAAAGGTATAAAGGGTGATAAAAATGCGATTCATGCAAGCGAAAAATAAAAAATTAATGATTCAAAACAAAGAAATTTTATTAGAAGGAGTAGGACTTGGTGGCTGGTTTTTACCAGAAGGCTATATGTGGGGAAGTCATTCATACTTTGATCGTCCAAGACGATTTGAAGAACTTGTCTCTCGTTATTATGATAATCCTGAATTATTTTGGCGTCAATACTACCAAAATTGGATTAGTGATCAAGATTTCATAGATATCAAAGAACTAGGATTTAACTCAATAAGATTACCACTTCATTTTCGATTATTAATGGAAGAAAACGAAGATACTTCCGAGGTAGTGTTTAAAGAACAAGGATTCAAATTGATTGATTACACCATTCAACAATGTCGAAAAATGAATTTATATATTATCTTAGATCTTCATAGTGCTCCAGGCGGACAAACAGGACAAAATATTGATGATTCTAAATATGATAAACCAGAATTATTCACCAAAGAGATATACCAAAAACAAACCGTTAAATTATGGGAAGAACTCGCAAAAAGATATAACGATGAGTCTTTAATTGTTATGTATGATTTATTAAACGAGCCATTACCTAATTGGAATAAAGACTTATTTTCAAAACTAGAACCATTTCATGAAAGATTAGTTAACGCTATTAGAAAATATGATCAAAACCATATGATTTCGATTGAAGGAGCACATTGGGCAACTGATTTTTCAACTATTACTCGACCACTTGATGACAATGTTGTCTTACATTTTCATAAATACTGGTCACCTTATGGCGTAGAGACGATTCAACCCTATCTAGATAAAAGAGATGCGTTAAATCTTCCTTTAATTATGGGTGAGGGTGGAGAAAATGATCTATATTGGTATAGCGCAGCCTTTAAAATGTATACACAACACAACATATCATGGAATTTTTGGGCCTATAAAAAAGTGAAAAATCATAATTCAATAAAGTCATTTGATTTACCAGAAGGCTTTAAAAAATTATACGATAAAGAACATCCACTTCCCCAAAACGAAGGGAAAGCATTATTAGATACATTTTTAGAAAACATAAAATACGCCAATACAAAAACAAACACTGATGTGCGAAATCATTTATTTAATCGTGTACCATTTTCTATTCTTGGGAGTGGCTATGACTACTTAGCTGATTCGGTTCATGTTGAAAAGCCAGTTTCCAATCCGGTATTTAGAGACGATGATGGTATCAAGGTCGTTGATGGTAACAATAAGCGATTTTCACATAATTGGCATGCTAAGAAAAAAGCAGATAAAAAGAACGGGTTTTATCCTTACCTTAATGTATCAAAGGGAGATTATTACCGCTACACATTTAACACACCGATTAAAACAAACAGAATAGTAATTGAAATTAAACATGAAGCCCTAATATTTGATGCATTCATTAATGGAGAATCTATGAAAATAAATGATAACAAATATATTACATTTTCTCCAAGTAACGCTAAAAACATTTTATCTATTCACCCTAAAAACACGGGGTTATTAAAAGCAATTGAATTTAAACTCTAGAGAAATCTAGAGTTTTTATTGTGCAAAAAGGTAAAATAATTTCTATTTCTGTGTTAAAATATACTTGATAAAAGGGAGTGAAATTATGAAAATAGGAATGATTGGACTCGGGAAAATGGGTTTAAATTTATCACTTAATATGCTTGATCATGATATCGAAGTTAATGGATATGATCCATATATTAGTGATGAAAAAAAAGAAACATACAACAAAATAACTTTCAAAGAATCAATTAAAGATTTAATTAACTCTTTAGAAAAACCACGTATTATTTGGGTTATGGTACCTTCTGGCGATATTACAGAATCGGTTTTAACCAACTTATCCAAATTACTTAGCAAAGATGACATTGTCATTGAAGGCGGGAATTCTAACTTTAATGTCACATTAAAACGTGCTAAACGGTTTAAACAACAACAAATTTATTATTATGATGTTGGGACAAGTGGTGGTGTATACGGTGCACGAAACGGTGCTTGTTTTATGATTGGGGGCGATAAAGAGATGTTTCCAACAATCGAACCAATTTTTGAAGCCATTGCCACAAAAGATGGATATGCTTACCTGGGAAATAGTGGCGCAGGTCATTTTGTCAAAATGATTCATAATGGTATAGAGTATGGTATGATGCAAGCAATTGGTGAAGGGTTCGCTGTCTTAGAAGCAAGTGACTTTGATTTAGACTTTGATAAAGTTTCTAAAGTATGGGCTAATGGCTCGATTATAGAAGGGCTTTTGATGCGTGTTACTGAAGCAGCCTTTAAAAAAGATCCTAAACTTGAATCTATTGAAGGGATAATAGATGATAGTGGTGAAGGTAAATGGACAATTGAGGAAGCACTTAATTTAGAAGTGGGTATTCCAGTTATTTCAACCGCCTTATTTACTAGATATAAATCACGAGATAAATCGCTATTTGGAGAAAAAATTGTTGCTGCTATGCGAAATGAATTTGGTGGCCATAAGGTGTATAAAAAATAATGGCTAAAGCAATTACAATTTTTGGATCAACTGGAAATTTAATGTATAAAAAAATAATCCCTGCCATTGATTCATTATATAATCAGAATTTAATAGAAGAAGATACAAAAATATACTGTATTGCACGAAGAGATTGCACGTTGCAAGATTATATTGAAGATGCAAAAAATTATGTGAAAGAAGACGTAGATTGGGAACGGTTAGAAGAGAAATTCACTTATATATTGTTTGATATCAACGATGGAGATCATTATAAAAAATTAAAAAGCAGAATGGAAAAAGATGCGATTGATGATGTCTTTTTCTATTTAGCTGTCCCACCTAGATTGTTTCCGATTATTTCTAAAAAGATCAGTCAATCTAAATTAATCACAAAAGAGGATGAAAATAAACGAATTGTTTTTGAAAAACCATTTGGTGAAGACTTAGAAAGTGCCAAATCAATTAATAAAAATCTTTGGCAATATTTTAAAGAAGAACAAATTTATCGGATTGATCACTATTTAGGAAAAGAAATGATTCAAAATATTTTAGTAATCCGGTTTGCGAATAAACTTTTTGCGAGTGGGTGGAACAACCAATCAATCGAAAGCATCTCTGTCGTCGCAAAAGAAAAAGAAGGTGTGATGACAAGAGGCGGTTATTATGATACCATTGGTGCATTAAAAGATATGTTTCAGTCGCATTTACTGCAAATGATGGCTTTAATCACAATGGATCATCCTACTAACTTTACTTCATCTGCTATTAAAGATGCGAAAGTCAAAATGTTTAAACAATTAAAAATTAAAGAAGATGATTTATTCTTAGGGCAATATGAAGGCTATTTAAATGAAGAAAAAGTCGATTCCAACTCCACAACAGAAACATTTGTCTACTTAAAAGGCTATATTGATAATGAACGTCTTAAAGGCGTGCCAATTCATTTTCTTACAGGAAAAAAACTAGATGAAAAACGGAGTGAAATTGTTGTCCATTTTAAGGATGATAAAACACTTTTAGATAACTTTGAAAATGTGAAACCCAAAAATAACAAATTAATTATCCGTGTAGCACCTGAAGAAGGCGTGCACTTTCAATTTAATATTAAAGAATCAGGGTTAGAAAATATTATTAAACAAGCCTCTTTAGAATACTGTCATACCTGTAATGCCTTGACTAATTCACCAGAAGCTTATGAAAAATTATTGTTGGATTTATTAAACCAAACAAAAACATTATTCACACGATGGGATGAAATTGAAAGCACATGGGAAATAGTAGAAACCATTAAACACAAACATATTAAACCCTATGTTTATTCTAGTTATGAAGAACTTATATCAAAGCTAAAAAATCAATGTGAGGTAGATTGTTATGATTTATGATATTTCAATGAACATTCATGAAAAAATGCAAGTTTATAAAAATCTAGACTTTAAAATTCCAAAACTTATTACGATTGCTAATCATAAAAACGATAATTATCATGAGACAGATATCAAGATGAATTTACATACAGGTACACATGTAGATTTCCCTTTACATATGGTAAAAGATGGGAAAATATCTGATAATTATAAGTTAAAACAATTAGTTACGAGTGCTAAAGTGTTTGATCTTTCACACTTGAAAGATCATATTGATAAAAAAGATATTCAATCCTTAGATATACAAGCGGATGACTTTATTTTATTTAAAACAAAAAATAGTCATTCGCAATCATTTTTAGAAGATTTCATCTACGTCAATGAATCAGCCGCGAGATATCTCGTTGAAAAAAATATAAAAGGTGTTGGGATTGATGGACTTGGAATCGAACGAAACCAGAAAAACCACCCAACACATAAACAACTTCTAAGTAATGATATATTAATTATTGAAGGACTTCGACTTAAAGATATCAAAGATGGTATATACAAACTCATCTGTTTACCATTAAAAATCAATAAAGTTGAAGCATCCCCTGCAAGAGCAATATTAATTAAGTAAAAAAAAGTCTAATAGTTTGTAAGCAAACTATTAGACTTTTCTATCTTTATATAAGATAATAGTAATGAATAAAACAAGGAGTGAGAAAAATGAAAATTGAATTATGGTCTGATTTTGCTTGTCCATTTTGTTATATTGGAAAGGTAAGATTTGATAAAGCACTAAAAAACTTTCCCCACAAAGATGAAGTAGAAGTTGTTTACAAGGCATATCAATTAAATCCAAACGCACCAAAAGTCATGAAAACAACCCCAGAAAAAGCTTTTGCTAAAGGACATGGAATTACTCCAGAAAAAGCAAAAGAAAAGTTTAATATGTTTAAACAAACTGCAGCATCTGAAGGATTAAAGTATGACTATGACAATATACAAATGACTAATTCATTTGATGCGCATAGAGTTGCTAAGTGGGCTAGAAAATATGATCTAGAACCTGAATTAACCAATCGTTTTATGAAAGCCTATTTTGAAGAAGGAAAAAATATTGCAGATCATGACACATTAATTGAACTGGTTAAAGAATTTGATTTAGATCAAACTGAGGCAAAAAAAGTATTGAAAAATAATGAGTATGAAGACGTTGTTAAAAATGAAATTTCTGAATCTAGACAAGTTGGTGTTCAAGGCGTACCGTTTTTTGTTTTAAATAGAAAGTATGCAGTGAGTGGTGCTCAACCACAAGAGAACTTTAAACAAGTATTAGAAAAATTATATGAAGAAGAACATCCTTTAAAGAAGATGGATGGACTTAACTCTGGTGATGCATGCACAGATGAATCTTGTTAATTTAAAAGCCTATGGACATTGTCCATAGGCTTTTTTTAGTACTCAATAACATTCTTTTATCACTTTAATGAACAAATAAAAAATCACTTAAGGCTTTATCTAAGTTTTCATTATCATTCAATTTTGATTTATAGCGCATATTTGTTGATGTATGGGTAATGAATTCAATATCTTTTTCATCTTTTCTAACAGCTAATTTATAACAATATTCATACTGGAATTTATCATGATATGTCAAAACAATTATAATTTCATTCTCATCAATATAATCAAGTTGCATATTGTCTAAGTGTCCATTTAAAAATTTTTCCGTTATTGTTGATATACCGTCGAATTTTTCCATGATTTCACCTTCTTTATATTGGAATCTTGTACTCTAGTTTCTTTTGCATTCATAAAGGCAATTTTTACTAAAACTGGACCAGTTAATGCAAAGAATAAGACAGATGCTAAAATAACATTTTTAATAATTAGTGCCGAAGGTGTGTCAATGTAATAAAAGGCATTAAATGCTGCGATTGATAGTCCAATGGCAACACCACTTTGTGGAAGCATTCCAACACCTAAATATTTTTTTACTTTTGGTGAGGCTTTTACGATTGTTGCGCCAAAGTAACTACCTACAATCTTACCAAAGGTTCTTCCAACAATATAAATAAGACCAACTAACCCTGCAGACATAACAACATCAAATTCAAGTTGAGCTCCTGCAATAGTGAAAAAGGCAATCATGATTGGCGGGATAAAAAAGCTTATAGTACTTTCTTCTAGATGATAACATTCTTTATTAATTAGATTTGTCGTTACTGTTCCGGCAATCATTGGTGTTAAAATAGGTGATGCACCAAATAACATTGCAGCACCAGTTGTCATAAGAACAGTGACAACAATAACATTTAAACTTTTTTCATTTCGTTCTGGACTCTGAGAAATTGTTCTAACTGAAATACCAGAGATAAGTCCGATAAACGATCCAATTAAAATACTAGTGAGAATTTCTAATAAAGGTTCTTTTATAAGGTGCCAAAGACTCATAGTTGCTTCAGTATTACCGATTAAAGAAACACTTATAGAAAGCAGTATACCAAATAAGATGACACCAACAGCATCATCTAACCCTACTACAGGTAATATTGTATCAGTCAATTCACCTTTAGTACGATATTTCTTAATGATCATCATAATAGGCGCTGGGGCAGTAGCAGCAGCAATTGCCCCAAGCACTAAACTAACACTTAAACTTACAAAAGGTAAAGTGATTATTATCACAATTGCGGTAGTTAATACAGCTTGTAAGATAGTAATAACAATAATCTTCCAACCGGATTTTTTTAATTTACCAAACCATAATTCTGTTCCTACTTGGAAAGCAATAAATCCTAAAGCAATATTAGATATAATTGAAAAGGACTTTAATTCTTCCAAAGATACAACATGTGTAACTGGTCCAAGAATTAAACCAGCAACTAAATAGCCAGTTATTGCAGGTATTTTAAACTGTTCAAACAGTCTACCTATTATCAAACCAGCAAAAATAATAATACCAAGAGATACAATAATTGCAGACATATTACTTTGAACTTGTGTCACAAGTATTAACATGAAAATCACTCCTTTGTATGTCAACTCCAAGAATGATTATATACCTGTAAAAAAACATGTCAAGGGTTTAATTTTGACTAATCAGTCAATCAAGTATAGTTAATAAGAGTATCATAATAAAAACAAGGTATAAAAAAAAGTTTTATTTTTTACACCTTTAATAAGCGCTAATACAAAATTTAATAAAAGAACAAGATAAATAAAAAACAGTCTATTAGATTAAAGTGGTCAATGTAAAGCCTTACATAATTTTTAATGAAATTTTAATTTGACAAGAGAAAATTGTAGGTGTAATATAGTAATGGAAATTTAGAAAGAAGGAATATCATGGATTTAAATAAAAAAGAGAGAATTATTTTCTCGGCGATTAAACTTTTCAATAAGAATGGTTTCCATGCAACACCAACATCAAAAATTGCCAAGAAGGCAAAAGTTAGCGTGGGGACATTGTTTAATTATTTTAAAACTAAGGATGATTTAATAAAAGAAATCTATCTTTATATTAAGTATCATTCAAAAGAAGTGTTTTTAAATCATTTGGAAAACAAACCTACTTATCACGATAAGTTACAATCAATGTGGTGTGCTGTAATCCAGTGGGGAATTGATAATCCAGAGGAATTTCAATTCTTGGAAATGTTTAACACATCTCCCTATAAGTTTCAAATACAAGAAGAAAGACTATTAGAAGAATATAACCAACTAAGAGAAACAATTATTGAAGTGATCACACCTAACAGCGTGTGTTTGAAAAATCCAGACTATACACTTATGTATATTGATAATGCTATGCATGCTGCTACACGTTTTTTATTAAATAATCATATTAAAGATGTTCGATCATTTGAGCAATCTTCATTTGAATTATTTTGGTATGGTTTCAAACCTTCTGTTCAATAAAATGTGCCATATTAAAAACTCTAAAATTAACATTAGTTAATTTTAGAGTTTTTTTAATCTTTAAAAATACCAGTTTTTATAATTGACATGACTTGTTCTACAACTTCATCTATATCATCATTATTTTTACCAAGATCAAGTAATACTTTAAGTCCAATAAAATTAGCAACACCCATTAATATATATGAAACAAGTTCTGTATCAACATCATGCATTTCACCATCTTTTATAGATGGGTTTAATCCCCGTTCATAACGTTTTGCGAATCCATCATAATAATCAATAAATAATTTTTTATCAATATATAATGATTCCCAGATAATATTATATGCATGTGGATTATCAAGAGAATATTGAATAAATGTTTTGATACCCTCTTTTTCTTTTTCAAATCGACCTTTTACATTACTAACACTCTCGGCAATTGTACGACGAATATCGTGTTGGAATTGCATAAGAATATATTTGTATAAACTCAGTTTATTAGGAAAGTATAAGTAAAACGTACCAGCTGCTATACCAGCAGAATCTGTAATATCCTTAATCTTTGTTTTAAAATACCCTTTTTTATAAAAAAGATCAATCGTTGTATCAACAATAAGATTAAATGTTGCTCTGCCATTTCTTGTTTTGGGAATCTTAATATTATTTTCCATTTTAGTCGCTCCTTTAAATTTTGTTATCAAATTGACAATGAAAACGCTTTATGCTATAATACTGAATAAGAATTCATATTATGAATTACTATTCATGTTTAAATTTAAAAATCATAATTTAAGTATACCAAAGATGTCTTAAAAAGCAAGTATGCTTGATTTAACATTAAATTTTATAAGGAGGAATTATGAGTAAAGTTTTTATTGTAAGTGCAAAAAGAACACCTATAGGAAGTTTTCTAGGGACACTAAAAAAAACACACCCAGCGGAATTAGGAAGCGTCGTTGTAAAAAACATTTTAGAAGAAACTAAAATTGATCCGGCGGAAATTGATGAATTAATAGCAGGAAATATTTTACCAGCAGGACTTGGGCAAGGTATCGCAAGACAAGTCTCAATTAAAGCAGGTATTCCCAAAGAAGTACCAGCGTATACAGTAAATATGGTATGTGGTAGTGGAATGAAAACTATCATGAACGCATTTACTAGTATTAAAGCAGGATTTCACAATCTTGTTGTTGTTGGTGGAACGGAATCTATGAGTATGACACCATATATTATTCCAGAACGCACTCGTTCAGGAATTAAAATGGGTGGATTTAAAGTTAAAGACCATATGATTGATGATGCATTAACAGATGTATTTAATGATTATCA
>JAIPGF010000047.1 GCA_021736205.1 Candidatus Izemoplasma sp.
GTACAATAACTTTCCTATGTCACCGCTGGATTGGCTATCTCCTATTCAACATTATACGTTATTTCGCTATAGGATTATTCTATCACGTCTCATTTTTAAATAGTGCCAATCTGTTATTTATGTTTGACAAATCTACAAATTTCAGTTTCGAACTATGTTTTTTTCTTCAATCAATTTAATCAATCCGTCTGGGTATCCTAGATGGAAATTTTCAATGTTATAGAAATCACTTTCCTCATTATTGATATAGTCATATAGTTCATTAAATGTAACGAATTCTCTTAAAATAACTTGTTCTAATATAGTGAGTTGTTCATCATAATTAATGTCGGTTATTATTTTCGTTCTTAAGGATTGTTCACTTTTATTCAACACATCAAAATGAATTTCCATAATTTTACGATCAAGATCAAACTTTCCATACATCAAATACGTCAATTCACTATCTTTATCATAAATAGAGGTATAAAACTCATCCCCTAAATGATAATCTCCATTACCGAATATCTTATAATCTCCGTCATACTCATAATATGGACCAAGAACAAACACACGCTCATACCCAAGATGACTTAAAACAGCGCTCATATAACCGCTCCTAATGCAACCATCAGCATACAAAAATATGGCTTTATCTCTATCGAAAAATGTTTCGATTAGTTCGACATCAAGAATATGGTTTTCATTAAAATCAAAAGAATTATTTCGATCAAATGCACGATAATCTAAAAAGTCAAAAAAAGGAATCAATTCAAATGATTTAATAAAGCCACTATTGAACTTTTGGCTCATATTTCTTAGATCAACATATTGCACATCATCTCGAAACATAAACTCATCTAAATTATCCATTGTAATGATTGTACCTTTCGTAATAGGGACTTCTTGGTTTTTTGGCGTGCATCCAATTAGAAAAAATACGATAAATAAAACAAGATATTTATAAATTTTCATAATATCACCTACACTAACAATATACCATCTTTTAGCTAAATGTTTTAGAAAAAAATACTTATTTATAAAAATAAAATAACTGAAAAAACTAGTTTTAATTTCTAACCGCTTTTGTTATAATATAATACGGTTATATATATAAATAGTTATTATAATACATTAGAATTTTTATAAATGAGGTGTAAAAATGACAGATAAGTCACAAAACATTAATGAATTATTTGAAAAGTGGATTCTAGATTCGGAAATCAAACTGAATGAAGAATCTCTGATTAAAAATCTTTTATCTTATCTTGAGGGACAACATCCTGAAATATGTGGCAAATGCACACCATGCCGAGATGGCGTTATCAAACTTGAAACGCTTTTGAAAAGATATCAAGATAAGACTGCAACTTTAAAGACGCTTGATGATATTGAGAAATTAACATACAACCTTAGAAGTAGTCGTTGTAGCGTTGGACTTGATATTGGAAAAAATATGGAAGTTGTATTAGAGAATCATTACCATATTTTATATGATCCTGTAAAAGAGTACTAAAGGAGGTAAATGAATGCCAAAAATTACGATTGATAATCAAACACTTAGAGTAAAAAAAGGAACAACTGTTATAGAAGCCTGTAAACAACTTGGTATTGAGATACCGACATTATGTTATATAAAAGAACTCAACGAGATTGGATTTTGTAGAATTTGTTCTGTTGAAGTTGAAGGACAACAAGATCTTGTTACTGCTTGTAATACAGAAGTTGAAAAAGGAATGGTTGTCCATACAGATTCCCAACAAATAAGAGACTCTAGAAAAACGTCATTAGAATTACTTGCTTCAAAACACCGTTTTGACTGTTGGACTTGTCCAAAAGATGGTATTTGTGAGTTTTATGATATGTTAAAAGAACACGATGTTGTTTTTGAAGATTTTGAGGGTGGAGAAGGTCGTTATAATGACTTCATACCAGGAACTGGTATTTCGCAAGATCAAACAAAATGTATATTGTGTAAACGATGTGTTGCAGTATGTAATGATGTCGTGACAGCAAGAGTTTTAAAATTTATTGATGAAGATGGTCTAAATCCAGTTGTAAGTCCAACACCTGAATTATCATTTGATGAGACAGCGTGTATTTTCTGTGGAGAATGTGTTAACACATGTCCTACAGGGGCACTTCAAGATACGTTACAAAGAAATGATGTGCAAGCATTATTAGAAGATGACGAAAAAGAAGTTGTGTTACAACTAGAACCTACAGTTTATCGTGCATTAGAAGAAGAACTAGGATGCAAAGAAGACTTAGAATTTTCAGAAATAAAACGACGTATTCATCATGCATTGCACATTTGTGGGTTTGAAGAAGTAACAAATGCGAGTGCTTTTACAGATGTGTACATTAAAAAACAAAGTCAAGAACTCTTAGAACGATTAAACAGCGAAGATAAAAAAATGTTGTTAACATCCATAGATCCTGCAGCTGTAAGATACACAGAATTATTTCAGGAGTCATATGTTGATGCCATTTCTACTTTGAAAAGTCCACATATGATCAGCGGAGCATTAATTAAACAACATTATGCGAAAACGCATCTCAATAAATCACCAAAAGATATTGCAGTTGTATCAGTTATGCCAACACCTGCAAGTAAACATGAAATTGCAAGAGAAGAACATCAACAAAAACACAAGGATGTTGATGCGGTGCTAAACGTACGAGAATTAGCAACGATCATTAAAGTAAAAGGACTTGCGCTTGATAGTCTTAAATTAAGAGATTTAGATATAAAACTTGCGGAGTTAAATAATGTTCATCTTACATTCCAACGTTCTGGGACAAATCTAGAAGAGGTGTTAAAAGAAACAGCG
Organism: Candidatus Izemoplasma sp.; assembly: GCA_021736205.1. GTDB lineage: Bacteria > Bacillota_I > Bacilli_A > Izemoplasmatales > Izemoplasmataceae > JAIPGF01. The sequence continues at coordinate 2,814 of JAIPGF010000047.1, forward strand.
TCCACTCTTGGTGTTGAAATGCCCGAACTCAAATACAAGTTACTAGTTGGAAAAGGACATAAATATTCCGAAGGAAAATTAAAAGAAGCTAAACTTAAATTAAAAGATCATAAATTGCGAGTTGCTATAGCTATTGGTGGAAGCGCAATTAAAGAATTATTTAAACGTATTGAATCTGGTGTTTATTATGATTTCGTGGAGTATCAAGCATCAAACTCTGGATGTTCCATTATTGATGATAGTGCAGAAGAACTTGATATTCCATCTCATGACATCATTCAACGAAGAATGCATTTGTTGTGTAGCGAATTAGAAGAAACAGCCCATGATACAAAGTATTTAGATGTATTGTATAAAGAGTTTTTAAATGATAAAAATGAATCTATTCTTTATACAAGCTATTCACCAAAAGAATATACTAAAGAGTAGAGGTGAGAATATTGATTACTGAAAAAAAAGAATTTTTAAAACCAAAAAAAGTCTTTATACCAATCACAGATGAAAAACACAAAATGGCAACAACAAAAGTAGCAGAAGGCGACCAGGTTAAAATAGGGCAACTAATTGCTGTAAAATATAAAGGGAAAGAAAAAGTTAATATTGTTAGTCCTATCAGTGGATCATTTGAAGGTCTTACACAAAAATTAGATCGTTATAATAACATAACCGATCACATCATCATTAAAAATGATTTTGAAAATACTTACGAACCTTATGATAAATTACAAGGTGATTTATCATCTGCAGTTATTCGAAACAGATTAGCAGATTTTGGTATAAAAGAAGTCTCAGTTGATGGATTATTTACTGATATTGATTTTTCTTACAAAATTAATCACATCGTTGTCAATGCTATTTTCATTAATGAACCATTTATTTCAATTGATTATGACTTCATCAAAGATAACGCAGCTGAAATTGTAGATGGAATTCATTTATTGAAAGAAGCAGCATATGCTAAAACAATGACAATTATTGTTGATAAATTTATGGACCAAGAAGCACTTGATGCTCTGGGAGAAGAATTATCTGATACAGACATTGAATTGCGCGTTATTAATAGAAAAAAAGTTGACGGAGCAGATTACAGAGTTATAAAAGATTTAACACAAGAAAAACTGCAACCAAACCTATTAGAAAATGGCGTAATTTACACAACAACACATGCTGTAAAGATGGTGTATGATGCTGTTAGATTAGCAAAACCCATAACAAAAAGACTCATTGCTATTACAGGTGACGGACTTAAGAAAAACTTACTAGCTGAAGTTACAATTGGTATGCCATTACTTGTTGTAACAGCAATGTTAGGTGGGTATGAAAAAGGAGATCTTAATTTACACATTGGATCATTCTTGACAGGTCATCAAGTCGAAAACGATTCATTATCAATCAAAGAAAATATTAATAGCATCAATATCAGTAGTTTCACACCACAAGATGAAGAAGTATGTATCAAGTGCGGAGACTGTAATGATATTTGTCCAGCTGGAATACTACCTCAGAATATTATGGATGCGGAACTTAGAAATGTTAATGAACGGATCTTTGAACTTCACACAGATGAATGTGTTGAATGTGGATTATGTAGTTATGTCTGTCCGTCAAAAATTAATGTTCTTGAATGGGTAAGACGTGCTAAACGTCGTACAAACTAGGAGTGATATTATGGAATTTAAAATGATAAAACCCCCTTACAAATATAATGAACAACGCTCATACAAACGATTATTAAATTTACATATCGCCCTACTTATTGTGTCATTTTTTGCACTGGTACTAAAAGCATTTTACTTTGAAAGTGCTTCTGAAGAAGAATTCAAACTATCATTTGATATCTTACGTTCATTTGATTCATTCTTACTTCTTATTGTCGGTGTATTAACGAGTGTTATTGTTGAAATATTTTATAGTTTAAATGAAGGAACAGTTGAAAAGTTCTATCAGTATAAATCATATGTAGATCCCATTAATACTGGGTTATTAATTGCTTTATTATTGCCAAGCAACACACCTATATATGTTTTAGCACTTGCCGTTATCATTGGTGTTTACATTGGTAAAATCGTCTTTGGAGGATATGGATATTATATCTTTAATCCCGTATTAGTCGGTGTTTTATTTGCACAAATTAGTTTTTCAACTAATACATTGGTTTCAGGAACACCATTACTTGTTTTAAAAGATGTATTAAGTGGTGCAACAACTGAGACATTTAATTTGACTAGGTTATTACTAGGTCATTATACAGCAATCGCAATAGGAAGTACTTCGGCAATTTTATTACTCTTAGTATTTATTTACCTATGTGTAACAAAAGTCATTGATTTACGATCAACTTTAAGCTTTTTACTCACCATTATTTTAATTTCTCTTGGTGTTGGATATATCACATTAGGACAAGGAGCCTTAAATTTCTCGCTAATTAATTTAGTTACGGGTCTGACATTGTTCGGTGCGGTATTCTTAGTTGGAGAAGCAGTCACCTCACCTACAACAAGAGAAACAAAAATTATATATGGTGTTGTGATTGGTGTTATGACAATGTTAGTAAGACTCTTAGGAGATGCTGCTGAAGGTGTTGTATTTGCTGTATTATTAGGGAATTTACTTACACCATTTATGAATAGAACTGTAACACGTTCTAATAAGAAACGATTAATAAAAACTGTAACTTACTCCCTCTTGATTGTAATTATCATAACAATTTCAATCGGATTTATATTACAAGGCCGCTTACAAGAAAGTTATGAAGCTATGGCCTTTATAGGAGGGATCCTATAATGAAACATGTAAAAATAATTATTACATTAATGATTGTTGTAATCGTAGCAACAATCGGTGTCTCTCAAGTAGAACAATACTTCAGACCACTCATTAAAGCAGAAGCTATTAAAGCAGCAAATAAAGCAAAGTTCAAGGTGCTTCCAGGATTAGAAACAACAGATGACTTAAGCCCAGAAGAAGGTCTTGATTTTGGCGACACAAGAATTCAAGAAGTTATTAAAGTTGAAGGTAAAGGGTATATTTATACCGCTAAATTTCAAGGATTTGATTCTCAAATCGAATACTTACTGGGAATTGATATGAATAATAAAGTAACAGGATATATCACACTATATCAAGGAGATACACCTGGATATGGTGCCCAAATTGGCGATCCAGAAAACTGGGAACAGTTTGCAGGAAAACCATTAGAAGACTTACAAAATGGTGATATTGATGGTCTATCTGGTGCAACAATTACGACTGCTGGATGGGTTTCATCACTTAAAAAAGTTAGTGAGTTTCATGAAACTCAATTCGGTGATGGCTCAGGTGGTCCAATCGAGACACCAGAAGAAAAATTACTACGTCAGAAAAAAGAAATCTTACCTGAAGGTGTTACGTTAACAGACTACACACCAACACAAGATATAACAGGAACCGGTATTACATCTATTGAAGTTGCTAACGATGGTACCAATGATGTTGCTGTTTTATACACTGCAGAATTTGTAGGGTATAATGAAGATGATATAATTGAATATATCATTTCATTTGATTTAGATTCTGGCAATGTGATTGGATATAAAACCTTATATGCCAATGATACAGCAGGACTTGGAAATGAAATTATAAATTCTGATAACTGGATACAGTTTGAAGGGAAAGATTACCAAGAGTTATTAGATCAATCAATTGATAAAATTGCTGGTGCAACAGTGACAACAAACGCTTGGAGTTCCTCTTTGCAAAAAGTGACACAATTCCATCGACAAGAATTCGAAGGAGAAGTCATCCTTACTAAAGAAGAACGCATTGAACTAGCAAAAGAAGCATTATTCCCTACAGGTGTTACATTTACTGATATTACTGAATCAAAGAAATCTGATTTTATCGTCACAAAAATATTTGAAGTTAAAAATGATAGTGATGAAGTTATTGGAACACTTTACTTATCAACTACAATCGGAGCATCTTATAGTGAACCAACCTACATTCAATTTTTAATGGGTGTTGACACAGAGAACAATTTAACTGGATTAATGATGGTTGATGACTCAGAAACAGAGGGTCGTGCAGATACATTCTATGAAGAATCATATGATGATTCAATCGAAGGTTCTTCAATCGAAAGTGATCTAGAAATTGATGCTGTAGCAGGAAGTACAATTACCAAAAATGCTTTACAAGAAGCTGTTGGTCACTTGATTTTCTATCACTTAAATTATTTTGTTGAACGCGTTGATCCACTCGCGGTTGATACAGTTGAATTAGAAGCAGCTTACCCAACAGCTACCACATTTGAGAGTGTCTATCTAGACTATGATTATAATGAAGTAATCGGAAACATATATGCAGCAAAAGATGCAAGTGATGCAGTTATTGGCTATGTCTATTATGCAAAAGCTGATGGAAATAATGACGAAATAGAAATATGGTTTACTTGGGGAGTTGCTTTAGATGGTACAACCCAACAACTAAATATTGTCTCAGATTCAGAAACATGGGATGGTGCTGCCGGTCAGTATGGAACGTATGATGGATCTTTCGGAACCAATTTTACAACAACAACTTGGTTAGATCTCTTCGAAGGTGTAACATTTACTTCATTACAATCAGATCCTGTTGACACAGTTTCTGGTGTAACAAATTCTACTGGTGGAATGAGAACAACCATTGACTTAATTATAACTTATCACTTTGAACAATCTGTCGGAGGTGCTAACTAATGGCTAAAAAAGAAATAACATTTGGAAAAATATTTCATGATGGATTTTTCAAACAGAATCCAGTATTCGTACAATTTTTAGGAATGTGTCCAACACTTGCTGTTACAGGAAGTGTTGAGACAGCCCTAGGAATGGGTGCAGGTGTTATATTTGTACTTGTATTTTCAAATTTAATTGTCTCACTTATTCGTAATTGGGTTCCTAGTGAAGTTAGGATTCCTGTTTATATCGTCATTATCGCAGCGCTTGTAACAATCTTAGAAACTGTTATGCAATATTATGTACTTGATTTATACTTAGCACTGGGGACCTTCTTAAGTTTAATTGTTGTTAACTGTTTAATCTTAGGTCGTGCTGAAGCATTCGCTTCTCAGAACAATCCAGTTAAGAGTGCTGCAGATGGACTTGCAATGGGACTAGGGTTTACAGGTGGTATTGTATTGCTTGGTTTCTTCCGTGAATTATTTGGAAAAGGAAGTATTACAATCTGGGGCGATTTGGGTATTCAAATTATACCTGAAGCATTCCAAATTAGTATTTTTGCTCAAGCTTCTGGTGCATTCTTAGTATTTGGTATTCTAGTAGCATATATTAATAAAATTAAATTTAGACGATTAGACCAAAGCGAGGTGGCATAAGATGGAATATATCGCAATAGCCTTTGGTGCAATATTTGTTAACAACGTTATATTAAACCAATTTTATGGAATTTGCCCATTTCTGGGTGTAAGTACGAAAAAAAGTAGCGCGTTGTCAATGGGGATGGCAGTAACATTCGTTATGACCTCATCTACTATGATTGCTCATTTACTTTATACGCGTGTTTTAATTCCCAATAATCTTGAATATTTATCAACCATTATCTTTATACTTGTTATTGCTAGTTTCGTGCAATTTGTTGAAATGGTTATAAAGAAATTCTCTAGTGCTATCTACAATGCACTCGGTGTTTACTTACCGTTGATTACCACAAACTGTGCGGTACTCGGTGTCGCAATAGACACTACAAGAAACTCACAAAAAATCTTCCAAACGACAACCCCTACATTTTGGCAAATTACCTTTTATGCTGTAGGTATTTCAATTGGGTACGCACTTGTAATATTCTTGTTTAGTGCTATCAGAGAAGAAATGGATGCTTATCCAATTAAACGTAATTGGCAAGGTATACCAATTGCTCTAATCACTGCTTTCATCATGGCGATGATCTTCAGTGGATTTGGAGGAGTGGTATAATGCTAGATATTATATTAATTGGCGCAAGTATTAGTTTTGTCATTGCTGTCATCTTATCAATTTCAAGTGTGGTCTTTCATGTAGATGAAGATCCACGTATTGATGATATAACAAAACTGTTACCGAATCAGAACTGTGGACAGTGTGGTAATCCAAGTTGTAAGGCAATGGCAACCGCTATTTTAGATGAAGATGCTAAACTTACACAATGTAAACCTGGTGATGAAGAAATGCGACAAGAGATTAAAGAGTATTTAGAAACACATCCAGATGAGGATGGAGAATTTACAAAAGTGAAAATGTAACTTAATAGATAAGGAAAGTGCCCCTTTTTAGGTTGAATGTCAAGGATAGGGGTATTGAGTAAGAGAAAAGAAATATGGGGAATCATTTCGAAAGAAATGGTTCCTTTTTTTCATTTAAGAAGAGATAGTGATATTGGGATTAATGCATGAAAAGATTCTCGTTCTAA
>JAIPGF010000048.1 GCA_021736205.1 Candidatus Izemoplasma sp.
ATCTCCTGGCTTGACAACCTGTTTAAATTTACACTTATCAATCCCAGCAAAGTATGCTATTTTACCTTTATTTTCTTCTAAAGATAAAATTGTTACTGCCCCAGTTTGAGCAAGTGCTTCAACTATCAATACACCAGGCATAACATGTTCTTTGGGAAAATGTCCCATGAACTGCATTTCATTCGCACTTACAGCTTTTATCGCTTTACAAGAATGCCCAGGTTCTAGTTCAGCTACCTTGTCAATCATTAAAAAGGGATATCTGTGTGGTATAATTTCTTGTATCTGATTACTATTTAATTCCATCTTACTCTCCCTTATACTTTTTGAATAGAATGGTGGCATTGTGACCACCAAATCCAAGTGAATTACTGATTGCTACATCTACTGTTTTATTTATACCATTTTTAAGAGTGTAATTCAAATCGCATTCCTCATCAAGTGTTTCGGTATTAATTGTAGGTGGAATATAATCTTCTTTACAAGCCAGTAATGTTACTATTGCTTCAATCGCTCCACTAGCCCCAAGTAAATGGCCCGTCATACTTTTAGTTGAAGAGATATTCAAGTTACAAGCATGGTCTTTAAACGCACTTTTAATCGCCCGTGTTTCAGTGCGATCATTAAGCGGTGTTGATGTGCCATGTGCATTAATATAATCAACATCTTTTGGTTGATGCTGGGCATCATTAATCGCATTTAACATCGATTTTTTAGCCCCATCTCCCGTTTCATCGGGACCTGTTATATGGTAGGAATCGCTTGTCGCTCCATACCCAGACACTTCAGCGTATATCTTAGCACCACGTTTTTTAGCGTGCTTTAGAGATTCTAATATAAGTGTTCCTGCACCTTCACCCATGACAAATCCACTTCGGTTCTTATCAAATGGTATACTTGCTTTGTTTGGATCATTGGATTTATTTAACGCATGCATAACATTAAATCCCCCTAATCCTAAAGGAATTAAACTCGCTTCACTTCCCCCGGCAATACAGCCATCTAAGTAACCATCTCGAATAGCTCTAAATCCGTCTCCTATAGAGTTGGTGGCACTTGCACAAGCGGTCACAACACTAGTTGATATTCCTTTAATTTTGTATTTAATTGAAATCTGTCCTGCAGCCATATTAATGATGGCACTAGGAATAAAATAAGGACTTAAGCGTGTATACCCTCTTTTTTTCGCTCGATCTTCTTGATTGGCAATTGTTTCAAGACCGCCAATCCCACTACCATAATAAATTCCGAAGCGATCGGTATTCACGTTCTTAAAATCAATCTTTGAATCTTTAACCGCTTCATCAGTTGCGACCATCGCAAATTGGACAAAACGATCCATTCGTTTGAGTTGTTTTCGTCCGAAATAAGATTCAAAATCAAAATTTTTAATTTCTCCTCCTATTTTTATATCATTTAACGATGTATCAATCGTCGTTAAAAAATCAATACCGTTTTTACCTTGTTTAATATTGTTCCAAAATGTTTCACAATCGTTTCCAAGTGGTGTTAAAGCACCAATTCCTGTTACAACAACGCGTCTTTTCATTGTGTCCCCCTTTAAATCATGCCACCATTAACACTTAATACTTGTCCTGTAATATAACTTGCTTGGTTACCTGCTAAAAACAAACAAGCGTTGGCTATATCTTTAGTTGTACCAAAGCGTCCTAGTGGGATTTGTTTATAGTAATCTTTTTTTACTTCTTCTGGCAATTCTTTTGTCATTTTTGTTTGAATAAATCCTGGCGCAACAGCGTTAACTGTGACATTTCTTTTACCCAGTTCTTTTGCTAGAGATTTTGTTAAGCCAATAATGCCCGCTTTTGAGGCGGCATAATTTGATTGTCCAGCATTACCAATGATGCCAACAACACTACTAATATTGATAATTCTACCAACGCGTTGTTTCATAAAATGTCTCGTGATAGCTTTAGACATATTCCAAGTTCCTTTTAGATTGACATCAATCACTTGGTCAAAGTCTTCTTCTTTCATTCGCATAATTAAATTGTCACGCGTTATGCCACTATTATTAATTAAAATATCAATCGCGCCAAATGTTGTAATACCTTCTTCAACCAATGTTTTACAGTTTTCTAATTTGGTGACATCACCAAATACTTTTTTAGCATTCCCGCCCATTTCTTTTATTGCTTGAACCACATCATCTGCATCTTGTTCATTGACAATATAGTTCACTAAAACATTGGCATGTTCTTTCCCAAACATCAAAGCAATTTCTTTACCAATGCCACTATTTGCCCCTGTGATTAAAACCGTTTTATCATTAAATGACATGTTACCTCCTTAGTTTTTTCAGTGTTTTTTCAAGTGATTTATTATCTTCTATATTATATGTTGTGCATGTTTTATCAATCTGTCTTACAAGCGCCTTTAATGTTTTTTTAGGTCCGATTTCAATAAATATATCGACACCATCATTTTTCAAAGTATAAATCATTTGATAAAACTTGACACTAGAATTTATTTGTTTAGGGAGTGTTTGTTTGATGTTATCTTTATAAAAATCTCCCGTTGTGTTTAAGGTTATTTTTTTAGTTGGTTCATTTAACGAAATATCTTTTAAATAATGTTTAAATTTGTTTGCTGCTGCATCCATTAATTTAGAATGAAATGCCCCACTTGTATTTAATAAAACAGCACGTGCTCCTGCATCAATCGCTTTATTGCTAACACGCTTTATAGCTGTTTCTTCTCCACTAATAACAAGTTGGCGTGGTGTATTATAATTTGCAATTGTAACATAGCCTCTATCTTGTTTAATGAACGTCTTTAGTTTTTGTTCATCTAATCCAATAATTGCACTCATTTTACCAGGATTATTCAACGAGATTTTCGCCATAACTGAGCCTCGTTTTAAAATGAGTTTAAATCCTGTTTTTAGATCAAATACTTCGTTATGTAATAACGCACCATATTCTCCTAAAGATAAGCCAAGAGAATAACTTGCTTCAATATTTTTTTCTTTTAATATTTCTAATATTGCAGCATACATTGTAAACATAGCAAGTTGTGTATTTGTAGTGTTATTTAACAGTGTCTTATCGTTAAACATAATCTCTTCTAAGGAAATACCAAGTGTTTCATTTCCCAACTTAAACACGTCTTTTACACAATCATATGTGTTGTATAATTCTTCACACATACCTAAATACTGTGCCCCTTGGCCACTAAACATAAAGGCAATTTTCATTGAAATACCCCCTTTGATACATACGAATTTTGATACATATTATCAAGAATAACTTGTACAGGTTCTATTTGTTTAACAAGTCCTGCCGATTGGCCAGCCATGATTGAACCTGTTTCTACATCACCATCAAACACGGCGCGTTTTAACGACCCAAGTGTAAGTTTTTCTAATTCTTCTAAACTTACATTTTCTTTTTTTAACAAAGTTAAATAATCTCTTGCCATTTTATTTTTGATCACACGTACCGGTGCTTTCGTATTTCTACCTGTCACAACAGTTGATGTATCTCTTGCTTTGACAACCGATTCTTTGTAGTTATCATGAATCGGGCACTCTGTTGCAGTTAGTAACACAGTTCCTATTTGAATACCTTTTGCTCCTAAACTAAAAGCAGCATCAAGTCCTCTATAGTCAGCGATACCACCTGCTGCAATAACAGGAATGCTAACAGCATCAACCACTTGTGGTACTAAGGTAAAAGTGGTGAGTTCTCCTATATGTCCACCAGCTTCTGTCCCTTCTACAATGACAGCATCAACACCCTTTTTTTCTAAACGTTTAGCAAAGGCAACACTAGGAACGACAGGAAAAACTTTGATTCCTGCATCTTGCCATTTTTGTAAGTAAATTCCAGGATTACCTGCACCTGTTGTCACAACGGGAATTTGCTCCTCAATAACTAAATCACTTATGGCTTTAGCATGGGGACTCATCAACATAATATTGACACCAAAGAGCTTGTTTGTTAGTTTTTTTGTTTTTCTTATTTCTTCTTTAACACGGTCTTTATCCCAAGCTCCACTACCAATCAATCCAAAGCCACCTACATTACTTACGGCAGCACAAAGTCTATGATCAGCAATGTTGGCCATGCCGCCTTGAATGATAGGATATTTCGTGTGTAATAAATCTCTAATATCTGTCATCTTAACTCCTTAAAATTCAATTAAGGCACCACCGTATGTGAAGCCACCACCAAACGCAACAGTAATAAATGTCTCGCCACGTTTTAAGACGCCTTCTTTAATCGCTTGATCAATAGCTAAGGGCACACTCGCAGCTGATGTGTTGCCATATTTTTGGATATTTAAATACATTTTATCCATTGGAATATTTAATGTTTTAGCTGCTTTTTGAATGATTCTTGCGTTAGCTTGGTGTGCTATGACATGATCAATAGCGGCTTTTTTCATATTATTTCTTTTAAGTAATTTTTCAACGGTACTGGGCATAATACGGGTTGCAAATTTGAAAACTTCTCGCCCATTCATATGAATATGATCTTGTTTAGATATCACATTTTTGGCTGGATCTTTTAAAGCTGGACTCTGACAAATTAAATGTCCTTCATCATCACTTACAGATCCTGTTATAACATCTTTAATTTTATTTTCATTGCTCTTGGAAATAACAAACGCACCTGCGCCATCTCCAAATAAGACACACGTATTTCTATCGGACCAATCTGTCAAACGTGTTAATGTTTCTGCCCCAACAATTAAGGCATTTTTGTAACTACCTGATTTAATCATTTTATCAGCAATGTTAAGGGCATAAATAAAGCCACTACATGCTGCGTTAATATCAAATGTCATAATTTCATCTAGTCCCAAACGTTTTTGGAGCAAATTACTAACGCCCGGAAAAGCGTTATCTGGTGTTACCGTTGCAACAATTACTAAATCAATATTGTTCACATCTATCTGGGCATCTTTAATTGCTTTTTTAGCGGCTTTTTCCGCTAAATCAATTGTGTATTCATCTTGTGTAATGTGACGTTTTTTTATCCCTGTTCGACTATAAATCCATTCATCTGATGTATCAACAATTTTTGTTAAATCATCGTTGGTTACAACATTGCTTGGTGCATATGATCCGGTGCCTAATATTTTAGTATGAATCATCGTTTTATTCCTCCTAAGTTGTCATAATTGAATCGTTGGAAAAATCCAATATTTCGGTATTTTTGATGACGATTTGTTTTTAATTTATTTTTAGAGTAAACTTTAAGATCACTTAATGTCGTAAGGATGGCTTCTTTTGTATTAATAAGCGTTCGATGTTTATCAAAATGGGCACCACCAATAGGTTCTTGAATAATCATATCGATAATCTTAAGTTCTTTTAAGTCAAAACTTGTCAGTTTCATAACTTCAGCTGCTTCTTTAGCTCTTTTGGCGTCTTTCCAGAGTATGGAAGCATATCCTTCAGGACTCAAAATAGAATACACAGCATTTTCTAACATAAGTATTTTATTAGCAACTCCCAGAGCTAACGCACCACCGCTACCGCCTTCTCCTATAACAACAGATATAATAGGGACGGTGTACTCACTCATCGCACGTAAATTTTGTGCAATAGCTTCCCCTTGTCCACGTTCTTCTGCGCCAAGGCCAGGATACGCACCTGGGGTATCAATCAATGTGATAATCGGACGATTAAACTTCTCAGCTTGGTCCATTAAACGTTTGGCTTTTCTATACCCTTCTGGATGTGGCATCGCAAAATTACGTTTAATATTATCATCTGTATCATACCCCTTTTGTAAAGCAATAATCGTAACAATTTCGCCATTTATATTACCAATTCCCCCAATAATACTGGCATCATCTTTATAAAGACGATCGCCTTTGAGTTCTAAAAAATCACTTGTCATATACTCAATAAATTCTAAGGCATGAGGACGTTCTTTATGTCGTGCGAGTAAGACTCTATCCCACGCTGTTAATTGGGTCAAAGACGTTTGTTTGTACTCCTCAATTTCTGTTTTTAGTTTTTGAATGAGTGTGTCATCATCTAGTTCATTTACTTTATTATTTAAGTCTTCTAACTTTTTTAATTTTTGTAAGACATCCATTATAAGTGCCCCCTATGAAATCTAAGTAAACGTCCTAAAGTATGTCTTAAGACTTGGCGATCAACCACTTTATCAACAAAGCCTTTATCTCTTAAAAATTCAGATGTTTGAAATCCTTCTGGTAATTCTTGGTTGATTGTTTGTTTGATAACACGTGGTCCTGCGAAGCCAATTAAGGCATTCGGTTCAGCCAGTGTAATATCCCCTAAAGAAGCAAAACTTGCCGTAACGCCACCAGTTGTAGGGTGGGTTAATACAGAAATATAAAGTAATCCCTCGTTACTATGCTTAGCAACTAAAGAACTAGTTTTAGCCATCTGCATTAAACTAAAAATACCTTCTTGCATTCTAGCACCACCTGATGCTGTAAAAATAATGATTGGTAGTTTTTTATAAATCGCATACTCAAAACTTTTGGCAACTTTTTCACCAACCACACTCCCCATTGATCCCATTAAGAAATAACTATCCATCACCCCAATAACAGCCGGATGACCTTCAATTTCACCATACCCATAAACATATGCCTCATCTAAATTAGTTTTTGTTTGGTATTGCTTAATTTTTTCATCATAGCCATCTTGAAAAAGTGGATTTAATGTGATAAATCCTAACCCTTTTTCAACAAACGTGTTTTTATCAAGGGTCATATCTAAACGATCAATTGCACGAACACGAAAATGTTCGTTACAATATTTACATTTAAAATGATTTTGCAAGATTTCTTTCATGTTTACCGTACTATTACAATTGGGACATTGTTCATAGAGTCCTTTGGGGACATCAAGGGTTTTATTTTTATAATTCTTTTTCGCATTTCGTTGTTTGGTTTTGATTTTTTCTTGTTTTCTTTGATTAAATACTTCTTTTAATGTAACCATATATATATCTACTCCAAAAGAAACTCTTTTTTACGCGTGATAAAAGACGTATCAAAGTTTCCATTATAATAATCAATATCGGTTAGTATTTTACTTAAAAAATGTCGGTTATTTTTTACTCCAGTAATAATTAGTTCATCAAGACTAACACGCATCTTTTGAATAGCTTCTTTTCTCGTCGGTGCATGAACAATTAATTTCCCCATCATAGAATCATAGTAAGGAAGTACTGTATAACCACTATAAATAAAACTATCAAAACGAATACCAAATCCACTTGGAACATGGAGTAAGTCAATCATTCCTGGATTAGGTCTAAAATCATGCACGGGATCTTCTGCGTTGATACGGCATTCAATACTCCAGCCATCAAAGGTGATTTCTTCTTGTGTATATCTTAGTTTTTCTCCACTTGCGATATGAATTTGTTGTTGAATGATATCAACGCCAGTAATCATTTCTGTCACAGGATGTTCCACTTGAATACGTGTATTCATTTCTATAAAGTAATAGGCATTATCACAGGCAATATATTCAATCGTACCAGCATTTTCATAACCAACCGCTTTTGCCGCATTAATGGCATCCTTTCCCATTTGTTCACGCATCTTTGGATCAATTAAGCTAGGCGCTTCTTCAATCACTTTTTGATTGCGACGTTGAATCGAACAATCACGTTCTCCTAAATGAATTACAGCACCATATTTATCTGCCAGTATTTGAAATTCTATATGTTTAGGATTTTCCATGTATTTTTCTAAATACATCGTTGAATCACCAAACGCATTTTTTGCTTCACTTTTTGCAGTGTTAAACGCTTGATCAAAATCATTAGCTCTATAAGCAACACGCATTCCGCGTCCGCCACCACCACTACTTGCTTTGATTAAGACAGGGTAGCCTATCTTACCAGCAATCTCTCTTGCTTCTTTTAGTGATGCAACTGCCCCATCACTACCTGGTACCACTGGTACACCAGCTTCTTCCATGAGCTTTCTTGCGTGTGATTTATTTCCCATTTTATGAATCACATCGCCACTTGGTCCAATAAATATAATCCCACAATCATGACATAACTGACTAAAATCAGCATTTTCACTCAAAAAGCCAAAGCCTGGATGAATCGCTTCAGCACCTGTATTTATAGCAGCAGTGATAATGCTTTCTTTATTTAAATAACTCTCTTGTGATGCAGCGGGTCCAATACAAACAGCTTCATCTGCTAATTGAACATGTAAACTCTCTTGATCAACATCGCTATATATCGCAACAGTTTCGATACTGAGTTGTTTACATGCACGAATAATTCGAACAGCAATTTCTCCTCTATTAGCGACTAATATTTTCTGAAACATATTAGCTAAGTTCCATTATAACTTGATTAAATTCAACCATCGCACCATCTGTGGTATGAATTTTCATTATTTCACCACTCATAGGCGCCTTAACTTCATTCATTACTTTCATAGCCTCAACAATAAATAATGTCTCTCCTTCTTTCACCTTATCCCCAACTTGAACATACGGTGTACTGTCAGGAGATGGAGCTGCATAAAAAGTACCAACAAGTGGTGCCTTTATGAGTGTATTGGTATTTTTTTCAGGTGTTGCTTTCTCAGAAGAAGTTGCTTGAACAACTTCTTCTTTAGGCAAGATTGGAGGGACATTCGTTTTATTATCACTGATAGCTTTAGTTTCTTTTTCTAAGCTAATACTGAACTCTTCATTATTAATCTTTAACTTATGAACCGTTGATTCTTCAAAGGCTTCAATAAGATTTTTAATTTGTCTTAAATCCATCATTTTCCCTTCTTAGTTTGAACTTCAAACTTATATTGAATAAAAAAGAAGAGATTTTCAAGTTTGAAAATCTTCTTTTTGTCTGATTATTCTTCTTTTTCTATAAAGTCAACGATTTGTTTAACGGTTTTAAATTCTTGTGCCGCATCATCATTAACGCTAATATCAAATGCATCTTCGATTTCCATTATTAATTCAACAGCATCAAGTGAATCTGCACCTAAATCATCACTTAAGTCTGCATCAAGTGTTACATCTTTTGGATCAACACCTAGTTCTTCTACGATAATTCCTTTTAATTTTTCAAAAATCATTTATATTCCTCCTTAAATTTGTCTAAGTTACCTTAAGTTTAACTTATGTGAAACTGATTGTCAATTTATTTTGAATATCAAAGTAATGTAATTGCTTTCATTACTTAGAGTGTTAATTCTGCTTTTTTTAATACAAGATACATGTTAATTGCTG